>JANTFI010000048.1 GCA_024763505.1 Gammaproteobacteria bacterium
GCACTTTGCACTTGAATGCGGGTCAGGATGGTAATCGCTTCAACCTTGATGTTTTCCAGCATGGTGGAAAACATTTCAAAGGATTCCCGCTTGAATTCCTGTACCGGGTTTTTCTGTGCGTAGCCACGCAAGCCAATGCTCTGGCGTAAATAATCCATCGCCGCCAGATGATCTTTCCAGTGTCGATCGAGCACGACCAGCATGATTTCCTTTTCATAACGGCGCGCGACTTCGGCTCCCACCAGTTCCACCTTGCTGGCATAGGCTTGCTCAAAAAATTCGCAGATCTTGTCGAGTATGCCTTCATCATCGAGTTGATCATCCTCATCGATCCATTGCTGAATCGGTAGCTCTTCGCCGAATTCGAACTTCAATACTTCGGTCAAACCCTCGATATCCCACTGCTCATCGATGCTGCCAAGCGGTACATATTGACGAAACAGATTGCCCATCACATCCAGCCGCATTTCCTTGACGGCTTCTTCAATGCTGTCGGCATGCAGTAAATCGTCGCGTTGCTGATAGATCACCTTGCGCTGATCGTTAGCAACATCGTCATATTCCAGCAAGTGTTTGCGAATATCGAAGTTGTGCGCTTCGACCTTGCGCTGGGCATTTTCGATGGCTTTGGTCACCCACGGATGCTCGATCGCCTCGCCTTCTTCCATACCCAGCTTTTGCATCAACCCTGCGACCTTTTCGGAGGCGAAGATGCGCATCAAGGTATCTTCCATCGACAGATAGAAACGGGAAGAACCCGGATCTCCTTGACGTCCGGCCCGGCCACGCAACTGGTTATCGATACGGCGGGACTCGTGCCGCTCAGTTCCGATGATATGCAAGCCACCGGCTTGCAAAACCTGTTCGTGCCGGCTCTCCCACTCACCGCGGAAGGCTTCACGCTTCTCTATCTGATCTTGCGGAATGGCAGCCAGATGGAAATCATAATTGCCGCCCAGCACGATGTCGGTACCACGACCCGCCATGTTGGTTGCTATGGTGACCGCACCAGGTAGACCCGCATCGGCGATGATGCCCGCTTCGCGCTCATGCTGCTTGGCGTTGAGAATCTCGTGCTTAATCTTCTTCTTTTTCAGCAGTTCGGACAGATATTCCGACACTTCAACCGATGTGGTGCCCACCAGTACCGGTTGCTTGCGCGAGACGCAATCCTGAATATCATCAATCACCGCCTGGTATTTTTCCTTGGCAGTGAGATAAACCAGATCGCCCTTGTCATCGCGAATCATTGGCTTGGCCGTCGGTACAACCACGACCTCCAGCCCGTAAATCTGCTGGAATTCAAATGCCTCGGTGTCGGCGGTTCCGGTCATGCCCGACAGCTTTTTATACATGCGAAAATAATTCTGGAAGGTAATTGAGGCGATGGTCTGATTTTCACTTTGAATCGGTACACCTTCCTTGGCTTCGACCGCCTGATGCAGACCTTCCGACCAGCGACGTCCGGGCATGGTACGGCCGGTGAATTCATCGACGATAATGATCTCGCCGTTTTGCACGATATAATCGACATCTTTCTGATAAATCGCATGCGCCCGCAGTGCGGCATTCAAGTGATGAATCAAGGCGATATTGGAGGAATCGTAGAGACTTTCACCTTCATTCAGCAGCCCGGCTTCCACCAACAGGCGTTCGGCATTTTCATGTCCATCTTCGGTCAGGAAAACCTGTTTGGATTTCTCATCAATCGTGTAATCACCAGGACCGTCTTCTTTTTCCACCGGCACCAGTTTCGGGATCAGAACATTGACCTTGGTATAGAGTTCGGAACTGTCGCTGGATTGCCCGGAAATAATCAGCGGCGTACGCGCTTCATCGATCAGGATCGAGTCTACTTCATCGATGACGGCAAAGTTCAGCCCCCGCTGCACACGTTCTTCGAGAGAAAACGCCAGATTGTCATGCATATAATCGAAGCCAAACTGGTTATTGGTGCCATAGGTAATATCAGCAGCATAGGCTTCACGCTTTTGATCGTAATCCTTGGTGCTAAGTACCACGCCGACACTCAGCCCGAGAAAGTTATACAGTTTGCTCATCCACTGGCTGTCGCGTTCAGCAAGATAATCATTCACCGTCACCACATGCACGCCATCGCCACTGAGCGCATTCAGGTAAGCCGCCAGAGTAGCTACCAGCGTTTTACCCTCGCCGGTTTTCATTTCGGTAATCTGGTTATTATTCAGAATCATGCCGCCAATAAGCTGTACATCATAGTGACGCATCCCCAGTACGCGATGAGATGCCTCTCGACATACCGCGAAGGCTTCGACCAGAAGGTCTTCCAGTGTTTCACCCTGCTGGTAGCGCTGCTTGAACCCCTCGGTTTTGGCTGTCAATTCCTGATCAGAGAGCTGTTGCATCTCAGGTTCGAGTGCATTGATTTGATGAACTGTCTGGCGCAGTTTTTTAATGATCCGGTCATTACGGGAACCGAATATCTTTCTCAGGGTTTTTGACAGCATGTGATTTGGGGTGCTAAAAGTTAGGGTGGATTAAAGCTACTAAATGGAACCGAAGCATTATAAATCAAGGCCGAAAGTGTTGGTATCGTTAAATTATCAAACACGTGGCGAGAAAGGAGGAGAGGAAGCGTACAAAATGCGAAGAAAGAGCAAAGACTCATCCGGATTTCAGATTGAAACCGGAATGAACTATATCAGTTACTGGCGGTACGGATGAATTTGATCGGATTCACCTGACGTCCATTTTTCAGCACTTCAAAATGAACATGTGGGCCGGTCGAGCGACCGGATGAACCCACTTCGGCTATCTGGAACCCTTTTTCGATGGTGTCACCAACCGAAACCAGTAAAGCAGAATTATGCGCATAGCGGGTAACGTAACCATTACCATGATTGATATCAACCACCTTGCCATAGCCATATTTGGTACCTGCAAAGGTTACCACACCTTTGGCGACTGCAATTACAGGAGCGTGCATGGTAGATGCGAAGTCGACTCCCTTGTGCATTTCGCGTTTGCCAGAAATCGGGTGTGTGCGCATTCCGTAATAAGAAGATAACCAACCTTTTACGATTGGACGGCCACTGGGCTGCACTTCTTTTTGAAGATTACGGCTCATCATCAGGTTTTCCAGAACCAGTAACTGGTTTTCACGACTCTGTAACTCTTGTGATAACTGCTCGATCGCTTGATGCAAGGTCGTATCATTCTGTGCTTTTGGAAGCGTTTCAGGGCCACCCACGGCCGGCTCCTGAGAAAAGTCAAACTCTTCTTTTTCGATCTTGGCCATCTGTATCAATTTCTGCCCAAGGGCATCCAGACGATTGACATGAGCCTGTAGCAAACCAATACGCGACGACAAGGCTTCGATACTAGCATCCGACTCTTGCTTCAACCCATTCAAGGCCAACTGTTGCTGATGGATGGTTTGCGTCCACTCGGACACTGACAGTTTTTGGTCAGGCCGGCTGGCGAATTGATAGCCAACAAAACCGGCTACGAAAAACAGACCAATGATCACCAGCAGAAAAAAAAGATAATGGTAGGTTTTGCATAAACCGATACTACATAAAGTTCCTTTATTGGCAGACAGGAAAATAATATTCACTGCAATAACCTCCGGTTACACCGCTGCAACCGGTTGGGCGTAAGAAATCGGTGCATCCGAACTGTCTTCAAAGATCACCTCTTCGAAGGCTTGCTCGTCCGCCATCAAGGCCAATAGCAGGCGGTTATTCAATTCATGACCGGATTTGTAACCCGAAAACTCGCCGATCAGACTATGCCCGAGCAAATACAGATCGCCTATAGAATCAAGTATCTTGTGTTTAACGAATTCGTTATCGTAGCGCAGGCCATCTTCATTCAGGACTCGATAGTCATCCAGCACAATCGCATTTTCCTGGCTGCCACCGAGAATCAGATTATTCTTGCGCAAATGCTCGATATCCTTTTGAAACCCAAAGGTTCTGGCCCGGCTGACTTCCTTGACAAAGGATGTGGTTGAAAAATTGACTTCACAGGTTTGTTTTTCGGCAGTGAACAGCGGGTGATCAAAATCGATTTCAAAACGCACCTTGAATCCGTCAAACGGCTTGAATTCGACCCACTTGTCACCATCTTCCACGCGAACCGATTTCTTGATACGAATGAACTTCTTGGGAGCCGACTGATTGACGATACCGGCAGATTGAATCAAAAAAACAAATGGGCCGGCACTGCCATCCATAATCGGTACTTCTTCTGCACTCAGGTCGATATAGGCATTATCGATGCCCAAACCAGCCATGGCCGATAACAAATGCTCGACCGTTGAGATTCTTGCGCCATTTTGCAGCAGCGTAGTCGACAGCTTAGTATCACCCACATTTTCGGGACGAGCCAGGATTTCGACCGGTTCATCCATATCGACGCGACGAAATCGTATCCCGCTGTCAACAGGTGCAGGGCGCAGGGTCAGGTAAACTTTCTTGCCGGTATGCAAACCCACGCCCATGGCGCGAATCACATTTTTCAGTGTGCGTTGCTTGATCAAAATAGAATCCTGAATCTATAAACGGGGTGGACGTCGGTAATACCAAATCGATTTGGTATAAGATTATGGTTGATAACCTATCGAAAATCAATCCACTCATCTGCTCTGAAATGCCTTCAGGCAGTCGGTTCATTGCTTGCGTATCTGTTTCTTTTGTACCTCAAGCACATAGGCATGGATCATTTCTTCGGCAACAGCAGAAATCTTGGTGAATTGACATCGGCACAAGTCACGCTGACGCGAAATAATCCGTATAGAAACCGGGAATACCAGATCATCTTTGGGAATCGTCAGGACGCCCGCAACGCTCGCACCCTCCTTGAAACGGGTACTTCGAAAACAACAGCCATTCCCGCTGATATTGACCAGATAGTATGTGTTGCCGGCAATCTTGAGTGCGATCGGCTTATCCGTTCGAGGGCGGATTCGATAGGCTTTGCGATGGTCTTCCTGGTCTCCGGGAATTTCAATATCACTCGCTTTCTTTCTTTTCCAGAACAAATTCGACCCTCCTGTTTCTTGCCCGGTTTTCAGGCGAATCATTCGGCACCAGAGGAAGAAAATCAGCATAGCCGGTCGCACTCATGCGCTCCGGGTCAATCCCCTGCTCGATAAAATAGCGTAATACTGTGGTCGCGCGCACAGCTGATAATTCCCAGTTGGAAGGAAATTGCTCGGTGTCGATATCCAGGTCATCAGTGTGTCCCCGGATGGCGATTTGATAATCCGGGTGATCGCGAAAAATTTGCGCCAGATTGCTGAAGATCACCTTTGCGCTATCCTTCAGATTCGACTTGCCCGAATCGAACAGAAATCGCCCATCAATACTCAGGTTGATCTGATCACCGTCCAACTGTAGCGAAACTTCTTCGCGCGCATCGGTGTAATCCACCATGCTCGCAATATCATTAAAGATTTGCGGCTCTTCCGTCTGGATGACATCCGGAGACGGGTTTAGTCCGAGCATGTCTTCTACCACTTTCAGCGGTTCCGGGTCACGCCCGGATCTGGTGGCATAGTCGATCACACTGACTTGTTTGCCATCGCCGTCAATCACTTCGACTTCAGCGATCTGGGCGCGAAAAGCCTTGTCTTCAAAATCCGCCAGCGTATAAAGAAGAATGAAAAACACCAGAATCAGCGTCATCATGTCGGCAAAAGTCACGATCCAGCTATTGTTGTTTTCTTCCTGCTCGAACTGCTCCAGCATATTAAATTCACTCATGACAACCTCATTTCATGGTTCGTTCACTGAGTTTCTGCATCGGCTTACGTTGTTTGGCCGGCACAAACGAAGACAACTTTTCATACACGGATAAGGGATTGTTATCCTGCAAAATACTGACTGCCCCCTGGAAGATGATTTCAAAATTCATGACTTCGATAATGGTGCGCGAACGCAATTTTCCGGCGATCGGCAAAAAAATGACCGTAGCCAGCAATGACCCATAAAACGTGGTCAACAGCGCGACCGCCATCGCCGGACCCAGATTTTCGGGGCTGGCCAGTAGCGACAGCATCTGGATCAGGCCGATCAGGGTTCCCAGCATACCAAATGACGGAGCATACAAAGCCATCTTGCGGAATACATCCTGAACGATGTAATGGCGCATTTGCATCGACTCTATCTCGGTACGCATGGCCGAACGCAGGGTTTCTTCATCGGCTGCATCCGCGATCAACATACAAACCCGTTTAAGAAAGGGAGAATTGGTTTTCACTTCCGCCAGACTGAGCAAGCCTTTGCGGCGGCTGATCGTGCCAAGCTTGATCATGGTGTTGATTAATTCCTGAGAATCCTGCTTGGGTGACGTAAAAACGAAATAAGCACTCTTGAAAGCGTTCAACACATCCTTGAACTGAAAGGTCAGCAACGTTGCTGCCATGGTTCCGCCAAGTACGATCATCAAACCTTGCACATTGACAAAATTATGTACTTCGCCGCCCAGAAAGATCGCTGCCACTATCAACCCGATTCCCGAAATGATGCCTATTAGCGAGGCCAGATCCATATTCAGCTTCCTTCAGTTTTATAAAAATAATACAACAATCGATTCTCAACCCGTGTTAACACTGATCTTTACCCTGCGGTTAGTATCGGCTCGAGAACAACATACTTTAGCGGTAGTAGCGGATATTTCCAAGCTCAGGCCAGAACCTTAACTGCACTGAATCTGCCTTTATTAACAACCACTTCAGTGTGATAATACGCGCCTTTGCATTTTGACGGGGAAAAACATCATGGCACCACGAAACCGCGCTCGCTCGCAAGAAGAGTTGGTCTACCTGGTCAATCAGGCGCTTGATGAAGTGTTCGACCTACGTGCTGCCATTGAATACGACGAAGAATTCATGGGCGGCGCTGAATTTATTGTAGACCCGCTCGAAGTTGGCCTGAACCGTTTACTAACAGCTATCAAGGCAGGCGAATATCAACCCGGCGTAGGGAATTTGATGGACTTCTTGAACGTACTGAAAAACACCGACCAACGAGCCGTACCATTCTGGCCCGTGCTGAAATTAATACTGGACACCCATACCGAAGGCTATCAAGACGAGGAAAATGCATCATGAGCAACACGGAATCGCCGTTTCACGGCTTGCAGATCGACGACAACCCGGTTCTCGAAGTCACACCGCAGGAACAAACCCTGCAACAAAACCTCGACCAGTATCTGCAACATTTCAATGCCTTGCCTGCAGATGCCGACGAGCTGGAAAAGGCCCGCCTGAAACTGGATATTGCCGAATGTTATCTCGGGCTGGACCAATTAAAGGAAGCCCATGACTGGGCCAGACAAACCTTCGACACCTTTGTCAAGCATGACGACTGGCAGCACGCGGTCGATGCCTGCGACATTATATATAACAGTAATCAGCCCGATTCGCTGATCGCTCTGGGCAATGGCATCTGGCTGGCCGTCACCTTCCCGATCGACCCGACTGTGAGCGTGCAATTGCTGCATCACATCGTCGATGAAACGCCGGATGACTCAGATGGCGCCGCCGTCGCCGCTATGCTCGCGCACTATCTGGCAGAGACCCGCAGCGATGAAAAAACGCACCAAAACCTGACTTTTCTGACCAACCAGATTATCGCTCAGGTTGCCAAACGCCATCGCGGCATTGAAGACGAGAAAACCATCCAGACCTGGATCAAGATGTACGAACTGGATGATATCAACAGCTTGCTGCCGAAAATGGCAGTGATTCTGGATGCAATTGTGGCCGAACAATGGTGGTACGACCGTGATGAAATCCGTGCCAGATTGCCGGTCAATTAAGGCAGAGCAAAGAAAAAGACAACTTTCGAAAGCCTGGAAACTACCAGCTCAATGTTTCATCGTTTGTCAGATTTCACAACCGCCACTCTGGGAATAAACTGCCATCACGGCATCCAGCTCGCGAAAAACGATGCTCAACTCCATCGAGTTGAGATCTGACAACTCCTTGAAATCCTGATGATTTTCCTGGTTACTCAAAACAGAATTCACATAGCGACAGCCACGATTACAGATCGCTTCGACAGCATTTTCCACCCGATCGTTACGCACAAAACCACCGCCAAGTGATGAATGAATCGATTAATTATAACCCTTCCCGAAGAATTAGAACATGATAATATTCAATTTGTAATGCCCAGAATCAGGAGTTAAAAGTGAGTTTTCGCACCATGCAGTTCCCAGGAATGAAGATCACCGCCATCGAAAGTGACGGCGAACAGGCTCGAATCAATATTGATTATGCCATCATTATCAAGAACATGGACGATGCCGAACAGGATACTCGCTGGTACGGCAAGGGCGTCATGCAGATTCGCGAACTGGCCATCGACAGTGATGATTTTCCCGAATTTCCGGCCACGGTCGAAAGTGCCGACGTCAAGGATAACCAGATCACTTACCGCGATGAAGTCGTAATCCCGGTTCAATACCACGGCAACGTCGGTATCACGATCAAGTTCGCCGATCATGACACGCCGATAAAATTTATCGGCGAACACATGGATTTCGACCTGACCGGCCATGAAAAATATATCGAACATATCAGCCAGTAACTCCGGAACCCAGACATGCCATTAACAGAATCCGTATCCCGGGAAAAATTACACACCCGGGTCATTACCTGCGAAGGTTACAAGCGAGAAGACGACCTGTATGATATTGAAGGCCATATGGTCGACACCAAAACCTTCGATTTTCCCAATCAACATCGCGGCGGCTTGATCAAGAAAGGCGAGCCATTACATGACATGTGGGCGCGCATCACCATCGACAAAACCCTGAAGATTCACGATGCCGAAGCCTGCATCGACTATGCCCCCTATAATTACTGCCATTCGATTTCAGAGATTTTCAAGTCACTGATCGGTGTACAAATCGCGCGCGGCTGGCGCAAGCAAACCCAGCGCTTGATGGGAGGTACCCAGGGCTGCACCCATTTGACCGAATTGCTCGGCCCGATGGCAACCACCGCTTACCAGACCCTGTCGACCGAAATATTCGGCACGCAGGAAGAATCCACCTACCCGCAATTGCTGCTCAACACCTGTCACAGTCTGGCGCAGAGCAGCCCGGTGATTCAGGAATTCTGGCCTCAGGCCTATAAGCCCGCAAAGAAAGAAGAAAAAGCCGAATAAACCTGATCAGGATTTTTACCTGCGTAATTCCAACCAACCACATGAGCCAAGGAAGGTTACCCGATTGCATCCGGCTGGTTTTCCGGCGCTGCGGCAATAAAAGGTGGCAGAGCCAGGCAGGCTTTCTCGATCTGCTCGATCAAAGGAAAACGGCTCATCTCCACTGCAAATCGCCGCGCATTGTAAATCTGCGGAATCAGCAGAATATCCGCCATGCCGGGAATATCACCTTGGCAATATCGACCGACAGGACCACTGGCCAAATGCTGTTCAAACGCAGTAAAGCCCTGTTCGATCCAGTGCCGATACCATTCGGCGCCAGCTTTCTCGTCTGCAGCATAATGTTCGCTCAGGTAACGCAGAACCCGTAAATTGTTTAAAGGATGAATATCGCAGGCGATGATATTGGCAAGGGCTCGCACCCGCGCTTTTTCGGCCGGGTCTTGCGGTAACAGCGGCTTATCCGGAAAGACTTCTTCCAGATATTCCAGTATCGCCATCGATTGAAAAAACACTTGCCCGTCATGCTCCAGCACTGGCACCATTTTTTGCGGATTGACCGCACGGTAAGCCGCTTTTTCTTCCTGTTGCTGCAACAGGTTAACGGCTTGTTGCTCAAACTCGATGCCTTTGAAGTGCAAGGCGATGCGCACCCGATAGGCGGCAGAGGAACGATAATAACTGTACAGTTTCATGTCTTCTCCCGGTTCAGTCATCTCTGACTGCTGATGGCATTTTATGCATACAGCAAATGATAAATAAAATCGGCAACTGCCTCGGCATTATTCATATCGAGCTGCATCAAACTGTCGCGGACATCCACCGGCTGGTCAGCCGCCAGTGCGATAATGTCTTCATCCTGCTGAAACAGAAATGGCTTGTCGAGACCACTGCGGTGTAATTCAATTTTGGCGTAATGTTCGGCCGAGTAACCCTCGACCAGAATCAGGTCGATATGTTCATGATCCAGATCGGCGATCAAATCGCTCAGTGTCGGTTCTGCCTGAAACGCTTCGAATTCGGTGATCAGTGCCTTGCGTCGTGATGATGCCACCAGGGTTTGGTAAACATCCGCCTTGCGCAATTCATAACTATCCTTGCCCGGATGATCAACATCGAAATCATCGTGTGCATGCTTGATCACGGCGATACGCAAATCGCGCGCGCGCAAATGCGGGATCACTTTCTTCAGCAGCGTTGTTCGGCCAGTGCCCGCGCGAGCCGAAAAGCCGATCACCGGCGTTGTCCCTGCCGAATCAGCCATTGCCCTCTTCCTGTGCTTGCGCCAATTGTTCCGGCGAATTGAAATTGGCGAACATATCAGAACCGCCAATCTTTACTTCCACCACAACATGCTGGCGAAACCAGCGCATGATCTTGCGCTCATCGCTACGTAAAAATTGTTGCAAATCTTCGTGCAGACGGGTGGCAATCAGCGCGTAAACCGGTTGCACATGCTCCCCATCGGTGGCCACCACAATACTGCATTCCGGCTGCTTCTGCCGGTGTGCATTACAAGCATCGATCATGCGCGGCAGATAATCAGCCGAAACCCGGGGGCCATCGCAGGGCAGGGTCAGAATAAAGGACGTATCGACCGAATTCATCGCGGCCAGCATACCGGCCAGCGGACCCTGAAAATCATCCAGTGTATCTTCGATCACCGGATAACCGAATTGACGATAGGTCTCGAGATTGCGATTGGCATTGATGACAATGTTGGGAGTTTGTTCGCGCATCGATTCGATGACATGAGCGATCAAGGGACGACCGTCAAAATCGACCAGTCCCTTGTCCTGCCCGCCCATGCGCTGCCCCTGCCCGCCGGCCAGAATCACTACCGTAATATCGTCTGTTGTGATTTTCTTCATCGCTACCTGCCTCAAATCGGGAACCACAGATTATGCCAGACTAGGCGGTAAATCCATCAGTTTTCAGCTGGCAGCAAGGCCGCCTGTGCCTGACCAAAACCGATCCGCACGGCGTTTTCATTTTCACAAAAACCACTCATTACCACCCGGTCACCATCCTCGAGAAAACAGCGTGTTTCGCCATTGGGTAGAGTGATGGCCTGTTGACCACCCCGAGATAATTCGAGCAGGGAACCCAGCTGGCTATCGTCTGCGCCGGACTGCGTGCCACTACCAAAAAAATCGCCTGGCTGCAGGTTGCAGCCATTGCTGCTGTGGTGGGCAATCATTTGCGCGACACTCCAGTAGGAATCAGCAAAACTGGATTGCCCAAGCACAACTGCTGACTCACCTCTGGCACGCATTGCTTCGGTTTGCAGAGACACTTGTAGCTGGATATCGAAGGCGCCCTGCTGTCGCATATTTTCATCATCGAGATACGACAACGGCGCTGGATCATCCGGATCACGTGTCCACGGTTTACGAAAAGGGGCCAAAGCCTCTGCGCTGATAATCCACGGCGAAATAGTCGATGCAAAACTCTTGGCCAGAAACGGGCCAAGCGGCACATATTCCCACGGCTGAATATCACGCGCCGACCAATCGTTGAACAAACAAAAACCGAAGACATGCTGCTCGGCCTGGGTGATGGGGATCGGCTCACCGAGTGAGTTTCCTGTGCCGATATAAATACCGACTTCGAGTTCGTAATCCACCCGTTTGCTCGGAGCAAAAACCGGGGCTTTAGCATCTGCCGGCTTGAGTTGGCCACAAGGGCGACGCACATCCACACCCGACACCTCAATCGACGAGGACCGGCCGTGATATGCGATCGGGATCCATTTGTAATTGGGCAATAACGGATTATCGGGCCGAAACAGTTTGCCGACATTGGTGGCATGATGGATCGAACTGTAAAAATCCGTGTAGTCACCGATGCGACAGGGAACGGTGAATTCCACTACCGATTGATCGAGCAGACAGGGTTCGATTTTCGGCTGCAAAGCAGAACCACTGCGCAGTGCGCGCGACAGGCTCAGCCGCACCGCAGACCAGTGTTCCTGTCCCAACGCCATGTAATGATTCAGCGTCGGCCCGGCACAGCATTGTATTGCAGCATTGACCTCGGCATCGAACAACCGGAGCTTGGCCAACTCCGCCATGTCCAGCACTTTGTCCCCTATTGCCACGCCCGCTCGAAAGTTCTCATTTAAATGCTTGCGCCGAAAAACAGCCATCGGTAAATTCTGAATCGGAAAATCACAACCGGGCGTATTGGCAGAGTCCACCCAGCTGGTTAAGCTGGTATCATGGGTTTCATTCAATTGCAGCATGGGTTTTCCTTCATTCGCTTTCTGTGCTGAATTCTTGCTGATGCAACCAGGCCGCATGCTTGGGCGCCTTTTTGGTCTGCGACCATTCTTCGAGCATCGTCGGTGCAACCTGTTTCAATTGCTGCAATTGTTCCGGGGTGCCTGTGCGACAGGTCAATTCCAGCCGGTGACCGTTCGGATCGAAGAAATAAATGGATTGAATAATCCCGTGATCGGTCACGCCGAGAACCTCCAGCCCCTTGTCTTCAAGCTCCTGCCTGGCAGCGATTAGTGCTTCGCGGTCGGCCAGTTCGAAGGCGATGTGTTGCACCCACGACGGTGTGTTCGGGTCACGCCCCATGGCAGGCTGGGTCGGCAATTCAAAAAACGCCAGAATATTCCCCTGCCCGGCATCCAGAAAAACATGCATATAAGGGTCAGGCTGTTTAGTCGATGGCACACGGTCTTCGGCAATAGCGAGCAGGAAGTCCATGTTCAGATAATGCTGGTAAAACTCGACGGTCTGGCGCGCATCATGGCAGCGATAGGCAACATGATGTATCTGTTTGATATCGATCATCAGTTTCTCCGCGACGGGATTGATCTTGGCATGCTAGTAACATATGTTACTATTGTCAATCAATACCGGATCCGCCAGCCATGACTTCGATCGACCTTAAATCTTTTCTGCCTTACCGCCTGTCCATTGTCGAACAACGAGTCAGTCGACGTATTGCGCGGCATTATCAAGATAGCGCTGGCCTGAGCCGCATCGAGTGGCGGGTGCTGGCGACACTGGCGCAACAGGAAAACCTCAGTGCCAGTGAAATCTGCCGGTTTACCTTGATGGACAAGATGCCGGTCAGCCGGGCCATATCCCGAATGCTTGCAGCTGGGCTACTGTTGCAGAAAAACAATCGTACTGACAGGCGCTCCAGCCTGTTGAGTCTTTCGGACAAAGGAAAGAAAATGTACCGGAGAATCGTTCCGGCCGTATTGCAGGAAGAACAGGATTTGCTTTCCAGCTTAAGCGTAGCTGAGCGCAAAGTACTTGAAAAGGTTATGCACAAACTGGAATCCGCTCTTGTTGAATAGCGATTTACAAAAGTTAGTGCTAGCCGGAGTTTGAGACCAGAAAATCTGTCCGACTCAGGCAGCCTTTTCGGGAAAGAGTTCTTTCGCCTGCAACGAGATGCGCTTGCCTTCTGCAATCGCTTGCTGACCCACTTCCGTAAAACCCATTTTCGCATGAAATGCTCTGGATGCTCGATTCAGCGGAACAACATTGTACTCACAAACCACCCATTTTGTGCTTGTCACTCTGGCAGCTGAAAAAAGATTGCTATACAGGGAGCTTCCAATTTTCTTTCCGGAAAACTCTCGGGAAACAACGATTCGGTCGATGTACAGAAAATTTTGATACCGCGCTGCAAACCATTCGAAATTCGTGTTTTCGTAGTTAGCGTCATCGCCCATCGCGAGTAAAAAACCCGCAACCTGATGATCCACCTCGGCCACCTTGAGGTAACTCGAAAGCTTGCGCAATATTTCCAGCCTGTCTCTGTCCATGGGGCTGGTATTTTGCTGTTCCAGCCGGTTTGACCGGACAATGGTATCAAAGTCATGCTCTTGCGCATCCCGTAACTTTATTTCAGGATGGCTTTCGGAGTTTATGTCAGCCATCAAAGCCGGATAAATGTCTTACGATAGTAAGCCATCTCTTCGATCGATTCGCGGATGTCGTCCAGCGCCAGATGCGCGCCTTTCTTTTCAAAACCACCCAGCAGCTCGGGCTTCCACAGCCGCGCCAGTTCTTTCAGCGTACTGACATCGAGATTGCGGTAGTGGAAATAATCCTCCAGTTCGGGCATCAGCCGTGCCATGAAACGACGATCCTGACAAATGCTGTTGCCACACATCGGTGATTTGCGCTGTGGCACATATTTCTGCAAGAACGCGATGGTTTCCTGCTCGGCCTGCTGCATCGTATATTCGCTTTGTTGCACCCGCTTGATCAGCCCGGAGTCTCCGTGGTGCTGCATATTCCAGTCGTCCATGCCGAGAATGATTTCATCCGGCTGATGAATGGCGATCACCGGGCCTTCTTCAAGAATATTCAAATCCTTGTCGGTAACAATGGTGGCGATTTCAATGATCTGGTCCTGCTGCGGCTCCAGCCCGGTCATTTCCAGATCGACCCAGATCAGGTTGCTGTCTTGTACAGTCATATTGCTCTCGTTGCAGTTAATGTGATTGCGGTTAATGTGATGTCAGGCCGTCCCCGATTGAAAAGCCGGAACCCGCCCATAGTTATTTTCGTGCCCAATTACAGTAAACTATATCAACCCCTATCACTTTAAGAAATGACATGCAGACATTCAGCGCGATTTTTCTGGTTTTCCTGGCCGCCTCGATCGTCACCCGGCTATGGCTCAACCAACGCCAGATTCGCCATATCCGCGAGCATCAAGATCAGGTACCGACCGCCTTCGCCGAAAAGGTTACGCTCGAGGAACACCAAAAAGCGGCACGCTATTCTATCGCCAAACTCAAATTCGGCCGCATCACGCTGGCGTGGGAAACCCTGTGGCTGCTGATCTGGACGCTGGGTGGCGGGCTCAACGCGGTCGATCAATTCTGGGCCGGCTTCGGTCTTTCCCCACTGGTTACCGGCATCGCCGTCATCGTCAGCATGATGATGCTGATGAGCCTGCTCGACCTGCCATTTTCACTGTATTCGACCTTTGTCATCGAAGAAAAATTCGGTTTCAACAAAACGACCTTCAAAACCTGGGCGATGGATTTACTGAAATCGGCAGCATTGATGCTGATCATCGGGGTGCCATTGATCGCCGCCATTTTATGGCTGATGAATCAGGCTGGTGCTTACTGGTGGTTGTATGCCTGGGGCTTGTGGACCGCCTTTACGCTGCTGCTAATGTGGGCGTATCCCGTCTTTATCGCGCCGCTATTCAACAAATTTTCGCCGCTCGATGACGAGCAATTGAAAAATCGTATCGATTCGCTGCTGCATCGCTGCGGCTTCAAAAGCAAGGGCGTGTTCGTGGTCGATGGCTCACGCCGCTCGGCTCACGGCAATGCCTATTTCACCGGGTTTGGGAATAACAAGCGCATCGTTTTTTACGACACCCTGCTCGACTCGCTGAGTGAAGACGAGGTCGAAGCCGTGCTGGCGCACGAACTTGGCCACTTCAAACGCAATCACATCAAGAAGTCGATGTTGTTATCGATACTGATGACGCTCGGCGGCTTTGCGCTGCTGGCCTGGCTGATGCAATCGCCGTGGTTTTACAGTTCGATGGGTGTGGAGCATCCGTCCACCCATA
Organism: Gammaproteobacteria bacterium; assembly: GCA_024763505.1. Taxonomy (GTDB): domain Bacteria; phylum Pseudomonadota; class Gammaproteobacteria; genus JACNJF01. Next base: position 15,732 of record JANTFI010000048.1, read on the forward strand.
CCGCGTTGCTGCTGTTCATGCTGATTTTGCCGGTGTTTACCTATTTCATCAGCCCGTTGTTTTCTGCCCTTTCACGCAAGCATGAATTCGAGGCTGATGATTTCGCAAAACAGCAAAGCGATGCCAATTGCCTGATCTCTGCGCTGGTCAACATGTATCGCGAAAATGCCAGCACGCTGACACCCGACCCGATTCATTCCATGTTTTATGATTCTCACCCACCCGCCTCGATCCGCATTGCGCATCTGCAGGCCCACTGAGAAAACTGACGGAGACCACCATGAAATACCTGATCGCCCCACTGATGATGCTGTTGCTGTCTTCTCCGGCACTGGCACAAGATATTAAAAATGGCGAAACGCTGCACCAGAACAATTGTCTGCGCTGCCACGACAGCGGCGTCTACACGCGCACCAACAAGCGCGTGACCACGCTGCCCAAACTGGGTAAACAGGTTCGTTTCTGCAAGGACAACCTCGGGCTGACCTGGTTTGATGACGAGGTCAATGATGTGGTGCAATTCCTTAACAACAATTACTACCATTTTTAATTCATCTTTTCTTTCATTGGCAAACCCCGTTTTATGGCGCGGCGTTTAAGCAAACAGCAAAAGCGACGCATCGACCGCGCGCAGCAAACGGTCGACCTGGATCACCCAGACAACCATCAGGGGCTGGTGATTTCTCATCGGGGTAGCGTAGTCGAGGTCGAGCCGGAACAGGACTCTGCCGACCACCCGGACAACCTGTTTTGCAAGCTGCGCAGTAACCTCGGCGTGATCGTCTGCGGAGACCGAGTGGTGTACCGGCAGCAAAACCACGAGCCGAGCATCATCGCCATTATGCCGCGCGATAATCTGCTGCAACGGCTCGATGGCTTCGGCCAGATCAAGACCGTGGCGGCCAATGTCACCCAGATCCTGATTTGCCTGTCGATCGAGCCGTCGCCCAACCTGTTTCTGCTCGACCAGTTTCTGCTTTCCGCTGAACAACAATCGATCGAAGCCCTGATCGTACTGAATAAAATCGACTTGCAAGACCCGCAAGACTCCGACCCGTTCAGGCTGAACGCGATCTATGCGCCGCTGGGCTATCGCATTCTTCACACCAGTATCAAGAATCACCAGCACATCGATACCCTGCAACAGCTTTGCCGCGATCAGGTCAATGTCATCAGCGGGGTATCGGGCGTCGGCAAGTCATCGATCACACATGCCATTTTGCCGGCGATCGAGATTCCGATCGGCGAGATATCCGAAGTCAATCGCGAAGGCAAACACACCACCCGCACCAGCCGTTTGTATCATTTACCACTGGGTGGCGACTTGATCGATACCCCGGGCGTGCGCGGATTCAACCCGGTACTGGACCCGCAGCAACCGCTGGCAGAGGGTTTTCGCGAGATTCGCGCCGCCGCGCAGTCCTGTCGATTCAGCAATTGCCGCCACTTGAATGAACCCGGCTGTGCAGTACTGGCCGGTGTGGACGCCGGAGAAATCCACCCCGGGCGCTATGAAAGTTATCGTAAACTGTTGCAGGCGCGACAGAATTAATTACTATCACCGGTTTTCCCCCTCTACCGAGCGCAGCCCCTTGTTAAAAGACAGCCTGAACAATATCCACATCACGTCGGAAAAAATCCTGATCACGCCGCAGGCACTACGTGAAGAACTGCCGGTTTCGGCCCATGCCTTGCAACAGATTCGGCAATCCCGACAGGAGATTTCCGATATTGTGCAACACCGAGACCATCGTCTGCTGGTGGTGTGCGGTCCCTGCTCGATTCACGATGTTGATGCCGCGAAAGAATACGCCGAAAAACTCAACAAACTGCGGTTGGAACTGGGCAACAGCCTGTACATTGTAATGCGCGTGTATTTCGAAAAACCGCGCACCACCGTCGGCTGGAAGGGCTTGATTAATGACCCGAAAATCAATGGCAGTTTCGACATCGAATCCGGCCTGCACAAGGCTAGAAAGCTGTTGATCGACTTTGCTGAAATGGAATTACCGATGGGAACCGAAGCACTCGACCCGATCAGCCCGCAGTATCTGGGCGAATTCTTCAGCTGGTCAGCGATCGGTGCGCGCACCACCGAATCACAAACCCATCGCGAGATGGCCAGTGGCCTGTCAATGCCGGTTGGCTTCAAGAATTCAACTCGTGGTGACCTCGACACCGCCATCGATGCGCTGAAGGCCGCCGCATCCGGGCACCGATTTATGGGCATCAATGAAAACGGCCAGGTGGCCGTGATCAAAACCAGCGGCAATCCGGATGGCCATATCATCATGCGTGGTGGTAAAAGCTGTAATTACGACTCGGTGCATATCGCACTGGCCGAAGAAATGATCCAGGATGCCGGCGTCAACAATGCACTAGTAGTGGATTGCAGCCACGGTAATTCCAACAAGGATTACACCCGCCAGCCGCTGGTCGCCAGTGATGTCAAAAACCAGATTCTCGAAGGCAACCAATCAATCATTGGCATCATGCTGGAAAGTCACCTCAACGCAGGCAACCAACCCTCGACCCTGCCACGAGAAGAAATGCAATACGGTGTTTCTATAACCGACGCCTGCATAGACTGGAATACGACTGAAAAATTACTGCGCAAACTGGCCGATGAACTGGGCAATACACTGAAACAGCGCGCTGAATGATTTCACGCTCTGGCAGCATAAAACAATGCTTTGCCGGGATTTTTTCCGGGAAATTTTCAGCCGATATCTGTGGTCAAACTGAGTGCCTGGAATCGACCCTAAGCTGGCACTCCTTACAAATTAAGTGCTTTGACTTTATTACAAAATAGCTGCCGTTCGATAAAACAAGTTATAGCTTTTGATTGATGAGCTTCATTTTCTCAGATTGAGCCGATTGCTAAGCTTGGTTTGCCCGCAAACCCTGTAGATGTTGCTGGCCGTTCTGCAGCAATTGTAAAAAGGCGTCAGCAGAAACAGGCCTGCTCAGCAGGTAACCTTGAATTTCATCGCACTGATAACCGTTTAGAATGTCGAACTGAGACTCCTCTTCGACGCCCTCGGCGATCACCGACATTTCCAGCGAATGTGCCATGGCGATCAGGGTTTTGACGATTTGCTGATCATTCTCATCGTTCTGGATATCCTTGATGAAGGCCCGGTCAACCTTGAGGCTATTGATCGGCAGGTTTTTCAGATAGCTCAGCGACGAGTAGCCAGTGCCAAAGTCATCGATCGCAATCTCAATGCCACGTGCGCTGAGCCGTTCCATCGATTCTTTTGCGGGTATATTGTCACCTGCCAGAAGCATAACTTCATCAAAATATAAGTAAGACTTTTTTATTGATGTACCCAGTCCGCTCCCAGGGTGCCTTTTAATCTATCGATATACGACTCACTTGAAATATCGTCTATCATTCGTTTGGCTTCAGTTAATTTAGTGGTTAATTCAGTTTTAGTCATGCTGTCAGATTCGAGTGCTTCA
>JANTFI010000049.1 GCA_024763505.1 Gammaproteobacteria bacterium
TGGTCCAGCTTTTCCCGACCCATCCATTTCAATTCAATACGAGTGCCGTTGGATAATTCCTGGCGAATCGGAATATTCAATTCCTGATCCATCCACAAATAAGAGATAGAAGCCTTCTTACCCTTTCCCGAGACAATTTTCCATTTGATTACTTTTCGTTTGTCGAGTGATTCCTCACCCAGGTTCTCACATTTAATCGACGGGTTATGGTTACAGGCTTCTGTCATGGCATTTTCGATACCAATGTGGATTTCTTCCATCGATGTGTTTTGGTAACACAGTTTCTGCTCGGTAAAACACATCAGGCTCTTGTGCTGATTGGCATCGAGAATCTGTACAACTGGCTCACCGTAATAGAAAAATTCTTTTCGGATACGCCCATTTGAGTAATACAGGAAGGTTGAAACATCGGCATTATCCGGTGAAGACATAACGGCATTGGCGCTAAATTGCAGCGCCCGAGCCGGCGTCCACGACAAGGCCAGAATGGTCAGCAATATCCAGGTTGAGCGAATCATGATCAGAACATGCCAAAAGGAGAAATCGGGAACGGAAAGTTATTCCCATCAAAACCGGGCAGAAATCCGCCAGACGAGGGAAAGCCCATCAGTGCGGGGTTCGTATCACGGTAGATCCCATCCGGATAATCCGGGTACAGCGAACTACCCTGCCCGTAACCACCATATCCCGGACCATAGTAGGGACTACGCCCCCCTCCCTGCGGTAAATCAATCATGTCGGTCAGTGGTGGCATGCCGCCCAGTTGCCAGGGGTTGGTGATCGGATGCGAAGGCGTATTCCGCTGCTGCTCTGCAGAATTTAATGACCGGTCAAACCATGGATTATTTTGACCATTGAATTGGCCGAACTGGCGAATTTTCGGCTCATTATTTTGTGGATAGCGGTATCTCGGCTGCTCTTGAGGTGGAAACCGGGGTACCGGTGCAAACCGTGTCGAAGAGGCAGTTTGGGAGCCGGTTTTTGATTCCCGGAGGGTTGAAGGAGTCGCCACTTTACGATCTCCCTGAGCTTTTGATTTTGGAATATGTGTCTGATTCCGCATATTGTTTTTTACCACTCCGGATAAAGTGCCGGGTGCGTTCAACAAAAAACTCTTGTCGGCATTTTGCAATTGCACACTGGCATCTGCCAGAATGCTGGATGACATCAAAAGCAATGCAAAACTGATTACGAGTTTCATCATTATTAGTTACCTGGAAAAAAGGATTGCATGGGCATCATCGACCAGGGCGACGGCATGTTGGCGTAAGGCATATAGCCTTGATTGCCAGGTGCATTACGATAGTCATAGGTATATGGATAAGGCGGCGCATAAGAATAGCCGGAATAACCCTGCGAATATCCCGACCAGCCGGATTGTGAAGAAGCGGGAGGGATTGCACTGGAACCAGCCGCCCATGGGTTTGCAGTATAAAAACCAGCCGATGGACCGGTCTGGGCCGGCGCGGCGGCAAACGGACGCTTCGCTGCAGTTTCGCTGGCTTTTCGGGGTTGGGTATAGAGGTTGACCGGTTCCGTTAAAGGCACCTGATTCTGCGCATTGTCACGGAAAATCTTCCCGGGCTCTGCTGCCGAGTTATTCACTTTTTCCTGTTCCAGGCGAATCATGTCTTCACTTGGAAAACGATAAACCTGACCACTTTCATCAACCGCGGCTTGTGTTTCATTGTACAAATCCGAAACCGGTTTATACGGCCCGGCCGGTGGTGGAATATAGTCGGCAGCCATTGTCGAGACCGGCAATAGAACGCAGATTACACCGAACCTCTGGAGGATACGGTTTATCGACAATTTATTTGCTTTTCTCTTAATCATCGTCAATATCAGGTTTCAGCCGGATGCCCCTTCTCGCCGGTTTTTTGGTAGTTCCTGTCTTGCCAGTGCGAGAAGCTGCCGGCTGTTTACCGCCGTCTTTTTTAACGGAAGCTTTTTTTGCTAGTACTTTTTTGGGAGCTTTTTTGGCTGTTGCTTGATTAGTCGGCGCTTTTTTGGCTCCTGCCTTTTTTACCGGTTCTTCTTGATCGGCTTGCTGACCCTTGGCCGTCTTTTTCCGATCTTTCTTCTGCTCATCAACCTGACGGTTGTTAACACCCGTAACGGGCTTGTTTCGAGTTTGCCCGGAATCGGCGGAATCGGACTGCGCTGAAGCGGCGGACGGCTCTGCAGGTTCTGGATCTATTTGCGCTGCATCGTCCGCAGACGCGGACTGATTGTCCCCCTCTTCCGCAGCGCGGGTCTCATCTACTGGCTGCGAAACCGGCGGTACAGTAGAAACCGGTGCCGATGCGGGCGCAGGCGTGGAAGGCGGCGTCGAGGCCGGCGCAACCGTTTCAGATCCTCTCTTTCGAGTCATCAATCGATACAGGCTTCGCAAAAGATCTCGAATAAAATCGCGGAATGCCAGCGCCATCGAAAAAATAAATATCCAGAAAAATTCCAGCGCAGTTGCGATGTAGTCAAGCAACCCTTTTTCCTTATCGGCATCTCGATCGCCATGATTTCCCGGCCCGGTTTCGTAGTCGCCTTCGAGAATCGGATCGTAGGGCAATTCCTGATAAATGGCAGCACCACTCTCATCGATCTCTTTTTTGGCAAAGGATTTTCGCACCGTTATTGCGCCCAGCGGAATGATAACGAGTGTCAATACGGTCGAAACCAGCACTCCGAACGCCAGAGAAATCGCCATACCCTTGAAAATCGGATCAAAGATGATGACGCCGGAACCACCAACCAGCGCCAATGCGGTAACCACGATGGGCCGGGTCCGGGCCTTGCAGGCCAGCAAAACGGAGTCCGTAACCGGTCGACCTTCTTCGACTTCCCGCTTGGTAAAATCGACCAACAATATTGAGTTACGCACAATGATTCCGGCCAGCGCGATAAATCCGATCATTGAGGTCGCAGTGAACTCTGCGCCGAATAACCAGTGCCCCGGTATGATACCAACCAGCGTCAGAGGGATCGGCGCCATGATGACAGCAGGCAGACTGAAATTGCCGAACTCCATCACTACCAGCATGTAGATGAGAATGATGGCAGCCCCAAAAGCCATCCCCATATCGCGGAAGGTTTCGTAGGTCACGGTCCACTCTCCCGCCCATTCAAAGCCAGACACCGAATTGGTTTCCGGTGGTCCGGTCCAGGTGCCTTCCAGCGTAACGCCATCGGGTGCCACATAATCCTGCAACTGGTCGATGACATCGAACATGCCATAAATCGGCGCACCCAACCGACCGATGGTTTCGCCCGTGACATATTCGACCGGTCTTAGATCCTTGTGGTAAATGACAGCTTCCTGGTCAAACTGACGAAAATCACCCAGTTCTCCCAGCGGTACGGTACCACCAAATTGACTGGGCACCGGCATTTCTTTCAAGCGGGTCAAATCTGCACGAACATAGAAGGGTACTTGCAATACGATATAGGTGGGTTCCAGCTTTTGGCCATCCTTGACATCACCGAGCACATAGCCCCCCAGCGACATTTGCAAAGTACGGTTGATGGTATCTACCGAAATACCGCCTCGAACCGCCTTCTCGGTATCGACATCAAAGCGCCAGACCTTATAAGGCTCAGCCATCAGGGTGTCCACATCAGTAATATCGGGGGATGCCTCAAACATTTTCTCCAGATCCCGCGCAACCTGACGACGGATTTCGGCATCCGGCCCGTAAACTTCGGCCACGACCGATTGCAATACAGGAGGACCCGGCGGCATTTCGACTACCTGAATCCGCACCAGATCATTGCCTTCGATTACCTTGAGCAAACGCTTGCGCACATCTTCAGCAATGGCGTGACTGCTACGGTGACGTTGTTTCTTGTCTAGAAGCTGAACCTGAATATCCGCTTCCCAGGGTTCCTGTCGCAGATAATAGTGCCGCACCAGACCATTGAAATTAAACGGGGATGCCGCGCCAACATAGGTTTGCAGCGCCGTGACTTCCTCGACCTCCAGCATGGTTTCGGATAATTGATTGACAATATTCGCGGTCACCGGCAAGGCCGTGCCTTCCTTCATATTTACCACGACATTGAATTCCGCCTTGTTATCGAGCGGCAGCATCTTGACCGGTACGCTTTTCGTGTAAAACAGTGCAATCGATAAAAAGAAAATGACAAACAGGCTGAGCAAAAACAAGCGGCCCTTGACCTTGCTGGTAATCAGGGGAATCAGAATCTTGCGAAACAGTCGACCCAGCCATTCATTTTGTTTGTGTTCGGATTCTTCCATTTCCTTCAGTTTTTCCATCGAAGGCTTGATCCGCATAGCCAGCCACGGGGTAAAGATAAAGGCAGCGAAAACCGAAAACAGCATGGCAAAAGAGCCAAGCGACGGGATCGGTTCCATGTAAGGCCCCATCATGCCACGCACAAAACCCATTGGCAGCAATGCCGCGATGACGGTAAAGGTCGCCAGGATAGTCGGATTACCCACTTCGCGCACCGCATCGATGGCGACCGAGGTATCCATACTTTCATCCATCAGCCAGCGTCGATAAATATTTTCAACTACCACGATAGCGTCATCGACCAGAATGCCGATGGAAAATATCAACGCGAACAGACTGACCCGGTCAATGGTGTAACCGGTCAGCAACGCATAAAAAACGGTGGACAAGATAACCACCGGAATTACGATCATGACTACAACCGCCGGTTCCCAGCGGAAATTCAGCGCCATCCAGATCAGCACGACCACGATACCGGTTGCAATAAACAGTTTCAGGATCAAACCGTTGACTTTGTTCTTGGCCGACTTACCATAGTCACGGGTGACGGCGATGTGGATATTGTCCGGGATAATCGAACCGTGCAGGCTCTGCACCATTTGCTGCACATTTTTTGCGACCTCGACCCCGTTGGAGCCTTGCTTCTTGGCGATCGCGATGGTCACAGCTGAGGCGCCATGGGCTTCTTCAGCGCCTTCCGGTAAATGCTTATCTGAGGTGTAGTATTGGACAATCGAATTGGTATCGGCCGGTCCTGCTGTCACCCGGGCCACATCACGCACATAGACCGGCGAACCATCCTGGATCGTGACCACCAGACTTTCGACATCTTGCGGCGTTTTCAAAAAGGATCCGGTAAACACCGGCGAAGACTGGTTGGAAGTTTCTATCTGTCCCAGGCCCAGTTCACTGTTGGCGGTATTAATGGTGTTGGCAATCTGGTCGAGGCTGATATCGTAGCCGGACAGCTTTTCCGGTAATACCTCGATTCTGAGCTGGTCCTGTCGACCTCCGACGATAAAGCCCTGGCTGGTATTCTCGACCGTGGAAATCGCTTGCAGGACATCCAGCGCAACCAGACGTATTACGGAGTCATCGACGTCATTCGACCACAGGGTAAAAGTCACCACCGGTACATCATCCACACCTTTGGGTTTGATCAGGGGCTGATCGACGCCGGGCGGAATCTTGTCCATATTGGAGGAAACCTTGTCATATAGCTTGACCAGCGAAGGCCCCAGTTCTTCGCCGACGTCAAATTGAACTGTCACGATACCCTTGCCGCGCATCGCGGCTGAATAAACGTGGTCGACACCACTGATTTCATCGAGCATGCGCTCCAGCGGTTCTGTCGCCAGCTTGGAAACCTGCTGGGCCGACGCACCATTGTAGCGCAGAAAAATATCGACCATCGGTACCGATATCTGCGGGTCTTCCTGGCGCGGGGTAAAAATTACGCCCATGATGCCGAGAATAAAACAGGCAATCAGCAACATCGGGGTCAACGGAGAGTGGATGAAGGCTTTGGCCAGACCACCCGCGATTCCCAGCGATTTTTGCTTATGGTTTTCAGCGTTGGATTGTTCTGTCATTGCAGCTTTTCGTTTCGGTTCATGGACAACTCGGTAAACCCCGATCGAGGATGATAAAATTCACCGGCAAGGCCTTTGCCGGGCTCAATTGGCGCCGGGCTGATTCTGGATCTCTGGAGTCCAGCCTGATTTAATATTCTTTGGTGGTGCGCTGATGATCCGGTCCCCTTCGTTAATGCCAGCCAGTACCGTAACCCGCTCGGTATCGTAATCGGCTCCGAGCCGAACCAGTCGCATGCTGGCTTTGTTTTTTTGATCCAGAATGAACACACTGGGCAGGCTTCCGCGATACAGCACGGCATCTTTTGGAATCACCGGTACCGGTTTACTGGTTGAAGTCGTGTCTTCGATCGTGACTTCGGCGTACAGACCCGGTCCGCCCGGAGTCCCTTCGGGTAAGTCGAATTTTACCGTCACGGTATGTTTTTGCTGATCGGCAACCGGGTAGATCTGCGCGACACGCGCCTTGGTTTGGATATTATTGATATCCAGCTCGACGTCGACCAGACTGCCCTTACTCAGGCCAAAGATCAGCCGAGCTGGTATCTCGGCCTGAATTCGCAGAAATTTGGTGTGAGCGAACTTCAGCAACGGCGTACCCGGTTGAACCGTATCGCCCTCTTCCACCATCTTGCGCACCAGTTTGCCGTCAAATGGGGCGATTGCCCGGGCATCGCGCAACTTGGCATCCAGTTCTTCCAACGCAGAGCGCGCCTTGAGCACCATTGATTCGGCATTTTTCACCTGGGTCCCCGAGGAATACAGATCCGCTTGCCGCTCAACATCCGGATTGCCGTAGCCCAGCGCCTTGCCGGCATTGCGAGTGAACAGGTTATCGAACAAAGAAGGCATTCCCATTCCGGGCATGGCGCCGACACTTTCGGTGCGAGGTGAAATCAATTCGCGATTGTATTGCACACGCGCATTGCGCAATGCGGTTTCGGCATTGGCCAATTGTGCCAGAGCTGCTCGACGGCGCGCGACAAGATCATCATCATCGATCGACAGCAGCAGGTTGCCTTTCTGGAAATAATCCCCTTCAGAACCGGCGATATACTGTACCCGGCCCGGCATTTGGGCGGCCAGAGTGACTTCTTTGAAAGGAATCACGGTTCCGCCGATTTTGATCTTGCTCGAGACACGAGCGGACTCTACGGTCATCAATTGCCAACTATACGATGGTAGTGCAGCGAGCAAAGTCACGAGTGATATAACGATAGCGAGAGACTTTGGATTTATTTTCCGCATTATTTATTATGTCCAATATCGATTGACAGATCGCGATGAAAACAGACTCGCAATCTGAAACTGTAACCAGTTTTACACCGCTCATCCCCATAGAAACCCGGGGAAACTGTAAAACGAGCCAAATGAAATTTGTTAGTCCGCAATCTCATGCAAATGGATTCAGCGGTTTATCGTCTGAAAAGTTTAACAAGATACCCGAATTGGCGCATCCAACTTTACAGAATTTATAATTTGAGATTCAGCGAATATTAGCAGTTATTAATATTCCATTCAATATTGAATCCATTCTTTCTCCCGGATCAAGAGTTTTGCCAGCACCAGATCAGCAGGCGTTGTAATCTTGAAATTTATGGGGCTGGACTCAATCAGCGAAGGGTGATAACCGGCGAGTTCCATCGCGCTGGCATCATCGGTGACCTGATGTCCCGCAGCCATAGCCTGTTGCAAGGCATGCTGAATATCAGTCAAAGCGAAAGCCTGTGGGGTCAAAGCGCGCCATAGTTGCGCACGATCTTGCGTGCATTCAATTGCACCTTGCGCGTCAGCCCGTTTCAGGGTGTCAGCAACCGGAGTCGCCAAAACCGCGCCACCGGGGCACTCATCGGCCTTTTCGATTAGCCGATCCAGCTCCGCATGATTGACAAATGGTCGAACCGCATCATGAATCAAAACCAGCACTTCAGAGGAGCATTGTTGCTGCAAATGATTCAAACCATTGAGAACCGAATGCTGTCGCTCAACGCCGCCCGTGCACAGCAGCAACGGTTTGTCAGTCTGGTAGCCAAGCGTCTGCCAAATTTCATCTTGCGGATGCAAAACCAGCACCACGCCGCGTATCTGCGGATGAGCCAGTAAATTATCCAGCGTATGTTCGAGAATGGTTTTATGTTGCAACGGCAGGTATTGCTTGGGCCGGTCGGCTTGCATGCGATTGCCCACACCGGTGGCAGGAATGACAGCCCAGATTTCCTTGTTTGCAGTCATCGCTGGTTTCAGAGACCATCAGACGGAGGAGAAACCAGTTGGTAAAAGGTTTCTCCCCGTTTGATCATGCCAAGGTCATTGCGCGCCCGCTCTTCATAAGCATCCAGTCCGCTTTGCAAGTCGAGTACTTGCGCCTCGAGTTTGCGGTTGCGCTGTTCCAGTTCGAGCAGTTTGGCTTGCTGCTGTTCCAGTTGCCGGCTCAGACGTACAACTTCAGACAGACTACCGTCACCGAACCACAATCGATATTGCAGCCCGATCAACGACAGAACCAGTACAACAATCAACAGGCGCATGCGTAACGCGCTTTCGACCAGATTTACAGCATGCGAAAAGCCGATTTACCGGGGAAGACAGCTCGTTCACCCAGCATCGACTCGATCCGCAGCAATTGATTGTATTTGGCCACCCGGTCAGAGCGTGATAATGAGCCGGTTTTGATCTGGCCGCTGTTGGTTGCCACGGCCAGGTCAGCAATCGTGACATCTTCGGTTTCACCGGATCGATGAGAGACCACCGCTGTGTAACCGGCTTTGTGTGCCATAGAAATAGCATCCAGAGTTTCGCTTAAAGTACCGATTTGATTGAGTTTTATCAAAATCGAGTTGGCGATATTATGGTCGATGCCGCGCTTGAAAATCGATGTGTTGGTGACAAACAGGTCATCGCCCACCAATTGCACCTTGTCATTCATTTGCTGGCTCATATAGGCCCATCCATCCCAGTCGCTTTCATCCAGGCCGTCTTCTACGCTGATGATGGGATATTGATCGACCCAGTTGTCGAGGTAATGGGTGAATTCTTCGGCACTGAACGAGCGGTTCTCGGAAGCCAGCACATATTTTCCATCATGATAAAACTCTGAACTGGCGGCATCGATAGCGAGACTGACATCTACACCGGCCTTGAAACCTGCCAGTTCGATTGCTTGCAGAATGACTTCTACCGCTTCGACGTTGGACGACAAGTTCGGCGCGAAACCACCTTCGTCACCGACCGTGGTATTCATACCCTTATCTGCCAGCACCGCTTTCAGTGCGTGGAACACTTCTGCCCCATAGCGCAAGGCTTCGGAAAATCTCGGTGCGCCAGCGGGCACAATCATGAATTCCTGCAAATCGACACTGTTATCGGCATGCGCGCCGCCATTGATGATATTCATCATCGGCACCGGCAGGGTGACCGCATCTTCACCGCCGAGCGATCGAAACAGTGGCATGCCTGCGGCATTGGCCGTCGCATGCGCAGCTGCCAATGAAACCGCGAGAATCGCATTGGCACCGAGCTTGCTCTTGTTTTCGGTACCGTCAAGGTCGATCATGGCTTGATCGAGTGCACGCTGATCGCCCGCATCCATGCCTTTGACGCAAGCGGCCAGTTCATTGTTCACATGCGACACGGCTTTCAGCACACCCTTGCCTCCATAACGGCTTTTGTCGCCGTCGCGCAGTTCGATCGCTTCGCGCTCACCGGTCGAGGCGCCCGAAGGTACCGCGGCGCGACCCATCACACCATTTTCGAGGGTTACTTCAGCTTCAACCGTCGGGTTGCCGCGAGAATCCAGAATTTCACGTCCCATGACGTATTTTATACTTGACATTGATTTCTCCAAATTTTCAGTCATAACCGATGACGACCTCGCCAACGGGGTTTACTGCATCAGCCCCTGCTCATGTAATGGCTGTTGCTTGACAGCCTGGTCAAGCGTTTTCAAAACAGTTAACAGTGATTCCATCTTATCCAACGGCCAGGCATTGGGGCCATCGCTCAGAGCACTGGCTGGATCCGGATGGGTTTCCATAAACAACCCGGAAACACCGGCAGCGATGGCAGCGCGTGCCAACACGGGTACGAATTCGCGCTGTCCTCCCGAGCTACTCCCCTGCCCGCCCGGTAATTGCACCGAGTGGGTGGCATCGAATATGACCGGCGCTCCGGTATTGCGCATCACCGCCAGCGCACGCATGTCAGATACCAGATTGTTATAGCCAAAGCTGGCACCGCGCTCGCAAGCCATGATCTGTTGATTGCCGGTTTGCAGAGCCTTGTCGATTACATTTTTCATATCCCAGGGCGAAAGAAACTGGCCTTTTTTGATATTCACCGGCAAGCCCTGTTTGGCGACGTTTTGAATGAAGTTAGTCTGACGACACAGAAACGCCGGAGTTTGCAACACATCGACCACGCTTGCGACTTCATCCAGCGGTGTATCTTCATGCACATCGGTCAGCACCGGCACGCCGATTTCATCTTTTACTTTTTGCAGAATCTTCAAACCCTGCTCCAGCCCGGGCCCACGAAAGCTCTGGCTACTGGAGCGGTTGGCTTTATCGAAGGAGGACTTGTAGATGAAAGAGATTTCCAGGCGCTGGCAGATATCGCGCAGGCGAGTAGCCGTTTCCAGCGCCAGCGGCTCACTTTCGATCACACAGGGCCCGGCGATCAAAAAAAGCGGGCGATCGAGCCCGACTTCAAAGTCGGTCAACTTCACCCGTTTGACTCCAGATGCTGGGCCAGTGCAGCCGTAACAAAACTGTTAAACAAGGGGTGCCCTTCGCGCGGTTGCGAAGTGAATTCGGGGTGAAATTGACAAGCCACAAACCACGGGTGATCGCTGATTTCGACCATTTCCACCAACTCGTTATCGACCGATACTCCCGAAATGACCAGGCCGGCATTCTGCAGCACATCGAGATAATTGTTGTTGAATTCGTAGCGGTGTCGATGACGTTCCTGTATTTGTTCGGCCCCATAAGCCTTTTGCGAAAGTGTTCCCGGCACCAGCTTGCAGGTTTGCGCGCCCAGACGCATTGTGCCACCGAGGTCGGCGTCTTCATCGCGTACCTCGATGCTGCCATCCTGATTCTTCCATTCGGTAATCAGCGCGATCACCGGCTCCGGCGTTTTCGGGTTAAATTCGGTGCTGTGCGCCTGAGTCAAGCCCAGTACGTTGCGGGCATATTCGATGACTGCAACCTGCATGCCGAGGCAAATGCCGAGATAGGGAATTTTATGCATACGAGCAAAATGAGCTGCGGCAATCTTGCCTTCAACACCGCGACTGCCAAATCCACCGGGCACCAGAATGGCATCCAGGTTATTCAGTATCTGCGTCCCTTCCGATTCGATCCGGTCGGCATCGATCTTGATCACATTCACTTTGGTACGGGTATGGATACCGGCATGCGCCAAAGCTTCCATCAGAGATTTGTAGGCATCGGTATGCTCGATATATTTGCCGACAAAACCAATGTCGATGCTATGCTCGGGATTTTGTAATGCCTCGACAATCTGATCCCAATCAGATAAATCTGCCGGTGGTAAATCGAGGCCGAATTTCTTGACCACGATGTCATCCAGCCCCTGCTCGTGCAATTCGCGCGGAATCTTGTAGATATGATCGACATCGACCGCGGAAATGACGGAATCGAGACTGACATTGGTGAACAAGGCTATCTTTTTGCGTTCGTCTTCAGGGATCGACTTTTCAGCCCGGCACAGCAGGATATTCGGCTGGATACCAATAGAGCGTAATTCCTTGACCGAGTGCTGGGTCGGCTTAGTCTTGATTTCACCGGCTGCCGGAATATAGGGCACCAGCGTCAAGTGCATGAACAATGCATTGTCATGCCCCAGCTCAACGCCGAGTTGCCGTATCGCTTCCATAAATGGCAAAGATTCGATATCACCTACGGTACCGCCAATTTCCACCAGCACGATATCGGCATCATTGGTGCTACCAAGCACTTTTTGTTTGATTTCATCGGTGATATGCGGAATCACCTGGACGGTTGCGCCGAGATATTCTCCACGCCGTTCTTTGGCAATGACATTGCCATAGATGCGGCCAGTGGTGTAATTGCTGGACTTGCTCGATTTGATCGCTGCAAATCGCTCATAATGACCAAGATCCAGGTCTGTCTCAGCGCCATCGTCAGTGACATAGACTTCGCCATGCTGGAACGGACTCATAGTGCCCGGATCGACATTGATATAAGGGTCGAGCTTGATCATATTGATACTCAACCCGCGGGCCTGAAGAATCGCTCCGAGAGAGGCAGACGCAATGCCTTTACCCAGTGATGAAACAACACCACCGGTGATAAAAATAAATCGGCTCATATAGCTGGAAAACTGACTGAATTGAGAGTTCTGGACGGGAGACAAGATTACCAGATGGGGGGTGGCAACTCAATCCGAAAGCCAGCCGCTTTGGTAAATTTCAACGCAAGTTTTCAATCATAAAATTTCCTGAAAAGCCTGAAATGATTCAGCTACACTGAATGAATGATTGATTTTTTGAGCCTTCATGAAAGCCCTGATCCTGGAAAACAGCCGCCTCTATCGCCAACTGCTGGATAACATTCTGGGACAGCAGGGGTTTGAAAATGACATAACCAATGAAATCCGCATTGCCAAGGATTTTCTGCAGCAAAATCGATACGACATCATTTGCCTGAGTGAAACCCTGAAAGACGGCTCCGGTCTGGCACTGGCCGAATTTTGCCGTCTCGATCCGCGCCTATGCAAGATTCCGGTATTGTTGTTTACCTCCGACAAGCAAATCGAGCGAAAGACTGGCGAGCTGGAGTTTGCCGAAATCATTTTCAAGCACAACCTGCAGCAGATTTCAGACCAGATTACCCATTTTCTGGAAACCCGTCTTGATCCGGTGTTCAGCGAGGGTAAGATTCTATTCGTCGAAGACAGCCTAAGCGTGGCGCAACTGATCAACACGGCGCTCAGTGAAGCCGGGTTTCAGGTCGAACATTATGACAGTGCCGACCAGGCGTGGGCCGCTTTCAATGAGGAAGTATCTTATGGATCCGACAAGGAAGCCTTTGATTTAATCCTGACCGACATCCATCTGGAAGGTGAAATGTGCGGCAGCGATCTGGTGCGGAAGGTGCGCCAGCTACAGGATGCGCGCGGTTTCATTCCAATTATCGCCAGCACCACACAAACCGATGACCAGCTTCGCATCCGACTGTACCGCGAAGGCATCAACGATTTTCTGCCCAAACCGGTATTGCTGGAAGAATTACTGTTGCGGGTCACCAATCTGATCACCAACAAGCGTTTGCTCGACAAGGTCCACGACCAGCGTCGAGAGCTGTATAGTCTCGCCACCACCGATAAATTGACCGGTTGCCACAATCGACACAGCCTGACCGAATTTGCCCGCAAATTCATTGCTCAGGCAACTCGCCACCATTATCCGGTCAGCCTGATGATGCTCGATCTCGATCACTTCAAACAAATCAATGACACCCACGGCCATGCAGTTGGCGACATCGTGCTGAGTGAAATGGGCAAACTGCTTAACAGCAGTTTTCGCGATGGCGATATGGTCGCCCGGTTCGGCGGAGAAGAATTTGTCGTATTGCTTAACCATTGTGATGCCAAGCAAGTCCATATCAAGGCGGAAAAGCTGCGACAGCAAATCGAGGCACTCAATCCGAATCAGCTTGCAATCAGCAGCAGCATTGGCGTCACCACATTGGAACCGGGCATGACTTTCGATTTTGAAGCTTTGTTCCATGCCGCCGATCTGGGCGTTTATCAGGCCAAGGAACAGGGGCGCAATCAGGTTCGGTTTATAAAAGCCGGTAGCGAGTGAATTAACGGGTTGCGATGATCACCGCGCGCAAGGGGGCCGGGTAACCTTCTATGGTTTTGTTGCTATCATCAGGGTCCAGACATTGCCCGAGCGACTCGAATGGCATCCATTCGGTGGTGCGCTGTTCCTGCAGGCTGGTCTGGTTCACATCCACCAGCCGGGGTTGTTTAAAGCCGCAACGCTTCAGCCAGTGGATCAATTCATCTGTCGATGGCAAAAACCAGACATTGTTCATCCGCGCATAGCGTGCCTCTGGCACAAGAATTTCACCGCGCCCGCCTTCGATCACCAGTGTTTCCAGACAGAGTTCTCCGCCCTGCCGCAGCAAACCCTTGAGTTGCAGCAAATGATCCATTGGTGAGCGCCTGTGATACAAAATTCCCATCGAAAAAACATGATCGAAATACTGCATGTTTTGTGGCATTTGCTGGATCGTCAGTGGCAGCATATGGATGCGATGATCGTTGCTGTAATGCTGGATCACCTGAAATTGCAGATTGAACAATACCGATGGATCGATACCGAGAATAAACGCAGGATCATCATCAAGCATGCGCCAGCAGTGATAGCCATTGCCGCAACCGATATCGAGTATTTTTTTGTTTTCGAGTGATGATAAATGCGGGTGCACTCGGTCCCATTTGAAATCACTACGCCACTCCGTATCAATCCCCACATCCGCAATCTGGTACGGGCCTTTGCGCCACGGCCGCAACCCCTGCAGAGCCTGTTTCAGGGTTTGCGGTTCGGCACAATGGCCTTTTACCGTAATCGCTGGCAATGAATAATCCAGCTCGCAATCGGGTATTGGCGGCAGACGATCCAGTGCCTGCTGCCAGCGCAAATAATCGCCATGATGGCCTGCGCTGAACCAGCTCGATTGCTGTTCGCGAAGTTGAGCGACCCATGCCCCGAACCCCGCCTCTTCGAGGTGCTCGAACAAGCCCTGAAAATTCATGATTTTCGCGCCAGAAACGATTGAAAAGTGAAACAATGAAAACTCTGGTACACCTCTTCGAATCCAGCCTGTTGAAATCGCTCGATATGCCGCTCTGGGGTATCCGGGATCAATACATTTTCCAGCGCCGAGCGTTTCTGACTGATTTCAAGATCGCTATAGCCCTGGATTTTTTTAAACCCCTGATAAAGCTCGGTCATGGTTTGCTGTTGCCGGGCATCTGTAAGCTCGACTTTTTCCGTCAGTACCAGTACACCACCGGGGTTCAAGCCCTGATAGATTCTGCGGATCAATTCATCCCGACGATCCGGGTCTATGAATTGCAGGGTCAGATTTAAAACCACCATCGAAGCCTGACTGATTTCTACATCCAGCACATCGGCACATTGCCAGAGAACAGGCTCGGTCGATTGACCTCGACATTTTTCAATCATCGAACAGGAATTATCGATAGCGATAATCTCGACATTATTAAAAGATAATTGTCGAGCGATGACCCGTGACATTACCCCGGTTGAACAGCCAAGATCATATACACGGCTTGCCGACGTTACGAAGGTGTCTGCATACAACGCCATCATTCTCACCAGTAAGTCGTATCCCGGCACCGAACGACTGATCATGTCATCAAAAACTCGGGCCACCTCGGCATCGAATGCAAATGCATGGACGCTGGACAAGGGCCGGGCAAAAACCCGGTCTTTATCTGTTAACTCTGTCATATTCAAGGATGGATTGATCTGTATAATGGCGGCTTTTAATTATCGCACATCACTATGATAAAAAAATGTCTTTACCCGGTTGCCGGTTATGGCACCCGCTTTTTGCCGGCGACCAAATCGATGGCTAAAGAAATGTTACCGATCGTCGACAAGCCACTGATTCAATATGCCGTTAAGGAAGCGATGGATGCAGGATTGATCCAGCAAGCCTTTGTGACCGGACGAACCAAGCGCTCGATCGAAGATCATTTTGACATCAGTTACGAACTGGAAAGCGAGATCAAAGGCAGTGCCAAGGAAACCCAGCTGCAGGAGATTCGTGATATCCGCGACAACTGTGTCTTTACCTATACCCGTCAGCCCGAGATGAAAGGACTTGGGCACGCCATATTAACCGGCGAACCGATGATCGGTGATGAGCCATTTGGTGTTATTCTGGCCGATGACCTGTGCATCACCGAAGGTGACCCGGTAATGGCACAAATGGTCGGTTTGTACAAACAATTTCGCTGCAGCATCGTCGCAATTGAAGAAGTCCCCAAGGAAGAAACCCGCAAATATGGTGTCATTGCCGGCACCCAACTGCAGGAAGATTTGTTCAAAGTAAGCGATATGGTCGAAAAGCCAGCACCAGAAGATGCACCCAGCAATCTGGCTATCATCGGTCGGTATATCCTCACGCCTGATATATTCGACTACATTCGCAACACGCCACCCGGTACAAATGGCGAAGTCCAGATAACTGATGCCTTATTAGCACAGGCTCGCAATGGCTGTGTCATGGCATACAAGTTCAAGGGCAAGCGATTCGATTGTGGCAGCTTGCATGGATTCGTGGAAGCAACCAATTATTGCTACGAAAAATTTCACGACCCGTCAGAGTAGCAATCCCGCCAATTCATCATTTAAAAAAATCTGCGGAATCAGCGGCCGAATCCAGGGAGGGATGCGGTGATGCTGAAACAGTCTTTTCAAGTGATGACGGTGGATTCCAGGCTTTCCACCAGGCTCCACAACGCGAAACCTCAACTGCAGATTTTCATCCTGATCTGGCCGTTTCAAATCTCTGAATAGCGTTTCACGCCGAGCTACTAGACCCAGTTCCGGAATCGAAATATCGTTGTTCCGAGCAAATTCATAGCAAGGCTTTGGCCGAAGCTGGGCCGCATCCAGGCAAAGATAGAGTGCCGACTGATAGCGCCTGATTTGATAACCCGTCAGTGAAATACAGGGTGTGGCATCTTCTCTGGCGTGTAATTGATCCAGTAAGGTCTGCATTTTACGGTGGCCAGGTAGCGCCAGCCCCTGCTGTCGAATCCAGAAACGAATCAGGTTTTTCTGCCGAAGGTCCGACAGTGCGGCCAGTTTCTCGATCTGCAGACAGACCGTCGATGCAAAGGGACGATGCTCTTCGCTCGCTTGCAAATCGAGTTGCGCCAGGTCCTGATGCAATTGCTCACTTTCCTGCTGCCAGCGCGCAACACGACTGAACTGAGCAGTCGCGCCGGGCCAGCGCTTTGCGACATGTGGCAATACTTCATGGCGTATATAATTTCGATTGAAACGGTCATCTTGATTACTGGGATCATCGATCCAGTTCAACTCGTGATCGCGCGCATAGGATTCGATCTGTTGACGAGGAATTTCCAGCAATGGGCGAAACAATCGTCCCTGTCCCAGTGAACGCTCACGCGCAATACCACTTAATCCGGCCGTACCGGAGCCACGCAACAGGTTCAGCATCAGGGTTTCTGCCTGATCATCCTGATGATGCGCTGTCAATAGCGCCTCGCCGGATTTCAATCCCGCTGCAAAGATGGCATAACGTTGCTCGCGGGCGCGCGCTTCGAGATTGCCTTTGGATTGTCCGCAATTGGCTGACAGATCAAGACGATCGATACGAACCTGCAGGCCGTACTGGTCAGCCTTCGAGTGGGCGAATTGCTCCATCTGCAGGGCATTGCTTTGCAAGCCATGATTGATATGCCATAGAGAGAACTGTCCGGTTGGCAGTTCGCTGGCAAGTGCGTGCAACAGAACCGAAGAATCGATTCCGCCGCTGAAGGCTAGGAAATAGTGTTCAACTTGATGCGGCAGAGAAAGGGGTTGCATCAGCCTTCAATAAAAGCACCGTAGCCCATCAGGCGCTGGTAGCGTTGATCGAGCAATTTATCGATACCGATCGATTCCAGTGCTTCGATATTCTGCGACAGGCTATCCTTGAGCCGGGTGGCCATTTGGTCGAAATCACGATGTGCACCGCCCAGAGGTTCATCGATAATCTGGTCGATCAGACCGAGCTCGAACAGTCGATCTGCTGTGATCCCCATGGCTTCAGCAGCCAGTGGAGCTTTTTCAGCGTCTTTCCATAAAATCGAGGCGCAACCTTCCGGAGAAATGACCGAATACGTCGCATATTGCAGCATGTTGATGCGATCACCTACTGCGATGGCCAGCGCTCCGCCAGAACCGCCTTCTCCGATAATGGTGCTGATCACTGGAGTTTTCAATTCGGCCAGAACATACAGATTGCGCGCGATGGCTTCACTTTGACCGCGTTCCTCTGCCCCAATGCCAGGGTATGCACCCGGAGTATCGACCAGCGTCACCACCGGCATCCTGAATTTTTCCGCCATGCGCATCAAGCGTTTGGCTTTGCGATACCCCTCAGGCCGCGGCATGCCAAAGTTACGGGTGATTTTTTCCTTGGTAGTGCGACCTTTTTGTTGGCCGATCACCATGACCGGTTTGCCATTCAGTCGGCCGACGCCGCCGACCATCGGGTGATCATCGGCATAAGCCCGATCGCCGTGCAGAAATTCGAAATCATCAAATATTCGATCGATGTAATCAAAGGTGTAAGGGCGATTGGGGTGACGCGCGATCTGTGAAATCTGCCATGGCTTGAGCTTCGAAAAAATGGATTTGGTCAGCGATTCCGCCTTTTTTTCCAGCGTCGCGATTTCTTCAGTAATATTGATATCAGAATCATCCGTGACATAGCGCAACTCTTCTATCTTCGCTTGCAGCTCGGCAATCGGTTGTTCGAAATCAAGAAAATTCTGGTCCATATTGTCAATATCAGGGCAGCAAGGTCAAAGCGGAATTGTAACGGCTTAACGGTCAGGTGTCAGCACTACCCGGGATTTTTGTCCGGTTGTTTATGCTTCGCCAAGGAAAAGCGATTGATTGATTTGTTGCAAGGCAATTTGAGGATTCGGGTGTTTCGTTACCGGTCGACCGATCACCAGATAACTAGAGCCGGCCGCCATAGCCTGAGTCGGCGTCATAACCCGTTGCTGATCATCAATACCAGCACCATCCGGACGAATTCCCGGAGTCACCAGCACGGGTTTCTGGCCAAACAGTTCGCGAATGCCCTGTGCTTCATGAGCGGAACAGACCATACCATCCATGCCACTATCCAGCGCCAGACGGGTCAGGCGCTGGACATTTTCCTGCACATCATCACTCAGGCCGATTTGTCGCAGTTGCGCAGGCCCGGAACTGGTCAGGATCGAGACTGCAATCAGCAAAGGCTGATGGGTTTTGCTGTTTTCAACCGCAGAACGCGCAGCCTGCATCATTTCCTGACCGCCCAGCGCATGC
>JANTFI010000050.1 GCA_024763505.1 Gammaproteobacteria bacterium
GTGTCTTCGATACGCAGTACAAATTTGCCCTGTTCTTTCTGACTGAAAAGCCAGCAAAACAGCGCAGTGCGAGCACCGCCGATATGAAGATAGCCAGTTGGACTGGGCGCAAAACGGGTACGAATCATCATCTTGATTAAAAGCTGGATTGGCGCGCTATTCTAGGGAAAACACACGATTGTGAGAAGAAATAACAGTTTGCTGAGTCAATTGTTTCGATTGTATCAGCTAAGCCCGAGCCCGATCACCAGACCGGTCGCAATGCCGATACCAATGAACATGCCGGAGACCATCAGGCCGACCGCAACATTTCCTTTGGCCAACTCGTCACTGATGTTGAAATTGACAATTTTATTGAAGCTGCTGCAACCGAGCTTCATAAACCAGATAGTCAACAGCCCACCCAGTGCGGCATATACGAAATTCAGAATAATCGGGTCTATCCAGTCCAGCATGTTTACCTCGAGTTAACCTCGCCAGTGGTCAGTATTTTTGTTGTAGGGTCATGGCGTTGCCATTTCGCTGCATTTTGACATGCTTCAAAAAAGACATGCCAAGCAAGGCGGTAGCTGGTGTGTTTCCAGGTAAAATCACCGCTTCGACATTGGCCACAGATATGCCGCCTACTTTAACCTGATCGAGTCGAATATGCCAGACAGGAACGGTTTCGCTGGCAGTCTGAACACGCCCTCTTTTGGCTTGACGATAGGTAAGTTTCAGCCGCTCGGCTTGCTGCTGGCTCATCGAAATAAAGCTGGCACCGGTATCCAGAATAAATTCCAGCCGGCGGCCATTGACCAGACCGGGTACGGTAAACATGCCGTGCTTACCCGAGAACATCGTAACTGAATCACGTTTCGGCTTACGATAGGCCGAGCCGATCGATTGATTCAATCCGAGTGTGAGGCGCTGTCCATCGGGTAGTTCGAATACCGCTTGGCGACTATCGGCGGAAACCAGCTTGACGCCCTGCTCGATCTGTCCAGCGAGCATCAACTGGTTACGCCCATCGAGCGATACCATGGCTTTCCCGGCGAATAGCGCCTGCACGCGGATATCCGGGATACCGGCAAAAACAGTCGTCGACCAAAACAGCAGAAATAGTTGCAAAATCAACCGCATGCGTTCACCCGGACAGGTTGGTATAGGCCAGCAGCAATTGCAGGCAAACTGCTGAAAAAATACCCGCCAGCACATCATCAAGCATAATGCCGATGCCGCCGGAAACACGGCGGTCCACCCATTTGATGGGCCAGGGTTTGACAATATCAAAGAAACGAAACAGCAAAAAGCCCACCATCATCACCGGCCAGCTGAACGGCGCGGCCAGCATTGTGATCAGATAGCCGACGATTTCATCCCAGACGATTCCGCCGTGATCATGTACGCCGAGTGCATCAGCGGTTTTTCCGCAAATATAAAAACCCAGCAACAGCATGGCCAGAGTGGCCAGCAGATAAAGGGGCAATTGCAGCGGTTGCATCAGCAAGTAGATGGGAATCGCGGCCAATGTGCCGAAGGTGCCGGGCGCAAACGGAGCCAGCCCGCTGCCAAAACCCAGTGAAAGGAAATGCCAGGGGTTTTTCAATAACCCGACAGGGACAGGATTACGCGGCAAAGTGATCAAAGCCTCCTGAGTTGGAACAGTCTTGCAAACCACTCTCGGTTTCAAGCTGATAGCCTTGTGCGGTAATTTCACCGATCTCGTGCAGCGGGATCGACAACTGCAGTGCCAGATGCGACATCGCTGCAACATTCTGGGCGGCTACGCTAAACAGGATTTGATAATCATCTCCGCCATGCAGGGCATCGCTCCATCGCTGATATTTTTCAAGAGAAGGATAAAACGGAATGCTGCGCTGGCGAACTATCGCTCCGACCCCGCTTTGCGTCAGAATATGCCCCAGATCGGCAATCAACCCATCGGAAATATCGATGCTTGCAGTTGCGAACAAACGCAGGATCTCTGCCAGATCGGTACGTGGGGATGGTCGGTTCAACGCTGTCAGACACTCGACTTGCTCTAGCTCGTCCAGTTGCACAGCTTGCTGGAGATGCGCCAGGCCCAATGCTGCGGCGCCGAGTTCTCCGCTGACAAAAATCCGATCCCCCATCCGGGCGCCGCTTCGGGTGATGAATTGTTCTGCCTCGACCAGCCCGCTGGCCTGGATCGTAATCGAAAGTGGCCCCTTGCAGGTATCGCCACCGACCAACTCGATAGCGAATTTATCGGCGGCGGCGACCAGTCCATCGGAAAAGGGTTTGAGAAAGTGATCATCCGCACTAGGCAGACTGAGCGAAAGTAGAAAATAAAAAGGTGATGCCGCCATCGCGGCCAGATCACTGACGTTGACCGCCAGACTTTTCCAACCGATGTCAAAAGGATCGGTAGAGTCCGGAAAATGACGACCGGCGATCAGGGTATCCAGTGTGACCACCAATTGTTGCCCCGCAGGAACCGAAAGCACCGCCGCATCATCCCCGATTCCGAGCAGCGTTTGTTTTCCGGCAGGCGCTACCCGGCCCGCAAAATATTTTTCGATCAGCGAAAATTCACCGCTCACGGCTGGACCGGTTTGGCCGCTTGTTGGTGGGCATTGAATTCAACCGCGCGTAATTCTTTCGCCAGCGGATCCAGCACGCCGTTGATAAACTTGTGGCTCTCGTCTGCACCATAGGTTTTGGCCAGATTGATTGCTTCATTGATCACCACCCGATACGGAATCTCGAGATGATAGAGAAATTCATAAACAGCAATTCTGAGGATATTGACTTCGATCGGGTCGACATGATCCTCGAATTTGTCGACATATTGCTTGTAATGAGCATCCAGCGTCGAGACCTGTGACGGAATCTTGTACAATAGTTCGAGAAAATAATCGGCATCACCCGCGGCCACGCCCTGTTCACTCATATAGTGGTCACGAATCCAGTCCAGATCCTCTCCGGATAATTGCCATTGATACAGCGCCTGCAAAACCTTGTCACGTGCATGCTTGCGCTTTTTGATTGCGCGTGCGTGGGCTTGATCCTGTGGCGGTTTGTTTTTTGACATCAGGTTAGATTCACCCGATTTTTTTCAGCAAGCTGATCATTTCCATCGCAGCCATCGCGGCTTCAGCGCCCTTGTTGCCAGCCTTGGTGCCGGCTCGCTCGATCGCCTGCTCGATGGTATCAGTGGTCAGCACGCCATTGATGACCGGCAGATTGTATTTCAGCGCCAGCGAAGCCAATGCCTTGGCGTTTTCACCCGCGACAAAATCGAAATGCGGGGTCGAGCCGCGAATCACTGCACCCAGACCGATGATCGCATCGATGCCACCCTTGTCGGCAAAACGTTGCATCACCAATGGCATTTCGAAAGCGCCCGGCACATGGCTGACCATGATATCGGCCTCGGCTACGCCCGATCGGATCAGGGTATCGATCGCGCCAGACAGAAGGCTATCGACGATAAATCCATTGAAGCGCCCGACCACGATGGCGATCTTCGCGCCGCTGGCGGTAACATCACCGTTGATCTGTTTGATTTCACTCATGTTAGTTTTCTCTTTCTTTAATAGTTTGTTCGATTCACTGAGGAAAAATAATCCTCTAGCCTAGGCGCTAAGAACGCAAAGAAACCCTTAATTTAACTTTGCGCACTTTGCGTCTTTGCAAGAGCAATCAATCACTTCAGTCAGAAATATACTCGACCACTTCGAGACCGAAGCCGGCCAGTGCGTGGAATTTCTTCGGTGCGCTGAGCAGTTTCATTTTATGGATACCGAGATCCGCCAGAATCTGCGCGCCGATACCGAAGGTACGCAAATCTTCGGCATGCTTTTCATCATGCTTCTGACCTTCGTCGCCGCGCATCATAGTTTCGATCGCCTGCACCATTTCGCGCGGCGATTCGGATTGACGCAGGAAAACGATCACACCGCTGCCCATGTCATCAATTTTTTGCATCACATCCTGCAATGGCCAGCCACGACCGACGGTGCCACCGAGCGAATCATGCAGGGTGTTTTGTACATGCACACGCACCGCCACCGGCTCGTCGGTGTTGAGTTCGCCCTTGACCAGCGCGAGGTGTAATTCCTGATCAATGGCGTCTTCATACGCGATCAGTTTGAAATCACCAAAGTCGGTCGGGAATGGCGTTTCGACGATGCGTTCCAGTGTTTTTTCATTTTCGATGCGATAGCGGATCAAGTCTTCGATCGTACCCATCTTGAGATCATGCTGTTTGGCAAACGTCTCCAGATCGCCGCGCCGAGCCATGCTGCCATCTTCATTCAGAATCTCGACGATGACCGCGGCAGGCTCGAAACCGGCCAGTCGTGCCAGATCACAACCCGCTTCGGTGTGACCAGCCCGGGTCAGCACACCACCGGGGCGCGCCATCAACGGAAAAATATGCCCCGGTTGCACCAGATCTTGTGGCTGTGCGTCGGGCTGGACCGCTGCCTGCACGGTGACTGCACGATCAGCGGCCGAAATGCCGGTGGTAACACCCTCGGCCGCTTCGATGGAGACGGTAAAATTCGTTTCCAGCGCAGCGGTGTTATCGCCGACCATCAGCGGCAGGCGCAATTGCTGGCAGCGCTGCTGAGACAGCGTCAGGCAGATCAGACCACGCCCGTAGCGCGCCATGAAATTGATATCTTCCGGCTTGACCGCTTCGGCTGCCATCAACAGATCGCCTTCGTTTTCGCGATCTTCATCATCCATGATGATGACCATTTTGCCGGCCTTGATGTCTTCGATAATTTCTTCGGTCGTGTGTAACGCCATACTTCTGATGTCTCGTTCAGGATTTGATAAATCCGGATTCGGCCAGCTTTTGCAACAGCTGGTGATCTCCGGTTTCGACCGCTTGCCCGGTCAGCAAACGCTCAAGGTAACGGGCGATTATATCAACTTCTATGTTGACCTGGGTATTGATTTTATAATGACGGAATATTGTGTTTTCGCGTGTATGCGGCACGATGTTGACGCCAAACTTATTACTATCCACGTGATTGACTGTCAGGCTGGTGCCATCGATGGTGACTGAGCCTTTCTCCGCAATATAATGCGCGAGCTGCTGCGGCACCGAAAATTCGTAGCGAATCGAGCGCCCGTCGTTGCGCATCGACAGCAACGTTCCCAACCCATCGACATGGCCGCTGACCAGATGTCCACCGAGCGCGGTGTTGAGTGTCAGGGCTTTTTCAAGATTGACTTCACTGCCCGGCTTGAGCTGACCGAGACTGGTGGTGCCAAGGGTTTCCTGCGACACATCGGCGACAAAGCCAATGCCGGTGTACTCGACCGCAGTCAGGCATACACCATTGACTGCGATACTGTCACCCAAATCGCTGTCGTCGAGCGGCAGATCTGCAGTGTCAAGCGTCAAGCGCATGTCGCCGCCCTTTTGTTCCATTTTCTGAATCTGGCCGACGGCCTGAATAATACCGGTAAACATGAATCTACCCCTGAATGTCGAGCGTGTAGGATGTCATCGGCAAGGCCGATGCATTATCGAATTGTGCGCCAGCCTCAATGCCGGCACGGGCGATGTCTTCGGCGCGCTCAAACTGATCGTAGACGCTGAACATCGCGCCAAGTGCATACTCCGCACCCGAGCCGACCGCCCAGTAGCGCGTGTATTCATCCACTTCGCGTAGTGAATACAGCCCATAGATGCCACTCGCCGTCATCACCAGTGAATCATAGCGCGAGGATTCGTACGGGTCTTCGTCTTCATCCTTGCTATTGAGGAAATACTCTTCTTTCAGGATCGGGTGAATGCGATTGAGACTGTCGAAGATATCGAGCCGTGAGCTGAAATCGATTTTATCGGCATGCCGGGTGAACAGGGATTCGAGCACCAGTTGGTGAGCAGCGCTGCCAACGATGCCCATGTAAAAGCCTTCGCGGCGGATGATCTTGTCAGCATCGGCAATATATACTGCCGATTGCTTGGTGTCACCGAAGCTGGTCAGACTGTCGGCGGCGATGCAAGCCTGCTGGTGTTTTCTTACGACGACAACGGTGGACATGAAATCTCCGGTTTTGCAGTAATTTTGATATCTCGGCCGATCATGCGCAGGTCTTCAATCTGCATCGCCAGTTTGTCGGACATGATGCTGATTTCGCCCAGCTCGAACAAGCCGCGCGCCTGATTACCAAGCAGGTCGGGGGCAATGTACAACACCACTTCATCGACCAGTTGTTGCTGCAACAAAGCCCCGGCCAGCGTCGCGCCGCATTCGCAATGCACTTCATTGATTTCCATCTGCGCCAATTGCTGAAGCATGGCTTTCAGGTCGATGCGGCCATCAATATGTTCGGGCATAACCCGCACGCTGATTTGATCGCTTTCCAGTGCGGCTTTCTTTTGTACATCTTTCGAAGTGGTGAAAATACAGATTTCACCGGCTTGCTCGAACAGTTTCTCTTGCCCGCTCAATCGCAATTGCGTATCGACAATGACGCGTAGCGGCTGGCGCACCGCGACCTGCTGTTGCAGCGCTGCCGCATCGAGCCGCACGTTGAGCGAGGCGTCATCCTGAATCACGGTGGTGGCACTGCTCAGGATAGCCGAACTTTGCGCGCGTAAGAACTGCACATCACGCCGCGCCTCGGCTCCGGTAATCCATTGACTGATGCCATTGGCCAGCGCAGTTCGGCCATCCAGCGACATCCCCATCTTGACGCGCAGTGCGGGCAAACCGTATTGCATGCGCTTGATGAAACCGCGATTCAGCGCGAGCGCCTGATTTTTCATCACCCCGCACACCACTTCGATGCCCTGATTTTTCAGCTTTTCTATGCCGCGACCGGCAACCAGCGGATTCGGGTCTTGCATCGCGATGACCACACGAGCCGGTTGCGCCGCGATAAGCGCATCCGCACAGGGTGGGGTTTTACCGGTGTGCGAGCAGGGTTCCAGCGTGACATAAACAGTAGCGCCGCGGGCATCGCCATCGAGTGCATTCAATGCATTGATTTCTGCATGCGGCCCGCCCGGGTATTCATGAAAACCTTCGGCCAGCATTTCTCCATCACGCATGATCACGCAGCCGACCCGGGGGTTCGGGTGGGTCGAATACCAGCCCTTGCGCGCCTGTTGCAGCGCACGTGACATCCAGACTTCATCGACTGCGGTCATGGATCAGGCGTCCTCGTCATCGATCAGGGGAACCTGACGGCGTTGCATCTCGGGGGTGGGTTCGGATTCCAGCCGTTTAATCAATTCACCGAACGAAGCGATATCCTCAAAGCTCAGATACACCGAGGCAAATCGAATATAGGCTACATGATCCAGCCCCTGCAATTCACGCATCACCAGATCACCGATCTGGCGGGAGGGCACTTCGCGCGAATCCAATATCGCCAACTGTTTTTTGATGTGCCCCATCGCATCCTCGACCTGTTCGACCGATACCGGACGTTTTTCCAGCGCGCGCATCATGCCGTTGCGAACCCGCTGTTCATCGAAAGCATCGCGGCTGCCATCGTTTTTCACCACCATTGGCATATTCAGCAGTGGAGATTCGTAAGTGGTAAAGCGAGCATCACAGGCGGAACAGGCTCGACGACGGCGAACCTGACTGGCTTCATTGGCCAGTCGGGAATCAACCACGCGGGTATCCGGCGCTCCGCAGAAAGGGCATTTCATAACATTCTGATATTCTTGCAAACAGCCGGTTATTGTACAAAACACCCGCCACCCATGCATCATAAGATTTGATTGAAATCCTCGCAGCTGCCCCTATCTTGCGCATAACAGTCACCGAATCGCAGGCAGCCCACTTAACCGTTGAAAGGCTGTTGTTTAGTGCGGTCGCAGCCTGTGATAACATCCCCCTACCCTATTAATGAAGGTATTACATGATGGAAAACGTTGGAATCTATACCCCACCCGAGCAGAAAAGCAGCGACAACGTTGCAGTTTCTGACACTTTCAACCCGGCACTTGGCAGCGAAGATCTCGAAGTTACCGAATCCGCGCAAAACAAACTGGCTGAAATCGTTAACCAGAGCGATGAAGATGTCGAAGGTATCCGTATCTATGTTGGTGGCGGCGGCTGCGGCGGTATGTCGTATGGCATGACTTTTACCGATCAGGGCAGCGATTACGATACCGTGCTGCAATTTGACGATTTCAAGATATTTGTCGATGTAGTGGCACTGAATTACCTGCGCGGCGCACAAATTGATTATGTTCAGGAAGTCGGACGCGAGCGTTTTGTATTCAATAACGTATTCGCCGAAACCGGCGGATCCGGCACCTGTGGTGGCTGTGGTTCAGCCGGCGGCGGTTGCGCCTGATCGAGCCGGGTTCATAGGCTTGAGCCCTGCCCTCTGACACTGCTTTGCCCTCCCACATAAACCCGGAACTCGAATCCGGGTTTATTCTTTTGGTCGCACCGGCACGCAGCTACCGCGTAGCCAGTTATCTAGATGCGGCGACTCGCCTGAACCGGCATCTGCTGATTGTTTCGGACAGCGAGTACTCACTGGTTTCCAGCATTGCCGAAGGCATTCATGTCGATTTTGGCCAGACTGAGCAAGCGCTGGCCACTGTGCTCGATGCCATCGTGGACAAGAGAATCCTGGCGGTTATTGCGACCGATGACCGGGTAGTCACACTATCGAGCCAGTTCGCACAAGCACTGGGGTTACCGCACAACGCGGAATCGGCCACCCGTCTGACCTATCGTAAAGATCTGGCTCGCCAGCAATTGCGTGAGCAAGGTTGTAATGCGCCGGATTTTCAAGTGTTTCCATTTCGCGAGGCGAGTAGCTTTGCCGAAAAAGTCGAATACCCGGTGGTACTAAAACCGCTGATGCTATCCGGCAGCCGCGGCGTGATACGCGCCGACAATGCGGATCAATTTATCCAGGCTTCCGAGCGTATCGAAAAAATCGTCGGCCTGGAAAGTGCAGATGATTACGAAAAATCACATGGTTTGATCGAGGGCTTTCTGGCCGGAGAAGAAATCGCCATCGATGGCTTTGTGCAAAACGGCAGGTTTCTGCCACTGGCGTTATTTGACAAGCCCGAACCTTTGAATGGCCCCTGCTTCGAGGAAAGTTTTTACATTACGCCCAGTCGCCTGCCTCAAGTCACCCAGCAAGCCATAATCGAAGAGGTCGAAAGATGCTGTCTAGCCTATGGCCTGACTCATGGGCCGATCCACGCAGAAGCGCGCATTACGGATCAAGGGGTGTTTTTGATCGAAATGGCATCGCGCACGATTGGCGGACAATGCGCGCAATTGATCGAATTCGTGCTGGGCCAGAAACTCGAACAAATCATTATCCGCATGATGTGCTTCGAACCGGTCGAATTCGAGCATAACAACCGGCATGCCGGAGTTTTGATGATTCCGGTGCCGCGACAGGGCATGTTGAAACGAGTGGAAGGTTTACTCGAAGCGCAACAGGTCGAATACGTCAGCCATGTGGAGATTCATATTCAGCCCGGCTATGAACTGGTTCCATTGCCGGAAGGTTCCAGTTATCTGGGGTTTATCTTTGCGTCGGCACCCGGTTTTGATGAAACCTGGCAAGCCTTGAGAGAATCGCATCGAAAACTGAACTTCGTAATTGCGCCGGTGTGGCATTTGCAGGCATCGTGAGGTAATGCCTGCACGGGGTTATTTCTTTGCAGGCGGCGGGGTAAACGGCTGGTCTGCCAGATCGCCTTCCTTAAAAAGAAAACCAAGCATATGTTTTTCGAGCAGTTGCAGACTGGTCGGGTCCATGGTTGACAGACCATTTTCATTGATCACCATGGTTTGATGCTCAATCCATTTCTTCCAGCCTTCTTCCGAAACATTTTCGAAAATACGTTTCCCCAATTCTCCGGGATACGGAACACGGGATAAACCTGGCGCTTCACGATTGAGTACTACACAGGAAACCATTCGGGACATAAATACCACCTTCAATTAAAAATTTGACCGCAATTCTAGCATCAAATGAATGAATACAAACGCAGAATTTCTATGCCTTTAGGTTTCTGCTAACCAACAATATTTTGCGTCATTTTTCATATTCCGTGTTAAAATCAATCATCAAGGACAAAAAATAATAAGGTTCAGTTTGACTCCAGGTTCCCACAGTGTTGCCCCGTTACAATTCAAGTTTGCCAGCGCAGGTATCACAGATACCGGTTGCGTTCGCAGCCGTAACGAAGACAGCTTTCTTTGTCTGCCCGAGCAGAATCTTTGGGTCGTAGCGGATGGTATGGGTGGGCACGATTCCGGTGATTTTGCCAGCCAGACCATCACCCAACAGGCAGCTCGATTCACTCAGCAATCGTCACTGGAAGACTCCATTCTGGTTCTGGAAGAAAACTTTCTGCACAGCCATCAAATCATTCAGGAAAAAGCTGGTCACCTCGGCAAAGGCATCACCATAGGCAGCACCGTTGCCAGTCTGTTCACCTGGGATGATCTTGCTTTCGTATTGTGGGCGGGCGACAGTCGGGTATATCGCTATCGAGATCAGCAATTAAGCCGACTGAGTGAAGATCACTCCTATGTGGAAGAACTGGTCCGTCTGGGCAAACTGGACCAGAATGAAGCGGAAGCGCACCCGGCTGCCAACGTCGTGCTAAATGCGATCGGCATCGAAGGTAATGTCGTGATCGATATGGAATATTCGCACATCCAGCCCAACGATATTTTCCTGCTGTGCTCAGATGGCCTGTACAAGGATTTATCCGAATCGGCACTGGCGAAATTGATCGAACATCAAAACACCGATCTTGAGGCCTTATCCGCCAGCCTGCTCAAGGCAGCACTGGATTCCGGTGGCAGCGATAACTGTACTATAGTTCTGGTCAAAGCATTACCCGAGCGAGAAGATGACTGAAATTTGCCAATCCATCATCGATGACTTTCTCTCCGGTGTCCTGGAAGAAGCCGATTTTGAAGAAGGCCTGGCCTCGATTTTTTCTGTTTCTAGCGATACCAGCACCCAGACCCAGGTTTATCTTCAGCAATTATTTACCCAGAATAAAATCGACCGCGAACAATTTCGAAAACTTTCTGAAACCGTATCCAAACTCAACATCGAGCTGACCCTGCGCGGCTCTCAAGCGGCGACTGATATTTCCTATTTTGATGAAGATCAGACGCTGCATTTAACCGATGCGTCAGAATCTGACTCGGATTCTCTCGGTGGATCGGATAAAACCGTCATCATCCGTACCGACACAGCCATGCCAGTGACGGACTACAAGATCAATCAGGCCGATCCACAGCAATCCGACTCCCAACCGGCCATCAAGCTCAAGAAAAAAGAAAAGGTAGAGCATAAAAATCTCGGCCCCGGCGTCACTCTGAAAGACCGCTTTGTTTTGCTGGAAAGACTCGGACAGGGCGGTATGGGCGTTGTGTTCAAAGCCAAGGATTTGCTCAAGGTCGAAGCCCAGGACAAGGACCCGTATGTCGCCATCAAGGTTTTGACTGACGCATTCAAAAAGTACTCTGGCTCTTTTATTGCCCTGCAGCGCGAAGCCAGTAAAGCGCAGCGTCTGGCACATCCGAATATTGCCACCGTGTATGATTTTGATCGCGATGGCGACACCGTATTTATGACCATGGAATACCTGCAGGGCAAGCCGCTCAACCGCTTGATCAAGGAGCTACCTCAAAAACCGATTTCCAAAGAGCAGGCGCTTTATATCATAGAACAATTGTGCCACGGGCTGGCTTATGCGCATGAGAAAAAACTGATCCATTCTGATTTCAAACCGGGTAACTGTTTTATTCTTAGCGATGGCTCGGTCAAGTTACTCGACTTTGGTATCGCCCGCGCCAGCACGACAGCCGGTGAAGAAAAAGATAACACGATGTTTGATCCCTCCAAACTGAGTGCAGTCACGCCGGCCTATGCGACGCCCGAAATGTTTGCCGGCATGAGCCCGGACCCCAGGGACGATATCTATGGTCTGGCCTGTGTCGCCTACCAGTTGCTGGCGGGCGGCAAACATCCCTATAACAAGGTTGCCGCACCGAAAATCAAGGAACTGGGAATCAAACCCAAACCCATCAAGGGGCTTGATCGTCGTCAGCAAAAAACGCTGCTCAAAGGATTGACAGTGGTGCGCGAAGAAAGAATCCCGACCGTCGACAAATTTCGACAGGGTATGCAAAGCCGCAAATCCTACGGCAAGCAAATTATTCTCGGCCTGCTGTTTCTGGTAGTTATCGTCATGGGATTCGGCTATCAACCCTTTCTCAAATTCCAGAAAGAGCAGGAACTCTACAATAAAATCGACAAAATCAAGGCTGGCGACAAGGCCTTGATGATCGAAACGATCTGGGGGCTAGATCAGTTGGAGACTGACGAAAAGAAAATTCTCTCGATCGGCCTGAGAAGACAGATCATCAATTATTTCAAGGACCGAATCGGATCGGTATTCCGCCCGGATGATGGTTTGTACGACTATCCTCAGGCCATCAACCTGCTCAAGCAGGCCAAACAGCTATATCCGGATTCAGTATATCTTTCCAGCATTGAAGACGATATCAAGGAACAGAAAGACCGCCTGATGACGCGATTGATTGCTCTGTACAACAAATATCTGAAGGAAAAGAAACTGATCAAGACGCCGACGGGCGAAGACATGACCACGATCATTCCGCTACTACAAAAGGTTGACCCCAAACATTATCTGCTAAAGAACGAACAACTGGCCGAACTGTATCTGAAGATGGCTGAAAACCAGCTGATCAAGAAGCAATACAAACTGGCAGGCGAGTATTTACGCACCGGATTGAAATTTTTCCCGGATAACTCTCGTTTGCAGAGTTTGAATAAACAGTTCAACGCGCAGAGCGAATCGTAATGCAGTTAGAAGAAAGCCCGCTCAGAGTTCTGGTCAAGAGTTATGCCAATGCCTTGCTGACACGGGAACAATACCTCGAAGTTCGTCATCAATTACTCCGAAAACTATCCCATCAGGGCATAGTGACACAACAGGATTTGCAAAAACTGCTCAAGCAGTATGAGGAACCGGATCAGGTCAGCTGGCTGAGCGGTTATTCCGCATCGGACTGGATCATCGTCGTACTTGGTTTACTGGCCGCCAGTGCGCTTGGTTACATGTTGTATAGTTGAAATCATGGTGCCCTTGCTAATGGCCGGCCAATAGTGGTTTGCGCCTTACATAGAAATTTTTTTCGAAGTACCTGCTGCATTAGTTGATGATTGCTGTTCTTGCACTCTTTTGAAGTGTATGAGTCTGCGGACAGAACAAAGTGAAATTCATCTTGACACACTGACCACACCAAGATGATTGCACAAGGTTCAAGCTCAACATTCCTTCAAGGCCGCTTTCTGCAACAGCAAAGATTTTACTTCGTGTGAAGTTCGATTACTTTATCGATTCTTGCCTCAAAGTCGGGCCCGATGGGTTTAGCGATGTGATCATCACAACCGGACTGGATGGCTTTATTGCTGTCTGCACTCAGGGCAGAAGCGGTAACAGCGACGATCAGGCCGCTGTAGCCGAGTTCGCGAAGCTTGCGGGTGGCTTCGTGGCCATCCATGACCGGCATATGCATATCCATCAAAACAAGGTCAATGCCGTCGATGGCCAGCGCCATTTCCATACCTTGTTGTCCGTTTTCAGCGTGAATGACTTCATGCCCGGCCAGGGTCAGGCGCAGTATCATCATGCGCTGGATCATTTCATCATCTTCAACCAGTAGGATTTTCGCCATGCTGCGGGCTCTCCTGTTGCAGAGTAAATCGGAATGTACTGCCCTGACCCAGCTTACTGCTTACAGACAGCTCTCCACCGTGTAATTCAATCAACCGGCGGGTGATAGTCAGCCCCAGGCCAGTACCGCCGATTTTGCGAGTACTGGAACTGTCTACCTGACGGAAAGGCTCAAAAATGATCTCGATTTGATCTTCCGGGATACCCATGCCGCTATCGCTGACTTCGAATACCGCCAGGCTATCTTGCAGACGCGCGCGCAGTGTCACTTTTCCCTGCTCGGTAAACTTGATCGCATTACCGATCAAGTTGATCAAAATTTGGCGCAGACGCTTGGGGTCCACAAACAATTCAAAGTCATCAACTTCGTTGTTCAATGAGAGTCCTTTCTGTTCGGCCTGATTGGAAAACTTTTGCAGGATTTTATCAACTAGCTGGTGCGAAGAGTTTAACTCCGGATGCAGATCGAGTTGACCGGCTTCGATCTTCGAAATATCCAGTAAATCATTGATCAGCTCGAGTAAATGCTGACCGGATATATCCATATCCTTTACAATTTCTGCGATCATTTTCGGTGTCGGCATGGTATCGGAGTTTTGTAACAGAGGCAGGTAGCCGAGTATCACCGTAAGCGGCGTGCGCAATTCGTGACTCATCACATTCAGAAAACTGGATTTCTGCCGATTCGCCTCTTCTGCCGATTCACGCGCCTGGATGAGTATTTCTTCATAGCGTTTTCGCTCGCTCAAATCAGACAAAATCCCGACAAAAATACTGTGATTATTCAGACGGCCTTCCCCAACGGACAAATGCAAAGGAAAGGTGTTGCCATTCCGACGCAAGCCTGTCACTTCTCGACCCCTGCCAATAATCTTGCGTTCACCGGTCTGTTTAAAGTGTTTGAGATAGCCGTCGTGTTCTGAATGAAACGGTTCAGGCATCAACACTTTGATATTTTTTCCAAGCAAAGCACCATGTGTATACCCGAACATACGTTCTGCCGCCGGATTTACGGATTCAATCAAGCCCTGCTGGTTGATGGTGATAATCGCGTCAGCCGCTTCCTGCAAAATAATTCGAAAGCGATTTTCCGAAGCAACCAGTTCCTCGGTGCGCTGTTTCACAAGTTCTTCAGTTTTCAGTTCCTGCAGTTTCAGGCTGAAGATGTACACACTGATCAGCAAGGTTAGCAGCAATATGCTCGCAGCGGTCCAAGCAGGCAACGTGCCCGTGCGGGACGATATATAGTCTGGGCTGGCCAGGCTTGATAATGCCCATTGCCCACCGCCGAAACCAAATGTGTGAGTGGCGATCCACTTTTCATGACCAACCAACTTCTGTCCATAAATCGATTTCGGTTGCAACGGGTCGCTGACATCCATCAAGGCAAGCGTTAATCCTTGTGCTTCAGGCTTAAAATAATTGATGGCCAGACGCATGATATAGCTCAGATCAAATTCACCAAAGGCGTATCCGGTTGCCACGCTCGGCGATTTCCGCTCGGAGGTAGTGAGTTGTTCCGATAAATCTTCAGTGAAGTCTTCTGTATTTCCTACCGGCAAAAACAGTTGTAGCAAATTCTTGTCCATGATGGCAATCGTACCGGGTATGCCCATGTCCGGACTGGATTCTATCGCACGAGTACTGTCCGACTTAGAGCGATTGGCACTGGATAACAAATGGCCACTCATATCCAGACCCAACATCATTTTTTCGGCACTCTTCGGGGTCGCAAACAATACTGGGAAATAACGTTCCTGCCTGGAGCGTTTCTGACCTTTCGAGTCGAGAGTTACAATCGCCCTCTGGTGTAACCTACTGGCCGATTGCTCAAATACGGCACGCTCTGTGTGGCTGATGCGGGCAATCCAGGCGAGAATCAAAATATCCTCATGTTCAGACAGGTAAACATTGGAAAATTTTTCGAAGGTGGTGGTGTCGATATCGGGTAACACCTGCATCAGCGCACGTAAACCCAGCAAATCTTCCACTTTGAGTAAAAGGTTTTCAAACAACGCCTCGCGGATCAGATCGGTGGTTCTTTCCTGCTCGATCCGGATCGCCTGTTCGGACAGATTCTGAGTCACCTTGAAGCCGATGGCTGCGAGAATCACTCCGATCAGCAAGATCAGCAGTACAAGATACTTATACCGGTTCAAGCCATGCATGAAAAAGGCTCGGTAACGTCTAGCAAACTAGCTGGCAACATGGACTTGATTACGACCATGGTTCTTTGCGTCATACAGGGCTTTGTCGGCTCTTTGAACCAGCGTGTCAGCCTCTTCGCCCGGAAGCAGTTCT
Organism: Gammaproteobacteria bacterium; assembly: GCA_024763505.1. GTDB lineage: Bacteria > Pseudomonadota > Gammaproteobacteria > JACNJF01. Next base: position 16,016 of record JANTFI010000050.1, read on the forward strand.
GCTACACCGGCGCTGAAGGTACAATGAAACGTAGTGCTATCGGCGCTATGACTTAGAAGCTCGAATCTTTCGCGAATATCATTGATAATCTTTACTGATTGCTGCGCAGTAGTGGCCGGCAGAATGACGGCGAATTCTTCGCCGCCGTAACGCCCGATCTGGTCAGCCTTGCGCAAGCGTTGCTGCAGCACCCGAGATATGGTTTTCAACACTCGGTCACCAGCCGGATGACCAAAGCGGTCATTGACCATTTTAAAATGATCGATATCGAGCATGACAAAACTTACAGGGTGCGGAGCACGCTGGTTACGGCTGATTTCTTCTTCCAGTTTCTGTTTCAGCGCCACATGGTTGAGCAACCCGGTCAAACCATCATTAAACATCAGTGTACCGAGCTGACGAGAGCGTTGGATGCGAGCTTGAACGACCTGCAGCAAATGTTCATCCTGTATCGGTTTTTGCAGAAAATCCTCGCCCTGGGCAAGGGTTGCGTATTGCAGGTCGGCATTTTTTTCGGTTGATAAAAAGACGATTGGAATATCCATCAAATCCGGGTGCTGGCGCAAGACTCTTGCCACTTCGTTACCATTCACCTCAGGCATGTACAAGTCAAGTAGTATCAACTCGGGCTTATAAGCCAGCAGCACATCAAAAATCTTTTCAGGATGATTCAGTATTTCAACGCTCATGCCGGCCATGCGCAAGACTTCAGCGGTGTAGTTGGCGACCGCGACCGAGTCGTCCACGATCAGCACGCGGTAGGGTTCATTGTCTGCCCCGAGCAGCGATTGATTCAATAAAGCTAATAAATGCCCATAATCGAGCGGTTTAGTCAAAAAGGCTCGACCTCCGGCACGCACCGCCGCCAACCGGGAATCCCAGTCTCCGCGTGCCGAAAAAAAGAGAACCGGAGCAGCATTGTCATAGCGCTGCTGCATTTCGCTGACTAACTGGGTACCTGCAAACATGCCTTCCGGCAAGCCGATGTCGATCAGCAAGGCATCCGGCATTTGCTGTTTGATCGCCTGTGCCGCCAGTGTGGCATTTTCCAGCAAGTTGACGCGTGTGCCCAGCAGTGATAATTGCTGCATGATCTCGGCGCCGACATGCAAATCGTCTTCAATTACATAGACCAGTTTTTCACTGAGTTCGGTTGTTGAAGCTAGGATTTCGCTAGACTCTTTCGAGATCGCCGGTTGTTTTCGTGCTTGCTGGTCAATAGCTGCATCGGTCAGACGGCGCATGGCGGTAATTTCGCTGCGTAATTGCTGCAAGGCATCAGGGTGCAGCGGTTCGGATTTCTTGAGGAAGACGTTGAGCCGTTGATCCAGATTGCGTGCTTCCTTATGAAGACGATCATAGCCGAAAGAACCAGAAGAACCGCTGAGGCTATGCACTTGCCGATGCAATTCGCGTAAAAATTGCTGTGCTTCGTCGAAGGCAGTATCACTGCAAGCAATCGCGTCGATCAAATTTTCGATTTGATCAAATTGTGGGCCGAGGCTAGCCGTGTAATCGCGGTGCAATTGTTGCAATAGGTCGGTGCCTTCATTTTTTTCCATACATTCAATCGCCCTTGGACTAGAATATCTGAAGTGCTGATATCTATAACGCTAAACTCCAGCATAACAAGCTGCGCAGCGGATACTGCGCCAATCATACATTTTAGAAGGGGCTTATGCGACACTTAAATTCAACGAGAAACATCAGATTCAAAAGATGCCTTTACACCGTTTTCACCCAAGCGGCAATCGATGATATATTCGCTGCTGGACATCTGTAGCCGATTCAAAATATAGATAACGCGACAGGAAGCAATCGTTACCTTACCATGGCAACAGCCGTGTATCACCAGAAAGAAGGATTATCATGGTTTCAGCCCGAATTCTAATTGTTGAAGACGATCCATTCGAAGCCGAAAAACTGTACATGGATCTGGTGCAGGATGGACACCAGGTCATCCAGGTCTTAGATCGGGGTGACGACCTGTCCAATCTCGTCAATCGCCTGAAAATTGACCTGCTTTTTGTCGATATTGTGTTACGCGGGGAAATGGATGGCATCGAAGCGGTTGCACAATTACGCAAGACATCCAACCTACCAGTTATTTATCTCAGCTCTTTTGATAACGATGACTTCCTGCGGCGCGCAGAATTAACCCGGCCGGCTGCATATATGCTCAAACCCTATCGAAAACGAGAACTCGGCTTTCTGGTTAAAATGACATTGATACGTTTTGAAATTGAGAACCAATTAATCGAGCAGCGTAATCAAGCCGAACAATCATTGTGGCAAATGGCGACTCACGATTCCTTGACCCATCTCCCCAATCGCACCTTATTACTTGACCGGATCGACAAGTTGATTCCGTTGACTAAACGCAACAGCCATAAATTTGCAATTATTTTTATTGATCTCGACAATTTCAAGCTCATTAATGACAGTTACGGTCACAGTACTGGCGACCAGGTACTCATGACGCTGGCTACTCGCCTGACCGATGGCTTACGCGAAGCCGATACCGTAGCCCGATTCGGTGGAGATGAGTTTGTCGTGTTGTCAGAGCTTCAACAACAAAATGCCAGAAAATCGGTACTGGAAATAATTCAGAAAATCACCGACATCATTGCGCGAGCTATTACCGTGCATCAAACCGACCTAACGCTGGGCTGCAGCTGCGGCATTGCTCTTTGTCCGGACGATGCCAACGATGCCGATACGCTTTTGCGCCATGCTGATACTGCGATGTATAGTGCCAAGCAACAACCCGGTAACAGTCATCGATTTTATTCTTCGGAATTAAGCGAACAGGCA
>JANTFI010000051.1 GCA_024763505.1 Gammaproteobacteria bacterium
CGCCCCGGTAATCACATTCACGGCAAGGGCAGCAACGTGATTCTGCACGAATTCGCGCACAAGCTCGACATGCTCAATGGCGTTGCCAACGGCATGCCACCGCTGCATCCGGATATGCCTCGCGAGCAATGGACCGCCGCTTTCAGCCACACCTTCGAGCAGTTGGTGCAACAGGTCGAGCGTCATCATCACACCCGCATCGACCCGTACGGGGCAGAGAATCCGGCCGAATTTTTTGCCGTGATCACCGAAGAATTCTTTGAAGTACCCGAGCGCATCCATCAGTTTTACCCGGATATCTATCACCAGTTGAAACAGTTTTATCGGCAAGATCCGCTGGCGCGGCAACAGCGCGCCAGTCAACTTCACAGCAGTCAGCAGCGTGGACATCCACACAACCACGACCATCACGAGGATTGAATCATGCCCGACTCCCCCGGCCTTACAGAGCGTATAAAGCAATCCGGTCGAAAAACCGCCCAATCCTTCTGGGGCATCGTGCCAGTGTTACTGGCCGTTTTGCTGATCGCGGCGCTGGTGGTGCAATTGATTCCGGCGGTACTGAAAAGTGGCCTGTTCGGTAACGCCGTCTGGCTCGATACCCTGTTGGCCGCCATTATTGGCAGTGTCTCGACCGCGCAACCGTTGGTCAGTTATATTTTCGGTGGTGAATTGCTCAAGGCCGGCATCGACCTGATGACCGTGACGGCGCTGATGGTGACCTGGGTGACGGTGGGCATTGTGCCGTTTCCGGCCGAAGCCACCGCGCTTGGCGCGCGCTTCGCCTTGTGGCGCAATATCTGGGCCTTTGTCGCGGCGTTGCTGGTGTCCGCATTGACGGTGGGGGTGATGCATGCCCTCTGAAACCGGGTCTCCGCAACCAACCTCGCAACCGCCATCGGCAAAGCAAAAGACTGCGGCGAAAACCAAACGCGGCGGCTGGTGGTTTTTGCTGGGGGCGATTGTGCTGCATGCCGTACTGAGCCTGTTTGATCGCGAACTGGTGAGCGCATCATTGCAGCATTTTGTCGGATTGCTGAAAACCATAGCACCGATCTTGCTGCTGGTAATGGTTTTCATGTGGATACTCGATGTACTGGTCGCACCGGCGACCATCAAGAAATACATGGGCCATGAATCGGGCTGGAAGGGCTGGGCGATTTCGATCGTGGCCGGCATTCTGTCGCATGGCCCGGTGTACGCCTGGTATCCATTGCTGCAAAGTCTGCAACAGCAAGGCACGCGACCGGCGCTGATCGCCACGTTCCTGTATGCGCGTTCGATCAAATTGCCGTGGCTGCCGATGCTGGCATATTATTTCGGCAGCCTGTACATGATTCTGTTTACCATCTTTCTGACGCTGTTCGCGCCGCTGGTTGGCTGGGTTACCGAGCGCAGCAGCCGGGCGAAAGAATAACAACATTGCCACTACCGTCGTTGGCCAAGATTTCCCCTGGATTTAATTCTCGGACCCTCTTGGCACGGTTGTATGATAATGCATTGCAGCGCCCGGTGCTGGCTGTGGCGCAATGTCATCCGGATAGTTTATAAACCGGACTTTCTGACGCAGTCTGCAAGCATCCTTCAGGCTGGATCTCTCGGGTGTTTGCTTTTTTTGTACAGTAGCCAAAGCAAGAACAGCAGCGCGCCAAAACCGAGCAACAGCCCTTGCTGGGTGTCACTGATTTGTTGCCACAATACCGCCAGCCAGTGACCGCCGCCGAGATACAACAATAACCAGACGGCGATTGCGAGGCTGTCGATCAGGTAAAAAATCCAGGCCCTTACGCCGAGCATGCCGGCCATCATCGGCACCATCGGGTGGATGAGAAACAGGATTCGTCCGATAAACAGGGCTATCGGGCCATAGCGATGAAACAGTTGCCGCGTCTGGTTTTCCAAAGCTTCGGTCTGTTTCTGTGCGAAGCGCCGTTGCCATTTCGTGTAGCCGGTGCGCCCCAGCCAGTAGCCGATGCTGTCGATCACAAAGGCACCGGAAGCGGCGCAGAAAAACACTTGCCAGAAATCCAGCAAGCCCTGACCCGAGATCGCGCCAATCGCCGGCACCAGTAAAATTCCGGGAATCAGCAAACCGATCAGCGGGCTGGATTCGAGAAAAATCAGCAACGCTATGGTCGGGCAGGGCCATGGCGAATGGGTTAACCAATACAGAAAGGTATCCATTCCAGTCGCTTCAACGCTTGCTGGCCGAGTCGCTCAGCATCTCGGCCTGCACCGCCTGCATTTCCATCAGTCGCGGCATTTCATGGTTGAGTAACTGGTCGAGTTTTTCATTGATGATGCGGATTTCCATCTCGGCCTTGAGGTTGACCTGATAATCGTTTTCGGCGCGCAGGCGATCTCGTTCTTCCTGCCGGTTCTGGCTCATCATGATGATCGGTGCCTGTAACGCCGCCAGCAGAGATAACATCAGATTAAGCAGTATATAAGGATACGGGTCGAACGGGTCTTGCAAAATGGCGGCGGTATTGAGAATGATCCACAACACCATTAGCACGCTGAAGGTTATGATGAAGCGCCAACTGCCACCGAATTCAGCCACCTTGTCGGCAATACGATCACCGATGCTCAGACGCTGTTCGTATTCTTCGTTGATGTTTTCCGACAGCAGTTCACGATTTTGCAGACTCTCCACCACCTCTTGTTCGAGTCCATCCAGTTCGCCCAGGTCTTTTTGCATTTGCTGGCGGATATAATCCGTGCGCAACTGGTTCAGGCAAGAGAAACAAATATAACTCGATTCAGACCAGCCCGGATTTTTTTGCAGGATAACTGGCAGCAATTCGGCTCGCACCAGTCGCGCCGGTAGCATTCTGCGCAACGGCTTTTTCTGCTGACAAATCTGGCAGGTGGCAGATCGGGGTTTGTGTCGACTCATGGTGCTGTGCTCGATCGAAAGTAGCGATGGTATCTTAAAGTTTTTCGCAAGGCTGTCTGCAATTTGCATGACAGATTCCCGACTGGAATGGGTGTAATATAAACCTGTTCTTATTCTTAACACTGACAGGAAAGGCCATGATAACTGAAAACCCGACTGAACGTCTCGATCTGGTCATCGGCGTGTATGACCACGAAGATCAAGCGACTAAAGTGGTCGAACAACTGGTGCGACAGGATTTCCCGCCTGACCGCTTATCCCTGCTACATAAAAACGGCGGACTGGGCGATGATATGCTCGGCATCGCGTACAGCAATGGCGAACAGCGAATCAAGGCTTGGGGCGAGCAGGGCGCATTGTGGGGCGGCCTGTGGGGCTTGCTGGCCGGTGCTACCGGCATGTTCGTGATTCCCGGTTTTGGCGGCTTGCTGGCTGCCGGTCCGATTGTCGAGGCACTCGGTGGCGCGATTGCCGGTTCAGTGCTAGGCGGCGGCACACTGGCCGGGGCTGCAGCGCTGACACAACTCGGTAGTGCGCTGCATGCCACTGGAATTCCCGAACAGGAATTGAAAGAGATCCATGACCATATCGAAGCGGGAAAAGTCGTGGTGATTTTGCACTGCGCTCCGCAAGAAAAGGAAGACTGTGTAAATCTGTTGAAGCAGCAGGGTGCCAATGCGCTGTATCAGGTTCCGGTCGAGATTTGATCGGTTGAGGATGACATGAGCGAAAACAAACCGCGACCCAGAATACCGCAACCTCCGGCGGCCAATAAACGTCAGGAACCGTTGCCGTGGGAAAGTCCGAAACCCAAAGGTGAAGATGCCGAAAGCCCGACCCGGCTGCAGGCGATTCTGAACAGTCCATCGTACAAACCGGCGATCGAGGATGTCGATTTTCTCGATAGCGACTACGCGCGCAGCGTTCGTCTACAACTCGATTACATGAAGACTTATCAGGGGCTCAGGAAAGCTGGTATCGATCGCACCCTGGTGGTGTTTGGCAGCACCCGCATCGTCGAGCCGGCGGCGGCGCGCCGCAGAGTTGAACAGTATCGGGACGCGCTGGTGGCGGATCCGGATAATAAACACTTGCAGCACAAACTGTTTATCGCCGAAAAAATTCTGGCAAAAAGTCATTACTATGAAACCGCGCGAGAGTTCACCCGGCTGGTGGCCAGCGAAAGCGCAAAGTCCGAAAAGCCATGTCTGACCATCGTCACCGGCGGTGGCCCCGGCATGATGGAAGCCGCCAACCGCGGTGCCGATGATGTATCGGCCAAAACCGTCGGGCTGAATATCACGTTGCCGCACGAGCAATACCCCAATCCTTATGTCACGCCCGAACTATGCTTCCAGTTTCATTACTTCGCACTGCGGAAAATGCATTTCATCATGCATGCCAAAGCGCTGGTGGTCTTCCCCGGTGGCTTTGGCACCTTTGATGAATTGTTTGAAACGCTGACGCTGATACAAACCCGCAAGATCAAACCATTGCCGGTGGTGCTGGTCGGCCGCGAATACTGGCGGCGCGCCTTTGATGTCAATTTTCTGGTCGAAGAAGGCGTAATCGATGAAGAGGACCGGGATTTGTTCTGGTACGCCGAAACTGCGGAGGAAATCTGGGAAGGCCTGCAGTGCTGGTATGAAAATAGCGGTGAAAAACTGATCTAGCTCCGATAATCCTGAATAGGGGAACACGATGAAAATTTCCTTTCACGGCGCCGATAAAGGCGTCACCGGTTCCTGCCACATGATCGAGTGTGCGGGCAATAAGATTCTGATTGATTGCGGCCTGTATCAGGGCGGGCATGAAATCGCTGAAGAAAATGCCGCCGACTTTGGCTTTGAGGCGGCAGACATCGATTATCTGTTACTGACGCATGCGCATCTCGATCATTGCGGGCGAATTCCCTTGCTGGCGAAAAGAGGCTTTACCGGAGAAATCATCACTACAGCGGCGAGTGTCGAACTGGCGCGGCTGGTGATGCTCGATTCAGCCGGGCTGCAGGAAGAAGAAGCACGCTATCAGCAGCGTCGTGCCAAACGCAGGGGCAAGAAAAACGCGCGGATTGCCGAGCCGCTGTACACCACGCTGGATGCCCTCAACAGTCTTGAATTTCTGGGGCGTCGAGCACATTACCGCAAACCGATCGATATCGCACCCGGGATTCGCGCCACCTTTCTTGATGCCGGTCATATCCTCGGTTCGGCCAGTATCTTGCTGGAGCTGGAAGAGGCGGGGCGCGAGCATCGTATTCTGTTCTCCGGTGATCTGGGTTACAGCGGACGCGCCATTTTACGCAACCCTGCGACGCCACCCGAAGTCGATACCGTAGTGATGGAAACCACCTACGGCGATCGATTGCACAAGCAGCTACAGCCCTCCATCGAGGAACTGTACGATGCGATCAACGATACGGTTACCAAAGGGGGCAATGTCATTATTCCAACCTTTGCGCTGGAACGCTCGCAAGAAATCCTGTATTACCTGCGCGAGGGCGTGGAAAATAAAAAGCTGCACCGCTACGTCAATGTGTTTCTCGATTCGCCGATGGCGATTTCGGCAACCGAAATCTTTCGTCGCCATCCCGAGTGCTATGACGCGGATACGCTGCAAATTTCTCGGGATGGCAAAGATCCGTTCCAGTTGCCGGGGCTGCATTTCACCAGGCAGACTGCCGACTCGATGGCGATCAATAATATCGAAGGCGGCGCCATTATCATGGCGGGTTCCGGCATGTGTACCGGCGGTCGTGTTCGTCACCACCTGAAACATAATCTGTGGAATCGAAACAATGCGGTTATCTTTGTCGGTTATGCGGCCAATGGTACTTTGGCCCGTCAGATTATCGATGGTGCGAAATCGGTCAAAATTTTTGGTGAAGAGATCAGGGTGCGTGCCAGCATCTATACCATCGGCGGGTTTTCGGCCCACGCCGATCAGGCAGAATTGTTAAGCTGGCATCAACAAACCGGAAACCCGGCGCGAACCTTTCTGGTGCACGGGGAGACGGAAAGCAAACAGGCGTTCGCCCGGAAATTAAAAGGTACCGAAGTGGTGATGCCGGATCTGGGAGAAACCTTCGAGTTATAACGTCGCGCTATTATCGGTGCTGCTGGTTTGGAATTGCTCGGATAAATGCCGCGACAGACAGATTGGAAAATGAAGCCGATTAGATAGTAAAAAAGGGAGGATCAGACCGGTTTGGCCTGCGCCTCCCTTTCGTTTTTGCTGGCTTGTCGCAGCAAGAATTTGATATTTGATCAGTCGCGCAAGCGATGAAAGCTGGTGGCGTGACACTTGGGGCAGGGCGGGATTTTTCCGGCACGGTAAAAATGCAGCTTTTCGCCGCATTGATCACACACCAGCGTGCCGGGACCGGTGATTTCGCCGGTATGATAACCAACGGCTTCCGCCTGATCCTTGAGCTTGAGTAATTCCAGCGTGGTCGGGTCGGCGGTTTGCAACATCTGATACAGAAATTCGGATTCGATCAGGGCGGTTTCAAAACCCAGCCAGTCTTTCAGTTCGGCACCGTTTTCCGATAAATAGGTGGCCGCGTCATGCATGTCTCGCTCCAGATACTGACCAACCTTGTCCAGATCTTCGCGCGTAACTTCTTCCAACTCGGACAGCTTTTCCTTGGCTTCCTCGATCAATTGATGCAACAGCGGCGCGGATTTATGCTCGGCTTTTTCCAGTCCGTTTGCGGCGTTTTCATACATTTTTTCATAAATATTGCCGAGAATGTCGATCGGGTCTTGCTCGTGTTTTTGGCTCATGGTTATTCCTTTGGATAATGAATGGGGTAAATCTAAGCGCTGCTACAAATACTGTCAATGATTTACATCAGCAGGTTTCGTGTACGCAAAAACCGGTAGGTCAGCATTTTGACTGCGTCGTTGATGACAAACCAGGTCAGGGCATACAGCCACATATACATCGCATGCGTCCAGCCAATGGCCGGAATCATGAATCCGTACACGGCGATCAGCGTACCCAGTACGCGGGTCGAAAACGTAGCGCTGAACAGAATCCAGGAAGGGTAGGGTTTCTTCCAGAACCAGTCATCGGTGCGCGTATTATAAATGGTGCCATGGCCGGCAATTACAAGTTTGGCGAAAAAGAAAGACTGGATGATTTCATGCGGATAGCCCATCTTGAGCAGGATATAAAACAACAGAAACGATGACAGCACGCCGCTGATGCCGAGCACGCTGGACACACTTAGCAGTTCGGTCATGTTCCAGCGCACCGGTTGTTTATTGATGCGCGTATTGTCATAAGCTATGGCCAGAATCGGAATATCGTTGAGCAGCGCGAGAATGATGATCATCAGCGCGGTGATCGGGTAAAAGTCGAACACCACGATGGCCAGCGTCATGAACAGGATGATGCGCAGGGTTTCGGCAATGCGGAAGGTGGCATAGCTCTTCATTCGCTCGAAGGTGATACGCGCTTCCTTGACCGCGGCATTAATCACCGACAATCCGGGTGCGGTCAGAATGATGTCGGCCGCGGCCCGTGCGGCATCGGTGGCATTAGAGACGGCAAACCCGCAATCGGCTTTTTTCAGCGCCGCTGCGTCATTGACGCCATCCCCGGTCATTGCGACGATATGCCCACCTTTTTGCAGAGTATCGACGATGCGGTATTTATCTTCCGGCACGACTTCCGCGAACAGGTCAACCTTTTCGATCATTTCGATGATGGCCGACTCGTGAGTGTGGATAAATTCGCGCTCGAGCAAGCGGGTATCGTAGAGTTCGCTCACCGTCTGCATCACATCGCTGGCAAAGCGCTGGGCTTCACTCTGGCTGACGCCATCCCCTTTTAGACGTTTATAGATTGCGGCCGACAAGGCCGAGACCAGAGCGAGCAATTCCTGACTGCCGCTGCCGGTCAACTGATGCGACTGAATGGTTTCACCTTCCAGCCCCATCAGTCGACCCACTTCGCGCGCAATAGCGACATGGTCTCCGGTCACCATTTTCACCCGCACGCCATAATCACGCATGTTCTGGATGATTTCACGCGAATCCTTGCGCGGCGGGTCGTACAGCGGGATCAGGCCGATCATTTCAGCCGCGGCATCACCACTTTTACGTGCCACGGCCAGTGTGCGGTATCCACGCGAAGCGAGCTGGTCGACGATTTGCTGAATTTCCTGGGCCTGTTCATCCGACAGTTCGCTCAACTGGATGATGACTTGTGCGGCCCCCTTGCAGGCAATAAACGATTCTTCGCCGTGGCGGATTTCTGCATCGGTAAATTTGCGCACCGGGTCGAACGGAGTGAAATGAACTTGCCGGTAATCTGCCAGATCCAGCTTGGGCAAGTGTTCATCGATATAATGGAAAATAGGCAACTCGATCGGATCATTGTTTTCGAGCTTTGAAGCCAGCGCGGCGATCCGGAATAATTCCTCCTGCTCATGACCTTTCAGCAGTACCGGTTCGGCCACCTGCATTATATTTTCGGTCAGCGTGCCGGTTTTGTCCGAGCAAAACACATCGACTCCGGCCAGTTCCTCGATTGCGGTCAGTTTGGAAACAATCGCCTTGCGTCTGGCCAGATTGACGGCGCCAACCGCCATGGTGACCGATAACACGGCCGGCAGTGCAACCGGAATCGCGGCCACCGTCAGCACCAGAGAAAAGCGCAGGATTTCGATCAGGTTTTCGTGACGGAATAGTGACACCATAATAATCAGCAATACCAGCGCAACGGTGATCAATATTAGAAAATTGCCAATCCGGATCACCAGTTTCTGAAAGTGACTGGTCTCATGCAGGGTGGCCGAAGACACCAGTGACACGACACTGGCAAAGCGAGTGCGCCGGGCGGTGTTGAGCACGACCGCGGTCATCTCGCCCTGTTTGATGATGGTATTGGCGTAGGCGACTTCATTGATCTTTCGACTGACCGGCAAGGATTCACCGGTCAGCGCCGATTGATCAATCAACAGATAATCGCCCGCAAGCAACTGGACATCGGCCGGAACAATGTCTCCGATACGCAGTTTGACCAGATCACCCGGCACCAGGTTGCGCGCGGGTATACTTGTGTATTGACCTTCACGCAATACCGTCACTTCGCGAGCCATACTGTTTTTCAGCGCTTTGAGCGCATTCAGCGCGCGGTGTTCCTGCATGAAGTCGAGGGCGCCGTTGACCAGCAGCATGATCATGATAATGATGAAATCTTCCCATTTCTGCACCATCGCAGAAAGAATGGCCGCAATCTCGATCATCCACGGAATTGGTCCCCAGAAGCGGCGGAAAATACGGTGCCATAGCGCTTCTTCTTTTTCTTCGATCTCGTTTGGTCCATACTGGGCAAGGCGTTGCTGTACTTCAGCTCGACTCAGACCGAGCTCACCATCGACTTCAAATGACTTCAATGTTTGTGCTGCCGATTGCTCGGCATAGTGGTCTGTTTCCTTATACATTTTGAGTTGTCAAACTGGTATAACAGAAAAGGTGAAATTGTCCGGCTAGCCGAAATCTGCCCGCTAACGTGTCGGCAGGTTCTGTGCATGTTACCATGACGCCAGACCCCCGGTAATTGATCTATGTGGACTGAAATGACACTTTCCCTGCCGCTGATTTATGTGGTTAGCGAATGGTTGATACGCCTGCTGATGCTGGGCATCGTAATCGAGCGCCACCCGCCGCGCACAGCTCTGCTGTGGCTGCTGGTGATTTATTTTCTGCCCTGGCCCGGATTGTTGCTGTATGTACTGATCGGCGAAAACCGTCTGCCCCACCGCCGTTTGATCAAACGCAAGAAGTTGCAACGAAAGCTCGATGCCATCCAGCGCCGTCACGTGCCATCACTGCCCTCGGCCCGTGCCGTGCTGAATGATGATTTTCTACCCGCGGTCAAACTGGCGCAAACGCTCGGAAAAATGCCGATCATGTTTGGCAATCGCGCGCATTTGATGAACAATTCCCATGATGTCATAAATCATTTGATTCGCGATATCGACAGCGCTTCGCATCATGTGCATTTGCTGTTTTATATTTTCGAAGCCGATGAAACCGGCCTGCAAGTCTGTGCCGCGCTGGAACGGGCTGTAGCGCGGGGTGTGCAATGCCGCCTGCTGGTGGACGATGTCGGCTCGCGTAGTTTCTTGCGACACCATGCCTCTTCACTGTGTAACCGGGGCGTCGAAGTGTATGCGACCCTGCCGGTAAATCTGTTGCGGGCAGCTGTGTCACGGCTGGATTTGCGCAATCATCGCAAGATCGCGATCATCGACAGCAAGACCGGCTATGCCGGGTCGCAGAATATCGTCGACCCCGGATATGGCCGCAAGGGCTTGCAATGGTATGACATGATGGTGCGCCTGATCGGACCGGTGGTGCTCGAGTTACAGGCGGTGTTTGTCGGGGACTGGTACGCCGAAAGTGATCAGCTGCTGGAACAGGATGAAATCTTCCCACTGGTAGAAAACCCACAGGGCAAAGGAGCGCCGGTTCAAGTCTTGCCGAGCGGGCCGCTGGAGGCGGCTGAAAGTTATCTGCGCATGACGGTAGCCGCGATTTACTCGGCGCATAAACGGGTCGTGATTACTACCCCATATTTTGTGCCGGATGATGTCTTTCTGGTCGCACTGGAAACGGCTGCACTAAAAGGGGTCGAAGTAGAATTGATTTTACCGAAACGTTCAGACCAGCGCGTTGTCGGTTATGCCGCACGAGGCTATTTCGAGCGTTTGCTCAAGGTCGGGGTGAAGATATATCACTACCGAAAAGGGGTGCTGCATACCAAGAGCATGACCATCGACAATGCACTGGCGTTTGTCGGTTCGAGTAATTTTGATATCCGTTCATTTGCGCTCAATTTTGAAATCAACCTGATCTTTTACCAGCCGGAATTTGCCCAGGAACTGTACCAGCATCAGCAAAACTATAAACAGGACAGTAATCAGATTACGTTGCAGGAGTGGCTGCAACGGCCCTGGTTCAAACGCGTGTTGCAAAATATCACCCGGCTGTTAAGCCCATTGCTGTAGGAGAAAACCATGTCTGATCTGTTTGATGAAAAATCCCGTGACTGGGACAAGAATGAAATCGTGTTGCAATTATCCAACGCGATTGGTTCAGCCATTGTGGATGACGTCGCATTACACGAAAATATCGAGGTGATGGATTTTGGTGCCGGCACCGGGCTGATCAGTTCGCATGTCGCTCCCAGAGTTAAACGCATTACCGCGGTTGATGTGTCGCAGGCAATGCTGGACCAGCTGAAAAAGAAGTCGGCCTTGCAGGGCAAGGTTGAAATCGTCTGTCAGGATATTTTGCAAGCGCCGCTTGAACAAAAATTTGATCTCATCATCAGCGCGATGGCGATGCATCATGTCGAAGAAACGGCGTTGCTGGCGCAGCGCTTTTTCCAGCATCTCAAACCGAACGGTCAGGTCGCACTGGCCGACCTCGATACCGAGGATGGCAGTTTTCACGAAGGCGGCACCGAAGGCGTATTCCATTCCGGTTTTGATCGCACCGGGCTGGGCCGTATCTTCACTGAACAGGGTTTCGAGAAAGTGCAGTTTCAAACCGCGCATGTGGTGGAAAAGCAGCAGCGCTATCCGGTATTTTTATTGACCGCCCGTAAGCCCTGACCATGACCAAACTGAAATGAAGACAAGGAAACACGATGGCTGACACAAGTAAACTCGAAGAGTTATTCAACCGCCTGCACCAGACCGAGCAGGAACTACAGACCGAGCTGGATAAATTGCTCGAGCAAAAGCGACAGCAATTTCATTACCAAATCCGGCGCGGTAAAGTGGTGTTCGAAAAAAACGTCCGGCGTTGGCAGCGCCAGCACCGGACCGGAATCTGGAATTATCTGCGCCAGGCACCATTGCTCTACATACTCACTTCACCATTGATATATGGCATGGTGATTCCTCTGTTTTTGCTCGATATTTCACTCACTCTGTACCAGCATGTCTGCTTCCGGGTCTATCGCATTCCGCTGGTTCGTCGTTCCGACTATCTGATCATTGACCGGCATCATCTGGCTTATCTCAATGCGATTGAAAAACTCAATTGCGTGTATTGCGGATACGGCAACGGGCTGATCGAATATGCACGCGAAATCACTGCGCGAACCGAGCAGTTCTGGTGTCCGATCAAGCATGCCTCGCGCACGCTGGACCCGCATCTGCGCAGTCTTAAATTTGCTGATTATGGTGACGCCGAATCCTATCGTGAATTGCGCCAGAAATTACGCTCCGACTGGTCGGATGTCGAACCAGAGCGAACAACCGAGCGTGACTGATCCGACTGGTCTGATGATGTCTGACATTTCAAACGTGGCCTAAACAGAGTCCTCGAATCAAGGGTAGCTACATCAGATTTCTGCGACGGGTATGCGATGGGCTTGCAAGCTCTGGCGGATCATTTCGGCATCCGTGTTCGGATCGAAGACTTCCAGATAACTGCCAGCCCGGATTTCTGCAGGCTGGTCACAGCCCGAAATTTCCAGCTGACGGTCGGCCATGTTAATCAAATGCCATCCACTATGGCTCCTTATCATGCCCTTGCAGCGCTGAAAATTCATATCCGACAGCCAAATGCTAATGGCTTGCTGGTCCAGAAAAATTTCGGTTGCCCATTGCAGGGTGATTACTGCAATCTGGCTGTCGGGCGTGCTGGCAGCGGCCGGCATAAATGCAAACTCGCCGGGCGTGGACAGCCTTTCCATTTCCAGACATTGAGCCGGAATCCTGCCCTGCTGGATGGTGGCCACGAATTGTCGGGCAGGCCTTATCGATGAGACCAGTTGTTCGAAAGCCTGCAGTTCGCGTCGGCTGGCAAGATCCGATTTATTGGCCAGCAAGATATCGGCATATTGAATCTGTTGCCGAAACAGGGCATTGCGCTGATATCTTTCCTGTAACAAGTGTTGCGGATTGATCAGTCCGATCGAGGCTTTCAGCTGTAGCGATTGACGGAAGCCTTCACTGCTCAGGGTTTTGAGGACACCGGCCGGATGACCGACTCCACTGGATTCTATAATCAGCCGATCCGGCCGGCTTTCGCGCAGTAAGCGATTGACCGCGACATGCAAGGCTACACCCTGGGCACAGCACATACAACCACCCGGAATCTCTTGCACATCGATGTTTTGCTGACGATAAATCTGTTGATCGATTCCGGTTTTTCCGGCTTCATTGACCAGTACGGCCCAGCGCTCGGACGCAGGCTTGTGGCGGAACAATTGAAGCACGGCGGTGGTTTTCCCCACGCCGAGAAATCCGCTGAGAATATGGGTGGAAACCTGTTGAATCATCCGATCTAACTGTGACCGCAAATATTGAGCGCAGTATATCATCTGCTACACTCTGCCAGATCGGCGAAATGCTCTGGCCACGATTCGGCGCCTTGGCGCGGTGACCAGATGCATAGCCGTAAAAATTCATTCAAAATCAAGAGGATAAAAGAAGAATGATAAAAACAGGAATTCTAGTGCTATGCATTTTAGTAAGCGGCTGTGCCACGCAAACCTACCAGATCAATGGCGGAGCCGGTAAGGAACCCACGCAGGAAGAAATGCAGACATTCTTTGTCAGTGGTATCGGGCAGACGCAGGAGATGGATGCGGCATCGGTCTGTGGTGGCGTCGATAAGGTCGCCAAGGTCGAATCCTATCAGTCGTTTCTGGACATATTTCTCGGTGTCATTACCTGGGGAATTTATACGCCCCGCCAGGCCCGGGTATACTGTCTGGAATAGTCTGTCAGCCATAGTTATGGCATCGGCTACAGCCACTCGAGAGTCCGGTTGAGCAACAGCAGGCGGTATAGCATAAGGTAGAGAAATGACACGAGCCAGAACGATTTTACTTTCCCTTTTGGTGGCCGTACTTTTGGCTGTAGTGATACTGTTTTTTTCGGCCGTAGCAATTACGGATTCGAAGCCCCGGGTGATCCAGCCAGATAAAGTATCCCCTACGGCCTTGCTGGAATCGAAACAGCAATTGAAGAAAATTCTGGCCGAGCTATCTTCGAACAGCAGTCATAAGAAACTGGTCGTCAGCCATCAACAACTGGCTCAGCTTTCCACGCTGCTCAGTCAGAGTCTGGGTCCGGTAACGGCTCGTTATAACTACGCGGGTTCAACAGCTATTGCGGTCATTTCTATCCGCTTGCCGGTCTGGCAAGGTGTACGATACTGGAATGCGACAGTCACCTTTCCAGACGCATCATCACTACTGTCCGGTGAAGCACGGATCGGGGCATTGACTGTTTCGGCTGAAACGCTGTGGCAGATTTCCAGTGGACTGTTGTCGATATTGTTTGACCGGGATATCGCGAAGGTACTGGACGATATTATCCGTCAGGCGCATTTTGACCGGCAGCAGATTGTTTCTGAATTCGATCTGGAGTTGAGCAGCGAACAGCTGAAGCAGCGTTTGTATAAATATTTCAAGGGGTACCGAAGCGTCATTGCCGAACAGGCGGACTTTTCTGCCAGTCGGGTCTATTTTCGCAAGCTGCAAAAAATGAGTCGTTATCTGCCACCGGGCACGACCGTCTCGGTAGCTGAATTGATGGCTACCCTGTTCACACTGGCCCAGGATCGGTCAGTTACTTCAGACCCGCAAACGGAAAACCGAAATGCCCTGTTCGCTCTGGCTCTTTTTATCGGAGATGCAAGGCTGAAAAGTTTTCTGTCACGCATCAGCGGGTTTTATCCGGATCAATCTTCGGTTTATCTGAAGACAGTGTTATCCGCTCGAAGTGACTTATCGCTGCATTTTATTTATTCAGCCATGCTGCAGATGCTCGGCGCAGAAGGGATCAGCCTGTCGGTCGGAGAATTGAAAGAAATCAGCGATCTCGATCAGGGCGGAAGTGGTTTCAGCTTCAGTGACCTGGCTGCTGACCGGGCCGGAACCCGTTTTGCCAGACAGGCTACCGCTACTGCCGAATCGGCGTCCCGGTTGCAGTCCTTCATGGCGCAGTCGAAAAATGAAAGTGATTTCTTTCCGGACATTACCCTGTTACCTGATCGTATCGATCTGCAACAGTTCAAGCAGCAATATCAGGATACCCACTCGCCCGGTTATCGTCTGGTCGTTCGGGAAATTGACCGACGCATCCGCCAGTTGCCGCTCTACAAAGACTTGCCTTTGGCGTCGAACTGGTCTTCTGCCGAAGCCGGCTGATGCTTCGGGTTGAATTGCAGGCGCACGCAAACCTGATTGTTTTTCGCATTGTGTATCGCGACGGAACCTCCGTGTTCTTCCACTACCCGCTTGACCAGGCCTAGCCCTAGCCCGGTGCCTTTGGGTTTTGTGCTGTAAAACGGGGTAAAGGCTTGTTGCAGGGTCTGTTGGTCCAGCGGACCGCCATCATTACACAGCTGCAAGATGATTTCTTCCTGGTGTTGCTGTAAACCCAGTTCAATGTGGCCCCTTTTCGGGCTGGCCTCAATGGCATTTTTTACCAGATTAAGCAGGGCCTGGTGCATTTGCTGGCGATCCATCGGCAGTCGTGAACATTCCGGGCAGCGTTGTTGGGTTAAGCGGATCGATTTTTGTTGCAACGCATCGTGTTGTGTCTGCAGGACTTGATCGAGTAACTCGTCCAGATCCAGTGCCTGTTCCGACAACTTGACCGGGCGCACGTAATCGAGCGTATCAGATAACAGTTGATCGAGCCGGTCGATTTCGCTGAGCACCATGCTGACCCGTTTTTGCTCCCGCTGATTCAGATTTTCCGAGTTGTTGAGTGCAGACAGCGCCAGTTTGATCGAGGCCATTGGGTTGCGCATTTCGTGGGTCAGCACTGCGGCGGTTTTGCCGATGGTGGCGAGCCGCGTCTTGGATAATGCATCTTGATGCGCTTCACTCAACTCTGCGGTTCGCTGACGGATACGGTCCTCCAGAGAGCGTTCATAAAATCGCCCGGCGCTGCGCATCGCGAAAAATCCCAGCAGGGTAATCAGAATAAAGGTAACCAGCAGGGTTTCGTCCACATAAAAGTGCAGATCCTCGGTCAGTTCTATCAGGTCGCGCTGGTTTTTGGCGATGCCCAGTGCCAATTGCCGATTGCCATGAATCGTCATCGGCTGCAGCCAGATCAGCATGGCTTGAGACGGATCCTTGCGGGTTAGAAATTCTCCGTTTTGATCATCCAGGCTGGCCGGGCTGCCATCCATTTTAACAACCGTTTCGAGCCAGCTCTGATCAATCTTTAGCGGGGCGATCAGCCGGAGTTCGCTATCTACGATCAGACTTTTTTCGGACTGGTCGATGATGAAGATACGAAACCCGAAGGCCTTGTAATCTTCAATGGCATGGTTCAGAACTTCAATCGCATCCGAGGATCGCTCTGAGATGGCTTTCTCCAGCCGAGGTGCCAGATTGCGGGCGATTTCCCGATTATGTTGTATGCCGTGTTCCATCAACTGCAAATAGAGGTAATCAAAGATTAAGCGATTTGCCGAAATGCCTGCTGCAGCGACGACCAGACTGAGCAACAAAAAACTCAGCCAGGACACCTTTGAGGGTTTCCAGTTTTGCGGATGGAGGGGTAATTTCATCAGGAGCTCTGACGGGTCACAAGCGATGATAGTATCTTAGCGATGTAAATTGGCCAAGCAGCGGATTGACGTTACTGCATAGTCTGTTCATTATCATGGATTGATTCAACACTGGAAATCGGTTTATGGCAAAAATTTTGATTATTGAAGACGATGAAGTCTTCAGTGAATTGTTATCGATGTTCGTTGAAGATCGCGGGCATGACCCGAGTGTCGCCAATTCGCTGGCACAGGCAAACGCATTGTTAGCGAAAGATACGCCGGATGCGATTTTGCTCGATCAGCAGTTACCGGATGGTCTTGGCATTACGTTTTTACAGGAAATCGTCCGCGAGTCGAATCACCCACCGGTGATCATGATTACCGGGGTCAGTGATAATGCACTGGCGATCGAGGCGATGGGGTTGGGCGCGCACGATTTCATTCGTAAACCGCTGGAAGAGCTGGAGCTGGAAACCTGTCTCCACAATGCACTCAAGTCGCATCGCCTGAGCCGGCAGATCGAGGCGGTGACCAGCGATGATGACTACCGGATCGATATCAGCCAGATTGTCGGCCAAAGCCCGGCCATTCTCGATATTTGCAAAACCATTGGCAAGGTCGCAAGCAGCCCGGCGACAGTCTTGATCACCGGAGAGAGCGGTACCGGCAAGGAAGTGGTGGCGCATGCGATTCACCATCATTCGGGGCGCAGCGGGCTGTTTTTGCCCGTGAATTGTTCGGCACTGGCTGAGAATCTGCTCGAAAGCGAATTATTCGGCCACGAAAAAGGCAGCTTTACCGGGGCGGTCAGCCACAAGGAAGGCAAGTTCGAACTGACCGATGAAGGCTCGCTGTTTCTGGATGAACTGGGCGAAATGTCTTTACCGCTGCAAGCCAAGCTGCTGCGGGTGTTGCAGGAGGGAACCTTCGAACGCGTTGGCGGCACCCAAACCCTGTGCAGTAACAGCCGGATTATTGCGGCCACCAATCGAGACCTGAAAGCGATGGTAGCCGACGGAAGTTTTCGCGAAGATCTGTTTTATCGGCTCAATGTGGTGCATATCCATTTACCGGCACTGCGCGAGCGCAAGCAGGATTTACCGTTATTGATCGAGCACTTGCTGCGCAAGATCAATCACCGGCAACACACCGCGATCAGCCATGTGACTGAGGCTGCCTGGAAACGTATCCAGCAATATGACTGGCCAGGCAATATTCGTGAACTGGAAAATACGCTGACCCGCGCCGCCGTGCTGGCTCGCGGCAACAGCATTGGTGCCGAGTTACTGTCCTTGCCGAATGACCCGCATGTATCACCCCCGGAAGTGGAGGAAACAGTTCGCCTGATTTCGCTGGCGCAGCTGGAGCAAAAGCATATTGCCGCGATTCTCGATCATGTGCATTGGCACAAGGGCAAAGCCTGCGAAATTCTCGGAATTTCCCGTCCTGCGCTGGACCGCAAAATCCATAAATATTCGCTGTTAACAAATCATTAAAGTTTGTAACGAAATGTTTGCAATCTTTTCAGTGTTGGGCCATAAATTTTTCAGGGATATTTTATAAGTCATTGAAAATATGAAATAAAAAAGAGATTTAAAAAGTGGCACAGACATTGCTTATTGGGTAATGGAGTGTAAGAATCAACCGGCATCAGATCGGTCGAATCTTGTTTTTTACCAAACCTGAAATGTAATGGAGAATAAAATGAAATATTTCGTCACCACAGTCGGTCTTGTTTTGATGAGTACATCGGCACTGGCGCTGGATCAGGTGAGCCCCAACAGTCAGGAACTGTATGCTAACCCGATCTTTGACCACCAACCGGCGGAGCGCGCACACAACATTCAGCAGGGAGCAGGCGAAGCGTATGCCAGCCCGTTTATCGCGCAACCGGCCGATCATAAGGACGATGCCGCGATGGAGATCGTAAGCGTCGGGGTGGGTGATTGATGAATTCTTGTTCCGATCCGGGTGATTTTCATTTTGCGCGCGCTCTGTGGCATACTGAGCGTTCGGTGAACTTTCATCCTGATCGAAGGTCTTGATTTCTGTTCGGACTCGAACAGATTTTGTATGAATACACGAAGCGGCTTTTACCATTGCAATGACACAAATCGGTAAATCTTTTCTCAACTGGCTGCTGGTGCTGGTCAT
>JANTFI010000052.1 GCA_024763505.1 Gammaproteobacteria bacterium
TGGCCAAATCCATCGCCTGGCTTGAGTCACTCTTCGGCAATAACAGCATAAAACCACATTGCTCCCAGCGCGCCATTACATCGGTCGGGCGCAGAAATTCCTTGATCAAGGCGGTGATCCTCGTCACTACCTGATCGCACAATTCGCTGGTCAACTCTTCATCGACCGGTTTGACATGAATCTCCAGCAGCATCAATGAGACTGCTTCAGAAAAATGCTTGCTGCGTTTGACTTCTTGCTGAAAGATTTCACACAGGTAGGATTTGGTCAGCGCGCCGGTCAATTCATCGTGCGAACTGTCCTTGCCTTCGGCCGTTTGCGCGACACGATCACTCAAAATAGAAGTCAGATTGCGATATAACTGCATCGCGATGCGTGGATGAAATCGTCCCAGCCGGTTGATATTACTAAATTTCATTTCCAGTAACTGGGTGTCTTCATCAGCCGTCACCCGGGCACGACGTTCCCGATTCGATGATTTAGCCACTTCCCCAAACAAGTCGCCGGGCTTGAGATGAGCAAGGGTATGGATGGAGCCATCCTCATCACGATGAGTGGCTGTGGCTGCACCTTCGAGCAAGACGTAAAATTCCTTGACTGGCTCTCCCTGATCGACGATTACATCACCATGTTTAAAATTACGGATGACGCCGGACAGAATGGCTTGACGAATCTGGAAGTTTTTCAGCCCGGTAAAAATCGGGCTTTTGCTCAGCACATCCGCTTTCTGATTAAGGGACAACATATCCCAGACCGTAACCAGTCGGGTATAGGACAGCAGCAAAGGTGCCAGCACCAGCGTCGATATCATCGCCATCAACATCACCAAAGCGCTGAGCGCGCCAAAATACACCACCGGTTGAAAGCTCGACAGCATCAGCGAGGCGAAACCCAGCGCCAGCGCGATCGAGGTCGTCATGATCGGGCGAGATTCATACTCGATAGTTTTACGTAGCGCTTGTTCGACACTGTAGCTACGTCGGGTAAAGTAATGATAGCGACTGAGGAAATGAATAGTGTCATCGACGCTGATACCAAGCGCGATCACAGCCACCATGGTGGTGCCGGAATCCAGCGGTATGCCGTAATAGCCCATGATGCCAAATAGCGCTATCACCGGCAGCAGGTTCGGCAACAAGGCGATCAGGCCGGCACTGAAATCGATAAACAGCAACGATACCAACAGGAAAATGACCAGAATCATCAGTGCCAGCGACTGGATTTGACCGATCGCCAGTGCATCTGCTGCATTGTTATTGAGTACCGATTCACCCGTAAGCACCAGCTTGAGTTTGGATTTCAAGTCGTTTTCGACAAAGCTTCGGATTTGCTCGAACTGTTTTTCCAATACTTCGGATGAACCAATGTTGTGGCGCACCAGAATGCGAGCCTGACTATAATCGGGCGTCACAAAACTGCGCACGGCGTCAAACTGGATAAATTCCATATACACATCGACCACTTCATCTTCAGCCGGTAATTGCGGCTGCGAAGTGCCTTCCATGACCTCGTTCACCAGCTTGATGAAACCGGCAAACGAATTGGTCTTGTCAAATACACCCAGCCCATTGACGAATTGTTCGATGCGGTCGAGTTGATCGAGATATTTGACCTTTTTGAAGGTGCCATCGACGGAAGAATCGAGAATAATCGAAAAGGTCTGCATGCCTGACAACTTTTGATGCACCAGTTCAGCTCGCTGGCGGATGGAGGAAGACTCATCGAAATAATCCATCGTATTGTTATTGACCTGAAGGAACTGCGCCCCCCAACCCAGATAAGCGGTTGCCAGTAACAGCAGAAACAGCGTGGTTTTTTTCCACGCGATCGCGATCGAAAAAATGCTTTCGGCGAGCCACAGTAAAAGACTGTTTTTGCGCTTGGTATCTTGTGCCCTGCCACCGAACAGACGCAGATAAGCCGGTACGAATAGCGTGGTCACCAGAAAATTGATCGTCAAACCGAATGAGACCAGCCAGCCAAACTGGCGCAACAACTCCAGATCGCTCACGGTGATCGAGATAAACCCCATAAAAGTCGTCACAAAAGCCAGCATGATCGCCATCGCCTGATTCACCGGCAAGCGTTGCACGGCCTGATCCCGACTCAAACCCTCACGTATGCCGATATGATATTCCGCCATCAGGTGAACGTCTTCAGTCGAACCGATGATTATCAGCAATGCCGGGATGATCGAAGTCAACACATTGATTGGAATATCCATCAACGCCATGAAAGCGAGCGTCAACACGATGCTGATGGTGGCGGAGGATAACGGCACGATCGAACAGTTCAGCCGCCCCATGCTGACGCCCAGCACCACAATCAGAATGACCAGCGCAACCGGCAGGATGTTTTGCTGGTCGAGCTCGATTTGCTGTGAAATCCGGTCGCGCACATAAGGCGCACTCATCTGAAAGGCTTCATCGAGTTGCGCCTGTAGCGGTTGCAGAATCTGCTCGATCGCCTCGGTAATCTTGCGGTCGCGGCCCGGATAATGCACGGTATCGTCCAGCATCAGGTTGATCGCCATGGTTTTGCCATCACGCGATAGCAGATTATCCGCGACCAGCGGATTCTCCAGCGCCTGCTGAATCAGGGATTGCGCCTGTTCCGGCGTTTGCGGCAAGGTCAGTAAAAAGGGTTTGGACTCGATATAGCCATCGACCTCCCGCACATTGGGCACATCGAAAAGACTGCTGGTGGTCGTGACAAAATCCAGTTGTTTGAATTTCTCCAGCGCCTGACGGATCGATTGCAGTTTTTGCGGATTGAATAAATCCTCATCCGAAAGCACGATGATAATAGTCGACTCGGCGCCGAAGGCTTTTTGTGACTGCTCGTATTGTTGCCAGCTCGGATCCGACTTGACCACCAGACTTTGCGCGGATATATCAAATTGCAGGCGCTGCAAAGCCGGCGCGGCCAGTAGCGTAATGACCACCAGCAACAACAAAACCGACTTCGGATAGAGGTAAGAAAACTGTAACAGCCTTTTAACCATAAAGGGCAGCAACCTGAAAAGCGCTTAAATCAACAATGGACAGTATAAACGGTTTGCACGATTAAATAAGTATATTAATTAACACTTATATTGAGTTTAACAATTTCTAGTGTTTTTCTCTCATTTTCGACGAAATTATCGCTCAATTGCGTATCAGGCTTCAGCTTTTCTGGCCGGGGCCGACATCCGCCATCATTCATCCGGCTGTGCAAGCAAAGCCATAACCTTATGCCAGTGCTGCTCGGACTCTTCTCCAAGCTGGCTGAATACACGCTCGAAGCGATCGCGCTGCAAAGCGGACAACTGATGCTCCCATTCTGCGCCCGCCTCACTCAAACCGAGACGGCGTATGCGCCGGTCGTCCGGGTCGATCTGTGACAATACCAACCCATCCTCGATCAAGCGTTTCAACGGGCGGTTCAGATATTGCTTGCTGACCCCGAGAATTTTCAATAACTCATTGACGCTGCATTGCGGGTTACGGCCGATAAAATACAGAATCCGGTGGTGGATGCGCGAATACCCCCGGCGAGCCAGATCCTGATCCGGTTTTTTGACCAGATTGCGAAAACCGAAAAACATCGCTTCCAGTGCCTGATTCAATTGTTGTTCGCGCTCGCTCATGAAATTCTGAATTTAAGTCAATATAGTTGACATGATAGCGACTTATCCGGCAGACTTATAGGTCACTATTATTGACCTTTATTCCTCATGAATCCACAAGCCCTGTGCTGGATCAACCAGCAGATTATTCCCGCCGATGAAGCCAGCATCTCCGTCTATGACCACGGACTCCTGTACGGGGATGGCATTTTTGAGGGCTTGCGATTCTACCAACGCAAGGTGTTCCGGCTGGACTCTCACTTGCGCCGGCTGCAACAGTCCGCCGATGCCATTGCACTCCAGTTGCCAATGACTATTGAACAAATGAAACAAGCCATACAGGAATTGATCACCCGCTATGACCAACCGGATGGTTATTTGCGTCTGGTCATCACCCGCGGTCGTGGCACACTCGGCATCGATCCACAGAGTTGCCCTCAGGCAGAATGTTTCATCATCGCCGACCGCCTGAACGTGATTCATCAGCCGCCCGGGCAGCGAGGAATCAAACTTTGGATCGCCAGCACCAGACGCTTGCCCGCGCAATGCCTGAACCCCCGCATCAAAAGTCTGAATTACCTGAACAACATTCTGGCGCGAATCGAAGCCAGCCAGGCTGGAATGGATGAAGCGCTGCTACTGAACACGCAGGGTTTCGTCAGTGAAGGCAGCGTCGATAATATTTTCATCGTGCGCGATGGCGTTTTACTGACGCCACCGGTCAGTGATGGTTTGCTGCAGGGCATCACCCGCGACAGCATTTTGCAACTGGCCGATGACTGCGGTATCGAAAACCGTCAAACCAGCCTGACCGAATACGACCTGTATCAGGCCGATGAATGTTTTCTGTGCGGGACTGGGGCAGAATTAATTCGTGTGGGACAAATCAACCGGCATATTTTTACGGATGATCGATGGCCGGTTTTCGAGCGGATCGAACAGGCGTTTCACGACTTGATCGCGCGTGAATGCGCTTGAGCAGGTTGTGGACAGGCGTACTCAGGCACCCGGCTCCTCGTCTTTTTCATACACTGCTACCATCTCGACAATACGCTCGCGCACCTGCTGGCGCAAGGCTGCCGGAGCTAGTACTTCCACTTCGGCGCCGTGCTTGAGAATATCCATCAGCAGCTCGGGTTGCTGGCTGTAGGGAACCGTCAGACAGTAATACCCCTGTTCATCGAAATACGCCTGTTGTTGCGGATGCCACTGTTCTTGCGCCACCCAGCGCGCCCGCGCCGGGGTAAAACGCAGCTGCGCCTGCTGCACACTGGCGCCGGAAAAAATGCCATAGCCGCTGGCCAGTTCACGATCCAGTTCCTGCTCGGTTCGATCGATTGCCGGTCTAGGCAAGACCTCCACCTGCTGTAGCGCATCTACCGCAAAACTACGGATCGCCTCGCGTTGGTGGCACCAACTGTCGAGATACCAGTTATCGCGGTAATAAGTGAGCCGTTGAGGCGAAATTTCACGCTCGCTGGTGACCCCGCTGGCGCGATTAAAATGGCGGATTAGCAACCGCTGGCGAGACAGCAACGCTTGTGACACCAGTTGAAAAAACTCGCTGTCGCGGGCAATGCGGGATTGAGTCAGAATGCGGATGCGGCGGGTGATTTCCTCAACGCTGTGATCACCCTGATCAAGTAATCCGCGGATGCGTGCCTGCAACGGCTTGATATGTTCTGACAGCATCCCCGGTTGCAGATTTTCCAGCCAGGCATTCATCGTCAGCAAGGCTTGCATCTCGCCGGTATTGAACCATAAACCGGGCAATTGCCAGCTTTGTCCCGGCTGGCCATCGCCCTGCATGCCTGCCTGATAACAATAGCCCCGGCGTGCCGCATCCCACACAATCGGCGCACCGAGGCGGTCACGCAAGTATTCCAGATCGCGCTTAAAAGTCGCGGGCGATACCTCCAGCACATCCAGAAACTGTTGCCGGGTTACCACCTGCCGCTGATTGAGCATCTGGTCGATGATATGAAATCGTTCGGTTCGATCCATCGCTGTTCCTCTGAAATCAGCCCACTTTAAAGACAGTGAGACCGTGGAAAAAAAATTTTCTGTCAGGCTCGCGTGGTGAGCCACCAGGGCGCATAGACTAACACAGTCTCGAACAAGCAGGTGAAGACCATGACTCTGATGCAACGAATGCTTTTCTCTTTCAGTGCCTATCTGCGCTGCCGCGTCATTCGCGGTGAGCAGCTACAACCCTATCTGGAACGCTACCATTTGCTGAGATTGCCATTTGGCATCCATGTTTATCTACATCGTTTTGTGGCCAGTGACCCGGGGCGAGCGCTGCACAATCACCCGTGGCGCGCTGCGCTGTCGTTGGTATTGTCGGGCGAATATGAAGAAACCCGGCTCGGAGACCGCAAGCATCCCGACCAACTGGTCAAGCGCCGGTTATCGGCCGGAAGCATGAACCTGATCAGCGGGCGCATTTATCATCGAATCAATCTGGCTCCGGGGCAGGAATCCTGGACCTTGTTTATTCACTGCGCCAGCCATCGCAGTTGGGGATTTCTGGATACCAGTTCGCGAAAATTCAGTTACACCGACCACAATCAGAGTCTGCAAACCCTGAGCAATCCGATGTGGTGGAAAACCGCACAGCGCCCCTGCCAGAATCCTGCCATGCGTTGCGCCGCCGCAAAACTGCAGGATGCAGCAGCCGTCTCCGGCAAGGCTTGAGGCAGAGTTAACATTTGTTCACAGATGACAGCGTTCCTGGCCCGGCAGATAGATTTATAATTAAGGCCTGATCAATCTTACCAGGAATCGATATGAACCAAACTACAACGAATCTTGTTGGCGGCCTGGTGCTGCTGACTACCTCACTTTCCAGCAGTGCCCTGTACGCGTATGGCGGGCTGGTGCATGACCGCTATGGCAATACGGTCAAATCCGGCCATGGCGAATGCGTGATCTATGGCAAACCGGATGTCGGGATCTGTGCATCGAAAGATCAGCCCATGGAAAAAAAGCCGGTGAAAGCCATGACAGAAACAACGCCAATGAAAGCGGCGGAAGATGAAAAGCCGATGAAAGCGGTGGTAGAAAAACCGATGCCTGTGACAATTGAAGCGCCAAAAGACCTGGCAAAACAGGAACCAGCTGAAGAGAAGGTCAAAGAAATCATCCAACTCGAAGGTGTTACATTCAAGACCGGTTCGGACGTAATCAATGTCTCTTCCTACTCCCGTTTGAACACCTCGGCAGAAAACCTGATACAAAATCCGGAGCTGATGGTCACCATCGCCGGGCATACCGATAACACTGGTGACACCCTGAACAACCTCAAGTTGTCGCAAAAACGTGCCGAAGCGGTCAAGGCCTATCTGGTCAACCGTGGTGTCGACGCAAATCGTTTAACCGCTCGTGGTTTTGGCGACACAGAACCGGCTGCGAGTAATGACAGTGCCGAAGGTCGCGCGCAGAATCGACGGGTAGAATTGCGAATTCGCAACTGATTCCGGACTTCTTACGTTGCTAAAAAGCCCGGCTCAAGCCGGGCTTTTTTATGCCTGCGTGTAAGGGCAATGTTATAATCACTGGATGAAAAGCAGAAAGCTTCCACATATACTCGGCTTCGCCGCCTTTAGCGGAACCGGAAAAACAACCTTGTTGCTGCAGCTTATTCCACGCTTGAAGGAACGGGGGTTGCGATTGGCCGTGATTAAACATTCCCATCATGATTTCGAAATCGACCAACCGGGCAAGGACAGTTATGAATTACACCATGCCGGGTCCAGCCAAACCTTGCTGACCTCGCGCTTTCGCAGTGCTTTGATCGAAGAAAATACCCCGCCGGCCGAGCCGCTGCTGGCGGAGCAGGTCAACAAACTTAACCTCGCCGAACTCGATCTGGTGCTGGTCGAAGGATTCCGCCATGAGCGGGCTCTTTCTCGAATCGAATTGCATCGACCGAATCTGGGCAAACCACTGCTGTTTCCGCAAGAACCAAACATCATCGCACTGGCCTGTGATCAGGAAATTGACTGTGACATTCCCCGGCTCGATCTCAACCAAGCGGATCAAATCGTGGAATTCATGATTCACTGGATGGAGTCGACTCCGCCTCATCTCCCAGCGTAAACAGAAATTCGGCGCCCTTGCCTTCTTCGCCGCGACCCCATACCCGGCCGCCCAGACGCCGGATACAGCGTTGCACAGTGGCCAGGCCGATCCCCTTGCCATCAAATTCAGCGCCATGCAAGCGCTGGAATGCGCCAAACAGCTTGTCGGCATATTTCATATTAAAACCAGCACCGTTATCACGGACAAAATAGACGTTTTCGCCAGCGCGCGTCGTAGAGCCAAATTCGATGTAGGCGACCTTTTTCTGTGCTGTATATTTCCAGGCATTGCCAATCAGGTTTTCCAGCACAATCCGTAATATATGTTCATCGCCCTGCACTTCTATGCCGGACGCGATTACGATTTCCAGCGAACGTGCGGGTTCCAGATCGTGCAAGCGCTGTACCGCTTCTCGCGCCAACTGATCGAGTGAAACCGTTTCCAGTTGAAGTGGATGACGGT
Organism: Gammaproteobacteria bacterium; assembly: GCA_024763505.1. GTDB lineage: Bacteria > Pseudomonadota > Gammaproteobacteria > JACNJF01. Next base: position 8,153 of record JANTFI010000052.1, read on the forward strand.
TGACTCGAGCCAGTTCGAGCATGGCATCGATAATCCCTCCCATTTGCTGGGCCGCACGGCGGATCCGGTTGAGGTAATCCTGTGCGGTTTCATCCAATATCTCACCATAATCATCCAGCAAGGCATGGCTAAAGCCATCGATGCCGCGCAAAGGGGTGCGCAAATCATGTGAGACCGAATAGGAAAAGGCTTCCAGTTCCCGATTGGCAAATTCCAGCGAGCGGGTGCGCTCCTTGACCAGTTCTTCGAGGTGATCACGTTTGAGTATCAGTGCCTGTCGAGCTTGCCGGATCTCGCTGATGTCACGTCCCACCACCGACAGATATTCGATTTCACCCTCATCGGACAAATGCACGATCAGCACCAGCAGCAGCGGAATATTGTCACCCGTGGGCAAGTGCAGTTCACACTCGCCCGACCAGGCATCCTGCTCCATCGCATAGGGGATGGCTTGCTCGAGCACCGTGTGTACGCTCGACTCGGTGAGCAAATCCATAAACGTCTGCTCACCCAGCGCTTCGACTTTTTTCACACCCAGCATCTGCAGGGCGGCCTTGTTCAGATATTGCAACTGTCCGCCACGTGTGGCCATGCCGACAAAATCGGGGGTTGATTCGAGAATGCTCATCAAGCGGGCGCGCAATTTTTCGGACTCTTTTTGCTGCTGGATATTTTCAATGCTCGACCAGATAAAAGGTTCGCCATCCCGCTCGATGATCAGGCCGGAAAGCCGAACCGGAATCAATTGTCCATTGCGGTGTCGGTATTCTTTATCATAGGGGCCATAGCGGCCATGCTGTTTCAGTCTTTGCAGTTGCTGCTGTTCCTGCTGTTCGTATTTTGCGGGGGTGATATCCCGGTCAGTCAGCTCTTTCACCTGCTCCACCGTATAACCGATAATCTCGGCAAAAGCCGGGTTGGCATCCAGCAAACGACCCTGCATGTCGGTCAATGCCAGACCGGTCGGCGATTGCTCAAACAGCATCCGGTTGTACTGTTCACTGTCTTTCAGTGCCTTATTGGTTTGCTGCTGCTGAGCTGTTTTGAGCTGCAGGGCTTCAACCATACGGTTGATACCTGCCTGCAACTTTCCGATTTCGTCATTCGGCTGGCGTAGACGCAATCTTCTCGACAAGTCTCCCCGGCCGGTTTCTTCAACCATCTCGAGGGTTTTTTCGATACGCTCGGACAAACTCTTGCCAAAACGCCAGCCAACCATCATCGCCAGAATAATCACGACCAGCGCGAGCCATAGCATGCTTTTGACATATTCATCGCGCTTGGCAAAAATTATGGCTTCATCCAGCACCACCAGTATCGTCCAGCCAAAGGGGGCAAAGCTGTCATACACTCCGAAGTAGGTCGTTCCATTGACGTCGAATGTCTGTACCCCCTTTTTCGAATCCAGAATTTTCTGTTTCAGGGACGGATCCATCTCAAAGCCCGGATGATTTGCAGAATCTGCTTCAAGTATAATTACTTGCTCACCCTCCAACCCGGCCTGTTGTTCAATCAACTGTTGCAAATCCATGCGACTTTTTTTGACATAAGCCGGTACCTGATCAAGCCCCAGTGCTTTCAACACGGCGTAATCCTCTTCAATCTTTTCCAGGCTGTCATTCAGGGTAATGGTCAGAAAGCGCTGGTTCAGCTGGTAAACAATACTGTTGATAACCAGCGTGCCGGCACCGACTGTCAGCAATACTGCGCTGACCAGAAAAACCAGTAGAAAGCTATTGATTTTGGTAGAGAGATTCATACCGGATGCAGACGCAACCACTTAGCGATAGACCTGAGCATTTTTCAGCAATGACAATGGGAACACGACCCCAAGCTTTTCGGCGATCTTTAGATTAGCCCAGACCTGGGCTTGCTGATTGGTGACCAGCGGAATGTCGGCAGGTTTAGCGCCAGCGAAAATCCGCAGTGCCAGCGTAGCGACATATTCGCCCTGTTCTTCGGGAATCTGCGAATAGCTGAGCAAACTGAATGGTACCATCCCCGGCTGGGTCGAACCGGTCGGGATACGTGTATATTCCAGCACATGCGCCTTTGCCTGATCATTATCCCAGTCGAGTATGCCACGGCTGTTTTCCAGCAGCAGGATATCCACCTGTTGCTGCAATTCGATAAACTGCTTTTTCCACTGCGCAAAATCCAGCGCATAGGATTCGCGCTTGAAATCGATGCCCAGCTTGCGCTTGAAATTGGCGACATTCTTGACATCCGAGAGCACTGTACCGGTCAAAACACCGACACGATCGCCGCGAGCAAATTGACGTAACTCCTGCAACAGCGGTTTGACCAGGGAAATCTCGACCATGCCGGTCACATTTGGGGCTGGATATCCATACACGGAAGCATCCCAGTTGATGCCACAAAACAGAACCGGCAACTCGCTGCCCAGATAATATGGCACAATCAGATATTTACTGGCATTGTCATCAGCGGCAATGACCAGATCCGGTTGCCAATCTTCGATGATCTCTCGAGCCTTCAGCGCCGCCTGCTTCTTGAACGCTTCGGAAGTGTTACGCTTGGTATCCATCCAGATTTCGCGAACCTGCACGCCTTGCGGGTCGAGTATCTGGTGAACACCACGGGAAATACCGTCGCTCCAGTCATATCCCTGATGATAAGAGTTCACCAGTAAAACCTTTTTACGTTCAAAGGGGTGGGAGTCAGCCCGCAGCAAAGCAGACATCAACAGCGTAACAACAACCAGTATGAACCACTGAAACCGGCGAACTGCCGAGGGTAAAAAGATTAGCATACCGCTCTCTGAAAGAATCCTTGTGCAGAGTATAGCGGTTGGCAGGGGTGCAACGAAATTTATTACCCTGCCCGACGCCATGCCGGGCAGAGCGGGATCAGCTCAGTGCCTTGACCAGTTCATCCATATTGGTTTTGGCATCGCCGAACAACATGCGCGTATTGTCTTTGTAGAACAGCGGGTTATCGACGCCGGCATAGCCGGTTGCCATGCCGCGCTTGAGCACGACCACGGTCTTGCTCTTCCAGACTTCGAGCACCGGCATGCCGGAAATCGGGCTGCCCGGGTCTTCCAGCGCAGCCGGGTTAACCGTGTCATTGGCACCGATCACCAGCGTTACATCGACATTCGGAAAGTCATCATTGACTTCTTCCATTTCGAATACGATATCGTAGGGCACCTTGGCTTCCGCCAGCAATACATTCATATGTCCCGGCATGCGCCCGGCCACCGGGTGAATTCCAAAGATCACATGCACACCCTTGCCCATCAGGATACGTGTGACATCTGACACTGCGCGTTGCGCCTGAGCCATCGCCATACCATAGCCCGGCACAATCATGACCTTTTTCGCGTCGAGCAGTAACTGCGCCACTTCTTCAACCGTGGTGGCATGTACTTCGCCGACCTCGGCCACTGCTGCACTGGAACTGCTGCTGGTGGTTCCGAAACCACCGGAGATTACACTGAAAAAATTGCGATTCATCGCACGGCACATGATGTAGCTGAGGATCGCGCCAGAACTACCGACCAATGCCCCGGTTACGATCAGCAAGTCGTTGGTCAGCATGAAACCAGTCGCCGCCGCTGCCCAGCCGGAATACGAGTTGAGCATTGAAATTACCACCGGCATGTCGGCTCCGCCGATGGCAATCACCATATGCACGCCGAAGATCAGCGCGATCACGGTCATCACTGTCAATGGAAACCAGGCTTGCTGCAGGGATTCGGCATTGACGAATTCAACACCGTAATAAATCACCACCAGCAGCATAATCAGGTTGATGGTATGCCGCGCCGGCAACAGCACCGGCTTGCTGGTGATCAGCGCACTGAGTTTGCCGAAGGCAATCACCGAACCGGAAAAGGTCAGCGCGCCGATGTAGATACCGATGTACACCTCCAGGTCGTGGATGGTTTTCTCGGTACCGACGAAATGCATCTCGGGGTCAAGATAGGTCGCATAACCGACACTGACCGCGGCCAGACCGACCACACTGTGCAGGATCGCCACCAGTTGCGGCATTTGCGTCATCTTTACCTTGCGCGCCAGCACCAGCCCGAGAATTGCGCCGGGAATGATACAGATCACGATCACCCAATAACTGGTTACCGCATCGCTGAACACGGTGGCAATAATCGCCAGCGCCATGCCCAGCATGCCATACAGATTGCCGCGTTTGGCATTCTCGTTACTGGATAGCCCCGACAGGGCCAGAATAAAAAGAATCGCAGCGCCGAGATAGATCGCGTTTACAAGACCGGTCGACATATCATTCTCCAAACATTTTCAGCATGCGCTGGGTCACGGCAAAACCGCCTACGATATTGATCGAGGCCACCAGAATGGCCAGAGCCGAAAGCCCCATGATCAGGTTGCTTTGCGAAGACACTTGCAACAGGGCACCGATAATGATAATGCTGCTGATCGCATTAGTGACGCTCATCAACGGGGTATGCAGCGACGGTGTGACATTCCAGATCACCATATAACCGATGAAACAGGACAGAATAAACACGGTGAAGTGTCCCATGAACGCAGGCGGCGCGACCGCTCCGAGAGAAAACAGCAGGACCGCGCCAATACCGATTGGCACCAGCATCGATAGAGCCTTACGCAGCACCGACGGCTCTACATCCTCATCCGGTTCGACATGTGCCTCGGGCACCGGTTGTTCACTGTAAGCCGATGGACGTGCCGCCACCTCGATCGGTGGTGGCGGCCAGGTAATTTCACCGGCCTTGACCACGGTTGCACCGCGGATCACTTCATCCTCGAAGTCCAGGCAAATCGTTTCACCTTCACAATGCTGCATCAATTCATCCAGCATATTCAACAGGTTAGAGCCGTACAATTGGCTGGCCTGGGCCGGCAAGCGGCTCGGCAGATCGGTATAGCCGATAATCTGCACAGCATGTTCTTCCACGACTTTGTGCGGCTGGGTCAACTCGCAGTTACCACCCTGTTCAGCGGCCAGATCGACAATCACACTGCCTGCCTTCATCGAGCGCACCATGTCGGCGGTAATCAGTTTGGGTGCCGGTTTTCCCGGAATCAAGGCGGTGGTGATGATAATATCCACTTCTTTGGCCTGCTCGGCAAACAGTGCCATCTCGGCCTCGATGAATTCCTTGCTCATCACCTTGGCATAACCGCCGCTGCCGGAACCGTCTTCGTCGAAGTCGAGTTCCAGAAATTCGGCATCCATACTCTGAATCTGTTCTTTCACTTCGGGGCGGGTATCGAAGGCGCGCACGATCGCACCCAGTGATTTGGCCGTACCGATCGCAGCCAGACCTGCAACGCCTGCGCCAATCACCAGCACCTTGGCCGGTGGCACTTTGCCAGCAGCGGTAATCTGGCCAGAGAAGAATCGCCCGAAATGATTGGAAGCCTCGATCACCGCGCGGTAACCTGCGATATTCGCCATTGAACTCAGGGCATCGAGTTTTTGTGCACGCGACAGCCGGGGCACGGCATCCATCGACATCGCATCGACGCCCTTGGCGGCCAGACGCTCGAGTAATTGCGGATTTTGCGCAGGCCACAGAAAACAGATCAGCAAGGCACCAGCGGGAATCAAATCCAACTCATCGACCTGGGTGTCGGGATTCATTTGTGGCGCACGCACCTTCAGAATAATGCCGGCCTGGGCATACAGCGCCTTGGCATCGGTTACAATTTCGGCTCCCGCTTCGCGGTAGGCTTCGTCTGAATAACTGGCATGTGCGCCGGCATTACTTTCCACTAGTACCCGAAAACCTTTTTTCACCAGCTTCTCCGTGGTATCCGGCGTTCCGGCGACCCGCTTTTCACCGATCTGGATTTCTTTGGGAATGATGATATTCATGGATTAACTCTGACTCATGCAAAAAAGGCGTTTTAAGCCGCGCCCGATGCGCGACAAAGCCCGACATATTAGCACTTGCTTATTTTCTTTTCCAGATGGACGATGCAAAGAAAGCATCGACAATCGAAAAATGATGGCAGCCCGCCAGTTCAAATCGCCGGATATCAAGCGCGGTTTGCCAGCTTTGCGCCAGTTGGCGGGTTTGCCCGTGATAGGCTTCACTTTCCAGTTCGCCCACCAGCAGATTCATGCGGATGCCTGAAATATCGGCGCGCAGCGGACAGAACAACGGGCTGGCCGTTCGCGCGGATGCCGCATCCAGCTGTAGCGCACGATTGATCGAGGTTTGCAGCAGTGGCGTCAAGTCAAACAGGCCGCTGATCGCATTCAGTTGGCGGATTGCTGACACATCGAACTCGCTTTCACCAGCCTCACCGGCGCAAAGCAACCCGGCCAGCAAGTGGCCACCGGCCGAATGCCCGCTGATCTGCATGCGCCCGGCATCGGCGCCATAGTCAGCAGCATGCGCCATCAGCCAGGTGATCGCCTGACGAATCTGCTGCATGATCTGGATGATGGAAAATTCGGGACAGAGTCCGTAATTCAGGATCGCGGCACACTCGCCGTTTTGATGGATCGGCTCGGCCAGATAACTGAACGATTGCTTGTCCAGCGCTTGCCAGTATCCGCCATGAATAAATACATGCAACGGAGCCGGGCTTTTGCCCGCCACAGGAAAAAGATCCAGTCGGCAACGCGGATGCCCGGCATAGGCCAGATCATAAATACCCTCGGCTTTATGACGAAACTTTTCACTGCGCTCGCGCCAGCTTTCAAGAAAGGCTGGATGCTCCGGCACTGCCGCGCGATTATTATATTGATGCTCGCAAAGTGAATCGATCTGAAACTCCATGCCCGCTCAAACCCCGAGATAGCGCGCCTGCAGCCCGGCATCCTGCGCCAATTGGCTGGCTTCGCCGCTGGAAACGACCTGCCCTTTTTCCATCAGGTAATAGCGGTCAGCCAGTTGCAGCAAGGTCTTGATATGCTTATCGACGATCAAGATCGACAGGCCCTGCTGTTTCAATTGCTCGATAACGCGCCAGATTTCCTGTCGAATCAACGGTGCCAACCCCTCTGTGGCTTCATCCAGTATCAGCAGCCGCGGGTTGATCATCAGCGCCCGGGCGATTGCCAGCATTTGCTGCTCGCCACCGGAAAGCTGGTTACCGGCATGCTGCACCCGCTCCTGCAGCCGGGGAAACAATTGGTAAACCCGCTGCAGAGTCCACGGTTGTTGTGCCGACGCAAAATTGGCTGCGGCCACCTGCAGATTTTCCTGCACCGACAGGTTCGGGAAAATATGACGTTCTTCGGGCACCCAGCCGATACCCAGACGCGCGCGGCGGAACGCCGGCAAGTCATTCAGCTCGCAGCCATCGAACACGATACTGCCCGAACGACAGGCCAGTTGCCCCATAATGCAGTGAATGGTGGTGCTTTTCCCCATGCCGTTTCGGCCTAGCAGCGTCACCACTTCACCTTCGCGCAAAAGCAGATCGACACCGGACAGTACTTCACTGCCGCCATAACCGGCATGCACTTGCTGCAGCCTCAGCATGCGTCCCCCAGATAGGCCTGCTGCACCTGCGGGTTGGCGCGGATTTCTTCCACGCTGCCGGTGGCGATGATTTCGCCATAAACCAGCACCGAGATACGGTCGGCCAGCGCAAAAACCGCCTGCACATCATGCTCCACCAGCAACATGCTGACCTGACCGCGCAGGCCATCCAGCAAGCGGATCAATTCGGCCGTACCACCCGGCCCGATACCAGCCATCGGTTCATCGAGCAGTATCACTTCGGGATTGCCGGCCAGCGTCATCGCGATTTCAAGCTGGCGTTTTTCACCATGACCCAGCTCACCCGCCAGCACCGCATGGTATTGCTCCAGCCCGAACTGCCGGGCCAGCTCACAGGCCGGTCGGTTGAATCGACGATTTTGACTGACCCGCGAGAAAAAGCGAAAACTGTGGCGGTCATGCGCCTGCACCGCCAGCGCTAGATTTTCCAGTACGGTCATATCATCGAATACCGAAGTCACCTGAAACGAGCGCGACAAGCCCAGGTGAGCCCGTGCATGGCCCGCGCTGGTGGTGATATCCCGCCCCTTGAAAAAAATCTGGCCGCTGGTCGGTTTGATTTCTCCGGCCAGTTGGCCAATCAGCGTCGATTTGCCCGCACCGTTGGGGCCGATCAGCGCATGGATTTCGCCGCGCTGCAATTGCAGGTGGATATTTCGATTGGCCTGCAAGCCAGCGTAGGATTTGGATAAATCCCGTGTTTGCAAAACCGGCTCAGTCATTGCGTCTCGCCCTGTTTTGCAGCAAGCCGAACAAGCCGTGGCGGGCATAAATCACCACCAGCACCAGAAACGGCCCGAGAAAAAACATCCAGTGCTCGGTATAGGCGGACAGCAAAATTTCCAGCAACAAGAATACGCTGGCGCCGATCACCGCACCGTAAATCGTCCCCAGCCCACCGAGAATCACCATCACCAGCAATTCACCGGACAATTGCCAGGAAAACAGACCCGGATCGACAAACTCGTTCATGTTCGCCATCAGCACACCGGCCAGCGCCGCGCCGGTGGCGGCGATGACATAGGCGACCAGACGGTACCAGTAAGTCTGGTAGCCCAGCGCCTGCATCCGCCGCGGATTGCTCTTGCTGCCGCGAATCACCCGCCCGAACGGAGAATTCACCAGACGCCGGGCCAGAAAAACATACAGCAGCAAGGCCAACAGGCAGACATAGTAAAACTGGTTGTCATCGGCGGTATCGATGCCGGGCAAATGGTTGCGCCCCGACATCACCAGCCCGTCTTCACCACCGTAGACATCGAGCGACACAAACAGATAAAACAGCATTTGCGCAAACGCCAGCGTAATCATGATGAAATGGATGCCCTGGGTGCGCAGGCTGATCAAGCCGGTCAATGCGGCGACCACAGCGGCCACCAGCATCGCCAGCAGCATCACCAGCAACAGTTCATTACTGCCGCCGATGCCGTAGGGCAAACCGAGCAGCGCATCCCCCAGATGGAAGTGATGACTCAATATCGCGGCGACATAGGCACCCAGCCCGAAGAAAGCGGCATGTCCGAAACTGACCATCGCGCCATAACCGACAATCAGGTCCAGACTGACTGCGGCAATGGCCAGAATCATGACCCGGGTGACCGTTGTCGTGAGATAACTTTCATCCATCGCCTGCGCCAGCCAGGGAAGTGCCAGCAGCAGCAAGCCGCCGCCTGCCAGGATCCACATCACCCGACGACTCATTGCGAACTCCATGCCGTCATGCCGGAAACAGGCCACGTGGGCGGATCGCCAGCACCAGCACCATTAACAGATAGATACCCATCGAAGACAGTGAAGCCGCCACGCTGTTGGCGCTGCTGCTGTCGAACAACCCTTGCAACAATTGCGGCAAAAAGGCGCGCCCGAGGGTATCGACCAGCCCGACCAGCAAGGCACCGAGCAATGCGCCTTTGACCGAGCCGATTCCGCCGATCACGATCACCACAAAAGTCAGAATCAGGATGCTTTCGCCCATGCCGGATTCGACCGCATACAGCGGAGCCGCCATCACCCCGGCAAAACCGGCCAGCAAAGCGCCCAGTGCAAACACCAGACTGTACAGCCAGCGAATATTGACCCCCAGCGCCGCAATCATGTCCCGATTACTCGCACCGGCACGAATCCGCATTCCGACCCTGCTGTGACTGATCAGCAGATACAGGCCGACAGCGACCAGCAGGCCGACTCCGATAATCACCAGCCGGTACAGTGGATATGGCACGCCGGGCAGGATTTCGACGCTGGCCGAGAGAAACTCGGGTAATTGCATGAACAGCGGCTGCCGCCCCCAGATCATGCGAGTGGATTCGTTAAAGAACAGAATCAGTCCGAAGGTCGCCAGCACCTGATCCAGATGATCGCGGTGATAAAGGTGCCGTAGTACCAGCACCTCGACCAGCAATCCGCACAGGGCGGCGGCGGCCAACGCGACCAAAAGTGCCAGAGCAAAACCGCTACCGTGCTGAATCATGGTTGCAGCGACATAGGCGCCGACCATGTAGAACGATCCATGCGCCAGATTGATCAGATTCATCACCCCGAACACCAGCGTTAAACCGGCCGACAGCAAAAACAGCATGAAGCCAAGCTGTAGTCCGTTCAACACCTGCTCAATCAATAACAGCATTCTGGTGCAACCAATCCGACAGAAAATTAACTCAGCGAAGCATCATAATTTGCATTCGGCCGCATAGGCATCGGCATGATTGCTGAAAACCTTTTTCACCGTCACATTATGAATACCGCTGTCATCCTTGACGACTTCACGGACATACAGATCCTGTATCGGATGGTGATT
>JANTFI010000053.1 GCA_024763505.1 Gammaproteobacteria bacterium
TATTCCCATTCAGTAATCGGTGGCTGGCCTACCGTCGGTTTACGCTCCAGCGGTTCACCGTAGCGATCCAGTACCTGATCCATTTTTAGCCCGCGTTTTGGCAAATCGGAGGTGCTTTGAGCGAAATGACCCGGAATCTTCAGGGTGTCGGCGATCGCTAATGCAGGAAGAACTGTTGTCATGGATAACAGCAGGGCCATCAGAAAAGGGCGGGATGTGTGGAACGAAGGCATTATTTTCTCCATCAGCCTGTTTGTAATTGGTATCGAAAACAACTTTAGTCTCGACCATAACTATAGCATGACTCAACTGATCGGCAACTGAACCGTTTATTATCTGATCTCGCGGTCGCATGCATATTGGTCACCACCGGTATTCATGTTTTAATGCGCCACCATGAAATTACCTGTCGAATTTTTTATCGGTTTGCGCTACACCAGTGCCCGCCGCCGCAATCATTTTATTTCCTTTATTTCATTGATTTCGATGCTGGGTATCATGCTCGGTGTGATGGCATTGATTGTGGTGTTGTCTGTGATGAATGGTTTCGAACAGGAATTGAAGGGACGTATTCTGGGCATGGTGTCGCATGTGACCGTTTCCACCTACGATAACAAACTGGATGACTGGCCTTCACTGGCCAAAAAGGTAGAGGCCAATCCGGAAGTGATCGGAGTGGCACCCTATGTCGATGCCGAGGCGATGTTATCAAATCTGGCCTCGGTCAGTGGCGCGATTATTCGCGGCATCGATCCGTCGCAGGAGCCAAAGGTATCCGAGATCCATAAACATATGGTTTTTGGCAAACTCGAAGATCTGGTTGCCGGTGAATATGGCATTATTCTCGGCAGCGGACTGGCCTCCAATCTGGATGTCGTACCCGGTGACCGGGTAACCATGATTACGCCCCAATCCAGAGTCTCACCGCTGGGTTTCTTACCGCGGCTGCGGCGATTCAAGGTGGTCGGTTTGTTCGAGATCGGCGTTTATGAATATGACCGCAGTTCAGCGCTGATTCATGCCGAGGATGCTTCCAAACTGTTCCGGCTGGATGGCGCAATGAGCGGCATTCGACTGAAGATTGCCGATATGGACAAGGCACCCGAGGTACGCTATCAGTTGCGAAAAGAGCTGGGTACCGATTACTGGGTCAGTGACTGGACGCTACGCCACAGCAATTATTTTAAGGCTGTGCAAACCGAAAAGACCGTCATGTTCATTATATTGTCGCTGATCGTGGCGGTGGCGGCGTTCAATATCGTTTCGACGTTGGTGATGGTGGTGACCGACAAACAGGCCGATATCGCCATCTTGCGCACATTGGGGCTGTCACCCGCGTCGGTAACGGCCGTGTTCATGGTGCAGGGAACCATGATCGGATTTATCGGCACCCTGATCGGGCTGTTGGCCGGCGTCACCGTTGCCTCCTATATCGATGTGATCGTACCTGCGCTGGAACAATTGTTTCATACTCAGTTTTTACCCACCGGTGTCTATCCGATCACAGAGTTACCGTCCGATATGAAATTGTCTGATGTGGTCAAGATCGCGCTATTGTCGTTCCTGCTGTCGATTATCGCGACGATTTACCCGGCGTTGAAGGCGTCTTCAGTGCGCCCGGCCGAGGCTTTAAGTTATGAGTGATACGGTGCTGGAAGTGACTGCCCTGAGTAAAACCTATCAGCAGGGAGATTTGTCGGTAGAAGTGCTCAAGCAAGTCGATTTCAGCGTCGGCAAGGCCGAACGTCACGCCATTGTCGGCGCATCGGGCGCCGGTAAAAGCACCCTGCTGCATTTGCTTGGCGGGCTCGATCAGGCCAACAGTGGGCGTGTCTGCGTGATGGGGCAGGCACTCGATACCCTGTCGCAGCGCAAACTCGGCGCGCTGCGCAACCGATATCTGGGGTTTATTTATCAATTCCACCACTTGCTGGCAGAATTTACCGCGCTGGAAAATATTATGATGCCATTGCTGATCCGTCGCTGTGACCCGCAATCGGTAACGGAACAGGCCATGCAGTTATTGCAACAGGTGGGGCTTGAGCACCGGGGGGCGCACAAGCCGGCCGAGTTATCCGGTGGCGAGCGGCAGCGAATCGCGCTGGCGCGTGCATTGGTGACACGTCCTGCCTGTATTCTGGCCGATGAGCCCACCGGTAATCTGGATGAAAAAACCGCTGCCGCGATGATGGAATTGATGCTGGAATTAAACGCTGCCAGCGAAACCGCGCTGGTGATCGTGACCCATGATTTGAAAATTGCCGACAGCATGCAGTATCGCTGGGAAATGCACGACGGTCAGTTAAATCGCCTGTAAGCGTAGTCCCGGCCGGATCAGGTCGGGCTCAAGGCCAAACCGTACGCCAGAATCACCGGGATCGCCAGCACCAGCGCGGTGCTGTCCCGCACCAGTTGTTCACTGTCGCTCAGCAGAAATTTCAAATCGATCCAGTCGGCTATTCTCGGGTTGATCCAACGCCCGGCAGCGGTCACGATCAACAGCCAGAACAGAACCCACAGCACAGCGGGAAAGGGCGGGATGGCTGCCATCGCCTGCGCATCGGGCTGAGCTGCTTGATGGTGAAACAGAACGCTGGTGACCACGCATCCGAGCAAGGGTAAATCCGGCAATGGATGTTTCAGGCCGGGCAGGAAGGAAAAAACAAGCGCGGCAATGACGGATATGTTGAACAATTCTGGCCATACGGACGGGTCGAACCCGGTGGCCGAAAAAGCTGGAAAATCGCTGCCTCGAAAGAATTGGGGGAACAGCAGCAAAGATATGGCCATAACTGCCAGCAAACGAGCCAATGGACATAACAGGTGCTCGGTCAACCAATAGGGGAAGTCATAGGTAATAAATTGTTGATGCAACCGGGCGCAGCCATAACCCAACAGCCCTCCCAAGATAAGGCTCACCGACAAGGTTCCCCAAAACATCCAGCTTGTCAGGATCTCCAGCATGTTGTTTCTGGGTTCAATTTCCGCGACGGTCGCGTATATTCATCTTGCGGGTGACTTCATAGCGCCATAACAAACGCACCAGAGCGTAGCCTAGAACAGAACTGATCGAACCAACCACTAGACAACCAAGCAGAAAAGGTTGCCATACATGCAGCAACCCGTTGGCCATCCATTCAAACGATAATTCGAAATCAAATGCCTGCTCGGCGGTGCCCAGAATCCACACCCCGACCTTGTAGCAGAAATAAAACAGGGGCGGAATAGTGACCGGGTTGCTGATCCACACCATTGGAACCGCGATAAGAATATTGACCCGAAACAGAACTGCACCGATCGCTGCCAGAAACATTTGAAAAGGCACAGGGATGAAGGCGCAGAAAAGTCCCAGCGAAACCGCGCCGGAAACCGAGCGGCGGTTGATATGCCATATCCCCGGGTCCTGCAAGCGCGGACCGAGTTTTTGAATCATCCGGTTGCCCGTGATGCGTTCCGGATGTGGCATGATTTTTTGCAACGTCTTTCTGGGCATGACAAGGTTTGAGTTTCGATCCTGGTTCAATTACATTGGTCAGGACAGCCAGCGAAACATGCTGTTTTAATTTCCATCAGGGATCGGGAAATGTTACTCACAGGGATCGCCTTTTTGTCCGGTATCGTCCTGGCCGCCTATTCGCCAGTGCTGCTCGACAGCGCCTGGTTGTTGCTGCTACCGATCGTAGTGCTACTGGCTGTGGTCAATCCGAAGCTGCGAGTGATCGGAATGCTGATTAGCGGCTTTTTATGGGCAACGCTGTCGATGCACGTTCAATTGCAGCATCGCTTGCCTCAATCGGTCAATCATAAAAGACTTGTCGTACATGGGGAAGTCATAAATATTCCCCGCCCCGGATCTACATCAACCCGATTTCAGTTAATACCGAGCCGGTTGGAGGGGTATAACGGGCGTTTGCCGTTGCGTATTCGGTTGAGTTGGCGCAATGCCCCCGAGACTCTGCAGCCGGGACAAGTCTGGCAATTACGCGTCAAACTGAAAACGCCACATGGTTATCAGAATCCCGGTGGTTTCGATTATGAACGCTGGTTGTTCAGTCAGCAGATACAAGCCACTGGTTACGTGTTGCCTTCACCTCAAAATCGTCTTGTTTCGCAGTCCGGTTTTTCCATTAATCGCTGGCGGATGGACTTGAACCGCTGGATCGACCTGCATTGCCCGGGCTGTGCACATAGGGGCTTGCTGCAAGCATTGCTGACCGGAGATCGTAGTCAACTGGACCCACAAACCCGCCGCTTGCTGCAACAGACCGGAACGGCCCATCTGATAGCTGTGTCCGGTTTGCATATCGGGTTGATCGCGGGCATTTTCTATTTTTCCGGATACCGCTTGTGGCGGTTTTTGCCTGGTTTACAGAAATTACCCAGACCCGACTTCGCCATGCTCGCGGCCTTTTGTGGCGGGCTGGCCTACAGCTTTATTTCCGGTTTTGCGTTACCTGCACAACGCGCGATGATGATGCTGGCCGTGCTATTGATCATCCGGTTGCTGCGCCTGCCACTGAACCTGCTACAGGCTACCGTCGCTGCGGTGATGCTGGTTTTGATTGTATCGCCGCTGGCGGTGCTTTCAGCATCTTTCTGGCTGACACTTAACGCCTTGCTGGTGATTGTGTATGGAGCCTCGCTACTGCAGTCGCGACACGGCTGGTTCAAGCGATTACTGTTGATACAGTTGCTGTTTTCGCTGCTGTATATTCCGATCGGTCTGGTGATTTTCAATCAGCTTCACCCGGCCAGCCTGTTGGCCAATCTGGTGGCCGTGCCCTGGGTCAGCCTGTTGATTGTTCCATTTAATTTTCTATTGCTGACACTGGCCTGGCTGCCGGATCGCCTGTTGGGCTGGCTGTATGCCGGTCTCGACCAGTTGCTTGGTTTGCTGATGGACTATCTGGGTTGGTTGATCGAGCACGGCTTTGAAGTGATCGCAGTCAACGCCTTGTCGGTCTGGTGGTTGATTTTACTACTGCTAGGCTTGCTGCTGGTCGTGCAGCCCGGGCCATTGATTCCGCGTTTCATGCTGTTGCTGTTCGTTCCACTGCTGGTTTTTCTGCAACCGGATAAAACCCGCGCTGCGCTGACAATGACGGTGCTGGATGTCGGCATGGGCACATCTGTGGTGGTGCAAACCCGCCATCACAGTCTGGTGTACGATTTCGGGCCAGGCAACGACAGCGGCTATAGTCTGGGGCAATGGGTAGTGTTGCCATTTCTGCGGCATCAGGGAATTTCGCGCCCCGATGCGATTGTGCTCAGCCACGCCGATCAGGATCATATCGGCGGCTTGCGTGCGGTGCAGCAGGTATTCGGATCCGTGCCGATATTCAGCGGCATGCAGGCCGAAACCGGAGTACGTCTGCCACAGTTGACCGGCCAGCAGGATTGCCATCGCACCCGGCCCTGGTTCTGGGACAAGGTGCGTTTCGAGTTTCTGCAAACGAAACTGCGTGTCGATGAGCGCGATAATAATCGCTCTTGCGTGTTAAAGGTTTCGTTCGGGGCGGTCTCGTTGCTGCTCAGTGGCGATGTCGAGCGTGAGCAGGAACGGCGTCTGCTGCAGCATTATGCTTCAAAGTTGGAGGCTGATGTTCTGGTGGCACCGCATCATGGCAGCCTGACTTCGTCTTCTCCGGCTTTTATCGAAGCAGTCGCTGCCAGGCATGTGATATTCACCACCGGTTTTCTTAATCGCTGGCGTTTTCCGAGACCCGAGGTCGTCGCGCGCTATCGTCAAACGGGTGCCATGCTGTATAACACCGCCACCGATGGAGCGGTCGAAGTCCGCTGCGATCAGCAGTCCTGTCGGGTCAACGGTTATCGGCAACGTCGACAGTATATCTGGTACTGACAACGACAGTCTTTATCAGTATCATGCCGCATGGATTTTTCGGGCCGCTCAGGTTTCATCGAAATCCATTTTTTATTCCCTATTTTTGATTTCAGGAGATCAATGTGCTGGAACTGGTTCAGGCAGGCGGATGGCTGATGTATCCGATCCTGCTGTGCTCTGTGATCGCGGCGGCTATCGTGGCCGAGCGTTTATGGACTTTGCAACGAAAAAAGGTCATTCCAGAAAAACTGATGACCGGTATCTGGACACTTCTTTCGAAGGATCAGCTGACCGAGAGTAATATTCTGGCCATCGAAAAAGGCTCGCCGCTAGGTCGTATACTTGCCGCCGGGTTGGTCAATCGTCATTTGTCACGCGATCTGGTACGCGAAAGCATCGAGGAAACCGGTCGTTTCGTCGCCCATGAGCTGGAGAAATACCTCAACACGCTGGGTACGATTTCCACCATCACGCCGCTGCTTGGCTTGCTCGGTACGGTGATTGGCATGATCAAGGTTTTCACCGCGATTACCGTCGTCGGCGTCGGAGATCCGGCAACGCTGGCCGGCGGGATTTCGGAAGCGCTGATTACCACCGCAAGTGGCTTGAGCATTGCCATCCCGAGTCTGATTTTCTATCGCTATCTGAAACGCAAGATCGATGAATTGATCGTCGGCATGGAGCAAGAGGCGATGAAGCTGGTTGAAGTGTTGCATGGTGAGCGCTCGCCGCAAGATTACGCGCCGGCTGATTGAGATGCAATTTCGTACACGCCAGGCCGAAGACGATACCGGGGTAAACCTGACTCCGCTGATCGATGTGGTTTTTTTACTGCTGATCTTCTTTATGGTGTCGACCACTTTCGACAGCACTTCCGAACTGAAGATCGACCTGCCCGAGGCATCGGCCAAAAAACCGGTGGAAAAAGAGCGTCTGACCCTGATGATCGACCCGCAGGGCTTTTACTATATCAACGGCAAGCGGTTGAAAAACCAGACCAGCGACTTGCTGTTGCTCGAACTCTATCGCGCAACCGGTGACGACAAGCAAACGCCGGTGGTGATCCAGTCTGATGCCAAGTCGCCGGTACAATCGCTGGTGACGGCGATGGATGTGGTCGGCCAGATCGGGTTGCAGCATTTGTCGATCGCCACCACCAAAGCGACCCGCTAGGCCAGCCACTTGGATCCTTTGCAGCAACAACTGGCACATAATCTTTCCGGCAAAAGCGCGTACAAGGCTTTGGTGTCGATTGCACTGCAGTACAAGGGATATTTTCTGCTGGCGATTCTCGGCATGGTGGTGTTTGCACTGACCGAAGTTGCGTTTGCCTACCTGATGAAGCCGATGCTCGATGACGGTTTCATCAATCGTGATGAAACTGTGCTGAAACTGATTCCGGTCGCCATCATCGCGATCTTCGTGGTGCGCCTGTTTGCTTCCTTCGTACGCACTTACTGCATGGACTTTATCGGTCGGCAGGTGATCAATAATCTGCGCACGCGGATGTTCGATAAACTACTCAAGCTGACCACTTCAGAATACGACCGCGCTTCCAGCGGCGCCATCACCACCAAGTTTGCTTTCGATATCGAGCAGGTTTCGGAATCAGTGTCTTCGGCCTTGACCACACTGATTCAGGACAGCTTGCGCATCATTGCGCTGCTGACGTATCTGTTGTGGCTGAGTTGGCAGCTGACCGCCATCTTTCTGGTCGCCGGACCGCTGGTTTTCTTGATCGTGGTCAAGGTATCCGGGCGCTTTCGCGATATGAGTAAACGCATCCAGCGTTCAATGGGCGAGGTTTCGCATATCGCGCAAGAGGTCATCGATTCCAATCGGGTGGTGAAAATCTTCGGTGGTGAGGCATTCGAGCGTGAAAAATTCGAGCGCATTAACCGACAGAATCTCAAGCTCAATCTCAAACTGACTACCGCGCAAGCGGTCAGCACACCGCTGATTCAACTGATTGTGGCAATATCCTTTGCCATGATCGTGGCCTTTGCCACCTCGGATTCAATGCAGGGCGTGATCACTTCGGGCGATTTTATTTCGTTTATATTCGGTTTAACCAGCCTGTTCCCGCCGATGCGCAGCCTGTCGGTGGTCAACCAAAAGATACAAAAGGGGATTGCGGCCGGTGAATCGGTGTTCGAATTTCTCGACAAGCCGGATGAAATCGATCGCGGCGATCAAACGCTGCCGAACACGAAAGGGGAAATCAGTTTTCGTCAGGTCGGCTTTCGTTATCCCGGGCATCAGGAAAAGGTACTGGAGGACATCAGCTTTCAAGTTTATCCGAATCAGACCGTGGCGATCGTCGGTCGTTCGGGCAGCGGTAAATCGACGTTGGTCAACCTGCTGCCGCGACTGTATGACTATAGTGAAGGCGAAATCCGACTCGATGAGATCGAAATTCGTAATCTCGATCTGATAAATTTACGCTGCCAGATTGCCTACGTCGGGCAGGATGTGCGGCTGTTTAACGACAGCATCCGCAATAATATTGCCTACGGCATGCTGTCCGATTGCAGTGATGAGCAAATCATTGCTGCGGCCAAACAGGCGTACGCCTGGGAATTCATTGAAAAAATGCCGCAGGGGCTGGATACCCAGGTCGGCGAAAAAGGCGTGTTGCTGTCCGGTGGTCAGCGCCAGCGACTGGCGATTGCGCGCGCCCTGTTGAAGAATGCGCCGGTACTGATTCTGGATGAAGCGACCTCGGCGCTGGATACCGAATCGGAACGTCATATCCAGCATGCCATCCAGAACCTGATGAGCAACCGTACCACGCTGGTGATCGCGCATCGCCTGTCTACGGTCGAGCATGCCGACCAGATTCTGGTGATGCAGGATGGTCGTATCGTCGAGCGCGGCACTCATCGTGAATTGATCGAGCTGGATGGCGTCTATGGCCGATTGCATGCGATGCAATTCAGCGAACAACACGATAGCCAAAACGGTTGATTGATGACTAGCCCGGCACCAGTTCGACCGGCCGCCTGGCTGTGGAGCATCAATCCGGTTTCCTTGCTGCTGTGGCCGCTATCACTACTGTTTTGCCTGCTGGTCAGGGTGCGCAAACAACTGTATCGCCGAGACATTTTAAAATCCGCAACCTTGCCGGTAACGGTGCTGGTGGTCGGCAATATTTCGCTCGGTGGCAATGGTAAAACCCCGGTCGTGGTCGCGCTGGTCAAGTGGCTGCAACAGCAGGGGTTTCACCCCGGCATCCTGTCTCGTGGCTATAAAAGCGACATCGAACAGGAGATTACCGTGCTGGCCGATGCAGCCACGCTCGATCGAGCCGGCGATGAAGCCAATATGCTGTCCGAATTATGCGGCTGCCCGCTGGCAATAGGTGCAGACCGGGTGCGTGGTGGCGAGGCTTTATTGGAGCAATACCCAAAAACCGACATTCTGGTCGCAGATGATGGTCTGCAGCATTACGCGCTGGCGCGCGATATCGAAATCATCGTGCAGCGCCATCTGGCCAATGGCAATGGCTGGTGCCTGCCAGCCGGGCCGCTGCGTGAACCGCTGTCGCGTCTGCAATCTGCCGATCTGGTGATCGACCGCGATGGTGACGATGTGCAGGAATCGCTGGGGCAATGCTTCAATCTGCTGCAGCCGGATCAGCGCAGGGATCTGACACAGTTTGCCGGGCAAGACGTGCATGCACTGGCCGGGATCGGTTTTCCGCACCTGTTTTTCGAAGCCCTGTCAGCGGCCGGACTGAAGGTTCAGCCGCACCCGTTTGCCGATCATCATCCGTTCAAAGCGAATGATCTGAAAGGCTTGCAGGACCAGCCCTTGCTGGTTACCCACAAGGATGCGGTCAAGCTCCGCTCGATCGCTGCTTCATTGCAGATGCAGAATATCTGGGTGGTGCCGCTCGAACTGACCCTGTCGGATGAATTACAATCACGCCTGACAACCCTGCTAGAGACTCATCATGGATAAACATTTACTCGATATTCTGGTCGACCCGATTACCAAGGGTCCATTGATTTACGACAAGAAAAACCAGCAGCTATTATCGCGCAGCTCGCGACTGGCCTACCCGATTCGCGATGGTATCCCAGTGATGCTGCCGGAAGAAGCGCGTGAACTGAGCGCCGAGGAACTCGAAAAACTGCAATGAGCACGCGATGAGCCCGCCATTCCATATCATCATTCCGGCACGGTTTGCATCGACCCGCTTGCCCGGCAAGCCGCTGGTCAGTTTGCTCGATAAGCCGATGATCGAATGGGTGTACCGGGCTGCACGTGCCAGTGCTGCGCAATCGGTTATCGTGGCGACCGATGATGAACGGGTGATGCAGGCCGTGCAGGATTTTGGCGGTGAAGCCTGCATGACCGACTCCGACCACCAGACCGGCACCGATCGCATCGTTGAAGTGGTCACCACATTGCAATGGGAGGATGACCGCATCATCGTCAACCTGCAGGGCGATGAACCGCTGATGCCTGCAGCCAATCTGACCCAGGTGGCGACCAATCTGGCTACATCCGGCTGCGATATGGCGACCTTGCACAAGACCATCGATGCGTCATCGGCAACCGACCCGAATGCAGTCAAACTGGTGCAGGACGAGCAGGGGCGTTGCCTGTATTTCAGCCGCAGCCGGATCCCGTATCCGCGTGATGGCGAAGAGGCCGATTATCTGGGCCATATCGGGCTGTATGCCTATCGGGTCGGCTTTCTCAAACGCTACGCTTCGCTTCCTCCCTGTGCGCTCGAGCATCTGGAAAAGCTGGAGCAATTGCGCGCCTTGTATTACGGCTACTCGATCCACAGCGAACAGGCTTGCGAACCCCCCGGAATCGGCGTCGATACCGAACAGGATGTGTTGCAGGCAACCGAACAATTGAGGCAGCAGGCATGAATTACCAGTGGAAGATTCTCAATCATCGGATCGCATTCGATGGATATTTCCGCATTGAACAATACGATCTGCAACATGAAAAATACAGCGGTGGCTGGACCACCAGCTTTTCGCGAGAAATCTTCGAGCGTGGCAGTGCGGTTGCGGTTTTACCTTACGATCCTCTGCGCGATGAAGTCGTACTGATCGAACAGTTTCGCCCCGGTGGAATCGGCCAGATGGATACACCGTGGATGAAAGAAATCGTCGCCGGCATCATTGAGCCGGGCGAAAGCGAAACTCAGGTGGCCGAGCGCGAAATGCAGGAAGAATCCGGCCTTGCGATTTTGCAACTGGAAAAAATCATGCAGATTTATGTCAGCCCCGGCGGTAGCACCGAACAGTGTTCCATTTATTGTGCCAGAGTCAACAGCGAAGGCGCGGATGGTATTTTCGGGCTGGATGACGAGTTCGAGGATATTCGGGTCGAGGCAGTGGATTATACACAGGCAACACAGTGGCTGGAGCAGGGCAAGCTGCAATCGGCGGCGACCATTATCGCTTTGCAATGGTTGATGCTCAATCGCGAACGTCTGCGCCGCGAGTGGTTCGATGCCTGAGTTTGCAGTGATAAGCGGCCGTGCCTGCTGAGATCGCCGGTTTTTCGCTGGAGATTCTGGCGATGTTATTCGGCGTGGCCATCCTGGCCGGTTTTCTCGATACCCTGGCCGGCGGTGGAGGATTGCTGACGCTGCCCGCGTTATTACTCAGCGGTGTACCTCCACTGCATGCGCTGGGTACCAATAAGCTGCAGGGTAGTGCCGGGACGGCCATGTCTTCGCTGATGATGCTGCGTCTGGGAAAAGTCAAACTGGCTGATGTCAAACTCATCATGCTGGCAGCGTTTGTGGGTTCGGCAACGGGTAGTGTGTTGATTCAATGGATCGATACCTCGGCGCTCAACCGGATCATTCCGCTGGTGCTGCTGCTGATTGCCCTGTATTTTCTGTTTACTCCGAAGATTTCCACTACCGATCGCAAGCAGCGCTTGTCGGATCGGCAATATCGTTATCTGGTGGCACCGCTGATTGGTGCTTATGATGGCATGTTTGGCCCGGGTACCGGTTCCTTCTTTGCCTTGTCGGCGGTGACGCTGCGTGCAATGGATTTGATTGAGGCGACAGCGGTGGCCAAAACCTTGAACTTCTCAGCCAATTTCGCTTCACTGCTGGTGTTTTTTGTAGCGTTGAAGATCGCCTGGCCGGCCGGTATTCTGATGATGCTGGGTCAGGCACTGGGTGCCTGGGCCGGCAGTCACAGCCTGCTGCGCATCCATCCTCGCCTGCTGCGATTTGTGATCGTTGCGATGTGTCTGGCGATGTTGGCGCAGTATACGTTTGGTACCGATTTTCTGCTTGTGCGCTAACTCGATTCCAGCATGGCGCGCACGACCCGTGGCCACGCCTGCGCGATATTGTTTTGATTGTATCCACCGCCACCCAGCGCAATCATTTTACCCTGGCAAAATTCATCGGCCAGTGCCGCCAGACTGCTGGCGGCTAAAGCGTAAGATTGCTCGCTATAAGCCAGATGGGTAATCGGGTCGCCGCGCATACTGTCTGCACCGCATTGCAGGATGATAAAATCCGGCTCGATGGTGCGGATGAAAACTTCGGCAATACGCCATTGCTGTTCAAACTCCGCGTCACCGGCCTGCATTGGCATCGGGATATTCATCTTGGTGCCTTGTGCCGGGCCGGATCCGGTTTCATCAGCAGTGCCGGTACCCGGGAAGAGATATCGTCCATCTTCATGGAAATCCACAATATAAACTTCCTGGTCAATTTGGTAATTGTAAAAAACACCATCGCCATGATGGGCATCGATATCGACATACAGGATGCGCTGCCGGTGGTATAGCTTGCGTACATGTTCGATCGCGATGGCAATATCGTTAAATACGCAAAAGCCGCTGCAACGATCCCGATAGGCATGATGCAAGCCGGCGATCGGCACAAAACCGCGCCGATATTCATTGCGCATTATTCGGTCGATCAAGTCTACTACTGAACCGACCACGGTGCAGGCGGCCGAATAAATTCCTGCGCGTGCTGGTGTATCGCCCTGATCGAGGTATCCATCACCCGAATCTGAACAGGATTTGATCCAGTCGATATAGGATGGATCATGAAAGCTGGCCAATCGCGCTTTGTCGCAACGACTGGGTGTGAGGAAATCGACCCTGTCGGATAAACCACTACGCTTCATGCCGTCCAGAAAGTTTTGCTGGCGTAAAGGACCAAATGGGTGGTCAGATCCGAAATGATAGTCAGCCAGTTCGGGGCCGGCGACCACAGCTAGCGGTGAATCAGGCATGAGTTATCCGGGTGCACAGGTTCATGAATAGCGAAGTATAACCCAATTGACACAGATCCCTGGATTCGATTCAGAGCAGTTTGGTAACTGATACGCGGTAAAATGTGCAAAAATTACTGGATTCAAGTACTGGGTAATTTATATTAGGGTTAACTTATATAGTGAACTGCGTCATGTCACCTGACACCGCCATCGAACTGGAGTTTGAATTCTCACTAAAGCCTTCCGAACTGGAGTCTTTCAGCGGGTTTTTGATCGATTTTCATGGTAGAGCTTTTGTGATCGACGAACATGCTGATATGCAGGAAGTAGCCCGTTTGAACGGGCACCGTCTGGATTTATCGATTGCCCGCCAGTATTTCGAGCAGTTGCAGGAATTACTAGACTGTATTTCAGCCGAGATGGCTGACCTGGGGCATCATATTCTACGAGATAACCAGTGTTTTATTGAATGCTGCAGCCGTAATGAATCGGAAAGAACGCCCTGTGGTAGTCTGGTGTTTATCGGTGAACTTTGGGTCGAGGCAGCGTTCCGCAATCAAGGTATTGGACAGGAAATGCTCAAGAGAATGAGTCAAATCATCGACTTGAATCAAACCCTGGTCGCGTTGAAAGCCTATCCGATTGTGGATGAGCAATCCACCTGTACCCCCGAGTTAATGCAAAGGCTGAAAGGTTTTTATCATCGACTGGGCTTTCGTCGCTCCGGCGAACATTTTATGGTTAAAGATGCCCGCGACTGTCACACTCAAAGGCATCGGGCTGCGGGCGAGGTGAATGCTGCGATAGTACAGAAGCTTCGCTAATTCGACTCAGGGCGGGGCGACAGGTCGCATTTTAAGCCAGAGAACCGACACAAGACTCAGCAGAATGAATGGCGTGACACTGATATTTACCATGCGCCAGCCGAGTTGATATTGCAATACCCCGGCACCGAGCGAAGCCAGAGTGACCGCAGTAAACACCACAAAATCATTGATCGCCTGAGTCTTGGCTTTTTCCGCTTCGTTATAACTACGAGTGAGCAGGGTTGTGCCGCCAATGAACATGAAATTCCAGCCTACCCCCAAAAGCAGCAAAGCCAGCCAGAAATGCCACACCGAAACACCGTACAGGTTGATTGCAATACAGCCGAGCATCAGCAGACCGCCGAAAAATATGATCCGCTCTACGCCATAGCGGTTGATCAGATGGCCGGTAAAAAAAGACGGTGCAAACATCCCCAGCACATGCCATTGGATAACGAAAGCGACTTCGCCAAAGGCGAGCTGTTCATGTTTCATCGCCAGCGGGGTAGCGGTCATCAGTAACGACATCATGCTAAAACCAATCGTTGCCGACAGCATGGCGACCATGAAAACCGGCTGACGAATAATTTCCGGCAAGGTGCGAGCATAGGCGTCAATCGCCACATTAGCCGGACGCGGCAACTGGATGGTAATTATATTGAACAGATTGAGAGCATACAGCAAAAACACGGCGATAAAGCTGCCGAGGTAGGCAAGGTCAAAAATATGCTGGCTGAAATTGGCAAGATTCGGACCGATGACTGCAGCCAGCACACCGCCGGCCAGTACATAGGATATTGCGGTATTGCTATGCTCTGGTGGAACCACTTCGGTAGCGACAAAGCGAAAGTAATTGCCAAAACCGGTGTATACACCGAACCAGATTGTCGCCAGGCAAAACAGTGTAAAAGAGTGTTGGTAAATAGCCATCATAGCCAGCAGGCTACCCGCCAGACCGAGTATCGAAGCGGTGATAAATCCACTGCGTCGACCGATGCGTTTCATCAACAGCGAGGCTGGTATAGTGGCCAGCATGGTCGACAAAAACTGGATTGCCAGAGGCAAGGTGGCCAGTGCCTTGTTGTCCGCCAGTTCAAAGCCAATGATGGCAGAAGCCGTCAACAACAGTGTGTTGACGGACATCATCAAGGCTTGCGCCAGCGCCAGCTGGATTACATTACGGTTTATATGGCCCAGACTCATTGGTCGCAATTCCAGTACTTTTCTGTGCCCTGGCGCATTGTTGCAACTCACGCCACACATCCATGACCTCCGGTTTGACCTGGTGGCGATGGTTACGCTCCAGCTCTGACGGAATATGACTGGTATGAATCACCTGTTGCGGATGCCCTTTGGGAAATTCGGCGCTGTGATCGAAAAACAGATAACCATTGACCGAAATGTCGGGATACCGGGCCTGCAGGGTCTTGATCTGGGCATTCAACTCAAACAGTGGATTGCGAAACGGGTAACTTTTCTGCCCCAGCATCTGGGTCCACTCATCAATGTGGTCGGCACAAAAGATCCGTCCGGAGTAATTTTTGTACACCAGCAAAGTGATGCCCTGATGACGCAGCAGCAACCGGTCGACCCGAAACTGGCCCCCCAACCCATCGTCGAAATAAAGATCATAAATCTGATCCAGGCCGAGATGATTGAGGCAATAATGCATGCGCATCGATTTCCAGGCTTGCCGGAGTTTGTGGCGGTTTAGAAAAATGATCAAAAATATGCCGATTACACAGGCGATGATTAACATCTCCAGACTCAGCATCAATTGAGTATTTACTTGAGAATTATCATTCATGATCATGAAAAATAATGAAAAAATCCTGTAATTTGTTAGGCTATAAAGCCATTTTGCCGATCGCAGGAAATGATGGCGCAAAAAAGGTGTTCAGTGTAACCCAGACCCGGCTGACAACGTAAGGACTTAACCATGGCTTTGAACCGAAAAAACAAACCGCTCGATGCAGCAACCTTGCCTGAAAATCACTCTGCTGCGCTGGAGGCGGTGCCGCAGGAAAGCTTCGACCTGGATGACCCGCAATATTATCTGAATCGCGAATTTTCCTGGCTGGAATTCAACCGACGGGTGCTGGCGCTGGCCGAAGTCGAGCAAACGCCTTTACTCGAACGAATCAAGTTTCTGGCCATTGTCAGTTCCAATATCGATGAATTCTTTATGAAGCGCATCGGCGGCCTGAAGCAACAGATCGGTGCTCAGGTAACGACCCTGTCGATCGATGGCCGTACCCCGCAGCAGCAAATCGACCAAAGCTATGCCATCGTCACCGAACTGGAAGACCGGGTCTATGATATCTACCGGCAGTTACGGGAGAGATTGGCCGAACACGATATTCTGATTTGTAACTATCAGGATCTGGAGCTGGAAGAGCAATCCCAGCTGCGTGAATATTACCTGCAGAATATCTTTCCGCTGGTCACCCCGCAATCAGTCGACCCGGCGCACCCGTTTCCTTTTATCTCCAATTTTTCCTTGAATCTGCTAGTCACATTACGTTATCGGGACGACGATGATAACTTGCTGGCACGCGTCAAGGTGCCCAGTGGCGGTTCTGACATCAAGAGGTTCATTCGCCTGAACGACAGCGATAAAGACAGTGATAAATATGTGTTGCTCGAAGATGTCATGGCCAACAACCTCGACCTGTTGTTTCCACGCATGCAGGTGGTGGCTTGCGAATTGTTTCGGGTCGTGCGAAATATCAATGTCGGCACCTCGACCGAAAAAGCGGATGACTTGCTGGCCAGTATCGAGTCTGAAATCCGCAACCGCAAGTTCGCGACTGTGGTACGACTGACCGTCAACGCCTCGATGGATGTCGTAAGGCGAGGCATGCTGGCAGCCGAACTGGGTTTGTCCGACGACCGCGACACCTTTACCGGCGATGGTATGCTGTCGATGCGCGATTTATGGGAACTGGTCGAAATTAACAAGCCGGCACTGCATTATCCGCCGCATCATCCGATCGATCACGTCAAACTGCGCGCCGCGCAAAACGTGTTTTATGCGATCCGCGATGCCGGTTCGATTTTTCTGCAACACCCTTACGAATCCTTCGCCACCAGCGTGACCCGGTTTCTCAAGGAAGCCAGTCAGGACCCGAAGGTGCATGCAATCAAGATGACGCTGTACCGTACTTCGCAGGATACCCGCATCATCGACTATCTGATCAGCGCCGCGCAAAACGGCAAGCAGGTTGCGGTGGTAGTCGAATTGCAGGCGCGTTTTGACGAAGCTGCCAATATGCGCTGGGCCAACCGGCTGGAAGAAGCCGGCATTCACGTCACCTATGGCGTGGTCGGGCTGAAAACCCACTGTAAGGTCATCCTGGTAGTACGCAAGGATTACTCCGGTCTGCGCCGTTATGTTCATCTGGGAACGGGCAATTATCACGCCGGCACCGCTCGCCTGTACACCGATGTCGGGTTACTGACCTGTGACGAAGAGATCGGTCGGGATGTCACCGAATTGTTTAATTTCCTGACCACCGGGTTTACCCCAAAACGCAATTATCTGAAGATTCTGCCTGCACCGAAGGTGCTCAAGGCAGCCTTGCTGGGCAAAATCAATCGGGAAATCAAGCATCATAAAAACAAATCGCAGGGGTTGATCCGCTTCAAGGCCAATGCACTGGAAGACAAGGATATTTGTCGCGCGCTGTATCAAGCTTCGCAAGCCGGGGTCAAAATCGAATTGATTATCCGTGACACTTGTCGCATCCGGCCCGGAATCAAAGGCTTGTCGGATAATATTTCAGTCATCAGTATCGTGGGACGATTTCTGGAACACAGCCGGATCTATTATTTTCGCAATGGTGGTGAAGAAGAATTTTACATCGGCTCGGCTGATTTGATGACGCGAAATCTGGAGCACCGGGTCGAAGTCATCGCACCGGTAGAAGATGAAATGCACCGCGAAGAATGCCGCACCATTCTCAATGCCTGCCTCAACGATACCTGTTCCGCCTGGGAGTTACACAGCGATGGCCACTACACTCAGCGACATAGCGATGATGAAGAAGCGGTATGTGCACAGGAAAAAATGGTCGCGCTGGCGAATAAACGCAGTAAAACCGCACGCGCCCATAAAACCCTCAAATACAAGAGTTACAGTCGTAAAAACCGCAACCGTTAACCGGCTTTTCGCATGATAAATATCAAACGGCAACTGGCCGCGATCGATCTGGGTTCCAACAGCTTCCACATGGTGGTCGCCCAGGTCGAAAATAATCAGCCCCACACCATCGATGCGATCAAGGAAATGGTGCGGCTGGCAGCCGGTCT
>JANTFI010000054.1 GCA_024763505.1 Gammaproteobacteria bacterium
AATCTGGATTCGGGTATTTCCTGATGTACCGATTTCCAAGAAGCCTCTCGAGGTTCGGATGGGTAAAGGTAAAGGTAATGTCGAATATTGGGTCTGCAAGATTCAGCCCGGTAAGATGCTGTATGAAATGGAAGGCGTCTCTGAAGAGATTGCGCGCCAGGCATTCAAGCTTGCTGCTGCCAAACTTCCTTTCAAAACCAATTTTGTTATCAGGCAGGTGATGTAATGGACGCGAAAGAATTATGTTCAAAATCAGACCAGGAACTACGTGACGAACTCACAGCACTGGTCAAAGAGCAGTTCAATCTGCGTATGCAAAATGCAATTGGACAGGGTGCCCGTTCTGACCAGTTCAGTAAGGTTCGCAAGAATATTGCGCGCGTTAAAACGGTAATGACTGAAAAACGCAAGGCCAGTGCCAACAGCGACGGTAAATGATCATGAGTAGCGAAGAAAAAGTATTGAGAACCCAGACCGGATCCGTGATCAGCGATCGAATGGATAAAACCATCACAGTGCTGATTGAGCGTAAGGTCAAGCATCCGCTATACGGAAAATTCGTAAAGAAATCAACGAAGCTGCATGTGCACGATGCCAATAATGAATGTTCTGCCGGTGATACGGTTCAGATCACAGAATGTCGTCCTTTGTCCAAAACCAAGTCGTGGACACTGGTCAAGGTAGTTGAAAAAGCGAGCTAACAGGCGAGATTGACAGGGTTTTATTATGATTCAAATGCAAACAGTTTTGACTGCTGCCGATAACAGTGGTGCTCGCAAGATGATGTGTATCAAGGTACTTGGCGGTTCCAAGCGCCGCTATGCGCGAATTGGTGACATCATCAAGGTGAGCATCAAGGATGCGATACCGCGTGGCAAGGTCAAGAAAGGTGAAGTTTATAATGCCGTAGTCGTGCGTACTGCCAAGGGTGTGCGTCGAAATGATGGTTCCCTGATCAAGTTTGACGGCAATGCAGCGGTTATTCTGAATAACAATCTGCAGCCGATCGGTACCCGTATTTTTGGCCCGGTAACTCGTGAGTTACGCGGCGAAAAATTCATGAAGATCATTTCACTTGCACCTGAAGTGCTCTAAGAGTTTAAGGTAAACAGATGAACAAGATAAAAAAAGGCGATGAAGTCATTGTAATCGCCGGTCGTAGCAAAGGCCAGCGAGGCCTGGTGATCAAGCGTATCGATGAGAATCGCCTGCTGGTAGAAAACGTGAACATGATCAAAAAGCACGTCAAGGGCAACCCGAACACCGGTACCCAGGGCGGCATTATCGATCAGGAATCACCGATTCATCAGTCTAATGTCATGATCTTCAACCCGGCTACTGAGAAGGGTGATCGTGTTGGTTTTAAAACGCTAGACGATGATCGCAAAGTGCGATACTTCAAGTCTAACGATGAAGTAATTGATGTTTAACGGTAACAATCATGACTAGATTAGAAAAATTCTACCGTGAAACGGTAAAGCAGCAGTTGCAGGATCAATTCAAGTTTGACTCTGCCATGCAGATTCCGAAAGTAACCAAGGTTACGGTTAATATGGGTCTGGGCGAAGCCGCCGGCGACAAGAAAGTGATCGAGAATGCGGTTCGCGATATGGAACAGATTACAGGCCAGAAAGTCGTTGTGACGATGGCCCGTAAAGCGGTTGCCGGATTCAAGATCCGTGAAAACATGCCGGTCGGTTGTATGGTGACCTTGCGTAAGGATCGCATGTATGAATTCCTTGATCGTTTGATCAATTTTGCGATTCCACGTATCCGCGATTTTCGCGGAATGAGTGGCAAGGCATTTGATGGTCGCGGCAATTATAACCTGGGATTGACCGAGCAGATTGTATTCCCGGAAATTGACTATGACAAGATTGACAAGCTGCGTGGATTGAATATTTCAATTACTACGTCGGCTGCTAATGACGAAGAAGGACGTGCGCTATTGTCTGCGTTCAACTTCCCTTTCAAGAATTAGGAAACGGTAACGATTTATGGCCAAGACTTCGATGGTACAGCGGGAAGTTAAGCGCAGCAAACTGGTTGCGAAACACGCTGAAAAACGCGCTGCTTTAAAAGCATTGATCAGTAATCCGGAAACGCCTTTTGATGACAAAATGGCAGCCGTGGAAAAACTGGCAAGATTACCTCGTGATTCTGCATCAGTGCGTAAACACAATCGTTGTAATGTGACGGGTCGTCCGCACGGTTATTACAGAAAGTTTGGTTTGAGTCGTATCAAGCTGCGTGAAGCAGCCATGCGTGGCGATGTTCCCGGCCTGGTCAAGGCGAGTTGGTAAGAGAGTACGGTTATGAGTTTGCAAGATCCAGTTTCTGATATGTTAACCCGCATCCGCAATGCGCAAAAAGCGGAAAAAGTTAATGTAACCATGCCTTCCTCCAAGCAAAAGGTAAGTATTGCCCAGGTGCTTAAAGATGAAGGCTATGTCAGCGATTTCTCTGTTTCCGGAGAGGTTAAAAAAGAGTTGACGATAGAACTTAAGTATTTCCAGGGCAAGCCGGTAATCGATCAGATTAAACGGGTCAGCCGCCCTGGACTGAGAATTTTTAAATCCAAAGATGAATTACCATCGGTCAATGGTGGTCTTGGTATTGCAATCATCTCTACCTCCAAAGGTATGATGACAGAAAAGCAGGCCAGGGCTTCCGGTAACGGTGGCGAAGTTATCTGTACGGTAGTTTAGGGTTAGATCATGTCCAGAATTGCAAAAAAACCGGTCGATTTGCCGGCCGCGGTCAACCTGACCATCGAAGGCCAATTGATCAAGGCCAAGGGGCCAAAAGGCGAGCTTTCTGTCACCATTCATGATGATGTCAGTTTCGAACAGACCGACAATGTAGTCCAGTTCAAGCCAGCCAATGACAACAAGGGCTCGATGGCCATGACAGGTACCATGCGCTCACTGTTCAATAACGTGGTTACTGGTGTAACCGACGGGTTTCAGAAAAAACTCAATCTGGTGGGTGTTGGTTATCGTACCCAACTCAAGGGAAAGGTCTTGAACCTGTCTCTCGGCTTTTCACACCCGATTGATTTTCCGGTGCCGGATGGCATAACCATCGAAACACCGAGTCAGACCGAAATCGTGGTTTCAGGCTGTGACAAACAACAGGTAGGTCAGGTTTGTGCTGAAATTCGCGCATTTCGCCCCCCCGAGCCATATAAAGGCAAGGGTGTTAAATATGCTGATGAACAAATCATCAGAAAAGAAGCTAAGAAGAAGTAGGTCGCTATGGACAAGAAATCATCCCGTATCAGACGCTCTCGCAAGACTCGCGCCAAGATTCGCGAGCTGGGTGTAAATCGCTTGACGATTTTGCGCACACCGCGTCATACCTATGCCCAGATTATTTCCGGTGAAGACGGTAAGGTTTTAGCTGCTGTGTCTACGCTGGATAAGTCTGTCAGCAAAGATTTGAAATATACCGGTAACACCGAGGCAGCTGTAGCGATTGGCAAAGCGATCGCCGAAAAAGCCAAAGCCTGTGGTGTAGATACTGTTGCCTTTGATCGTTCCGGATACAAATATCACGGTCGGGTCAAGGCGCTGGCTGATTCGGCTCGTGAAGCCGGACTCCAATTTTAGAATTAACGATATACAAGAGATAGCACTATGGCAGATGCTCAAGGTTCAAACGACGATTTACAGGAAAAGCTGGTAGCGGTTAACCGCGTTGCCAAGGTCGTCAAAGGTGGTCGTCAATTCGGATTTACTGCTTTGACAGTGGTCGGCGACGGTAATGGCAAGGTCGGTTTCGGCTACGGTAAGGCACGAGAAGTTCCGCTAGCCATTCAAAAGGCCATGGAAAAGGCCCGCGCCAATCTGGTTAAGGTCGCTATCACCGATGGGACTTTGTACTACCCGGTTAATGCTCGTCATGGTGCAGCCAAGGTTTACATGCAGCCTGCCTCAGAAGGCACGGGCGTTATCGCTGGTGGTGCGATGCGTGCAGTACTTGAAGTTGCCGGGGTCAGAAATGTACTGGCAAAATGTAACGGTTCGCGTAATCCTATTAACCTGGTTCGCGCCACGATCCGCGGTCTGCAGGATATGACAACCCCTGAAATGATTGCTGCCAAGCGCGGCAAAACAGTTGAAGAAATAACAGGTTAATATCATGGCAAAAGCGAACAAGACAATCAGTGTAAAACTGGTCAAAAGTCTGAATGGTCGACTGGCTTCACATAAAGCTTGTGCAGCAGGTCTCGGTATCCGTCGCATGCATCAGACTGTAGAAGTCATCGATACACCGGAAAACCGTGGCATGATCAACAAGATTCATTACATGCTCAGTGTCGAGGAAGCATAATGTATTTAAATACGATTAAACCTGCTGCCGGATCTACCAAGGTCGCAAAACGTGTAGGTCGTGGTATCGGTTCTGGTCTGGGTAAAACCTGTGGCCGTGGTCACAAGGGTCAAAAATCCCGTTCAGGCGGACAAACCAAAGTCGGTTTTGAAGGCGGACAAATGCCTTTGCAGCGTCGGTTGCCTAAATTCGGTTTTACTGCACGTAAATCCCGCTTTTCTGCCGAGGTTCGTTTGAATGAGCTGGCAGCACTGGAAGTCGATGTTATTGATCTGGATGCATTGATCCAAGCCAACGTGATACCGGCTCACAGCCGTCAGGCCAAGGTGTTTGCTTCTGGTGAAATTTCAAAAGCTGTCACCCTGAAAGGCATCAAGGCATCCAAAGGTGCCAAAGTCGCCATTGAAGCAGCCGGTGGTAAGGTAGAAGACTAGTGTCCTCCTCTGCATCACAGCTTGCAAACAGCTTGTCGGGTGGAAGCCTGAGTGAATTAAGACGACGCATCTTTTTTGTGATCGGTGCGTTGAT
Organism: Gammaproteobacteria bacterium; assembly: GCA_024763505.1. Classification (GTDB taxonomy): domain Bacteria; phylum Pseudomonadota; class Gammaproteobacteria; genus JACNJF01. Next base: position 4,864 of record JANTFI010000054.1, read on the forward strand.
TGTCTTTAGAATCGGTTCATTCATTCCTGTTCCCGGGATCGATATTTCTGTTATGCAGCAGATTTTCGATCAGCAAAAGACCGGCATACTGGGCATGTTTAACATGTTTTCCGGTGGTGCTCTGGAGCGTATGTCGATTTTTGCTCTCGGTGTGATGCCCTATATTTCAGCGTCCATTATTATTCAGTTAATGACCGTAGCGGTACCCGCACTCGAGCAGCTCAAAAAAGAGGGTGAATCCGGTAAACGCAAAATAACGCAATACACCCGTTATTTCACTGTTGTACTGGCATCGTTTCAGTCGATTGGTATCGCAATCGCGTTACAGGGTCAGGGAACCGGTTCGCAGGCCCTGGTAGTAAATCCGGGCTTTAATTTTGTTTTTACTGCGGCGATCACGCTGGTAACCGGGACTTTGTTTTTGATGTGGCTGGGTGAGCAGATTACAGAACGGGGTATTGGTAACGGTATTTCGATGCTGATCTTTGCCGGTATTGTTGCTGGATTGCCCTCGGCAATCGGTGGAACCATCGAGTTGGTTCGTACCGGAGAGTTGAATTCTCTGGTACTGCTATTCCTCTTTATCGGGGTTGTAGCAGTCACCATGTTCGTTGTGTTTGTTGAGCGCGGGCAAAGACGGATTACCGTTAACTATGCCAAGCGTCAACAGGGTAACAAGATGTATGCGGCACAAAGCAGTCATTTACCGCTGAAGTTGAATATGGCGGGTGTTATACCGCCGATTTTTGCTTCGAGTATTATTTTGTTTCCGGCCACTCTCGGAAGCTGGTTCGGACAACAGGAAGGAATGCGTTGGTTGCAGGATTTGTCGGCGACCTTGTCACCAGGACAACCGCTGTACGTAATTTTTTATGCCGCTGCGATTATATTCTTTTGTTTCTTTTATACAGCACTGGTTTTCAATTCAAAAGAGACTGCTGACAATTTGAAAAAATCAGGCGCTTTTATTCCGGGTATTCGTCCAGGAAAACAAACCGCGAATTATATCGACGGTGTACTGTCCCGTCTGACACTGGTTGGATCTTTGTACATCACACTGGTTTGTCTGATTCCTGAGTTTCTGATTTTATTCTGGAATGTGCCCTTTTATTTTGGTGGTACTTCCTTGCTGATTATCGTTGTTGTCGTGATGGATTTCATGGCACAGGTTCAGGCGCATCTGATGAGTCATCAGTATGACAGTCTGATGAAAAAATCCAATTTTAAAGGTTATGGTAAAAGTGGCGTTGTCCGCTAATTAAAGGTGTTGTCATGAAAGTAAGAGCATCCGTAAAAAAAATGTGCAAGAACTGTAAAGTGATTCGCAGAAACGGTTCAGTTCGTATTATTTGCAAAGATCCGCGTCATAAACAGCGCCAGGGTTAATTGCTTTATTTTGTTTTATTCAGTATTGATTTTTAAAAGTCTGTCAGATAGAATCTGCGACCTTTTTTAATCCTCTTAAAGTTCAGGAGACTTTGTTTTTATGGCTCGTATTGCAGGTGTAAATATACCCGATAACAAGCATACGGTGATCGCGCTTCAAGCTATCTACGGTATTGGACAAACACGTTCAAAACTGATTTGCGATAAAACCGGTATTGATCCGGCGACAAAGATTCGTGAACTGACCGAACAACAACTGGATGCCATTCGTGACCAGATAAACACTTTCTCTACAGAAGGTGATTTGCGTCGTGAAGTTTCCATGAACATCAAACGTTTGATGGACCTCGGCACTAACCGCGGCATACGTCATCGTCGCGGCCTGCCGGTGCGTGGACAACGCACCAAGACCAATGCACGTACACGCAAGGGTCCACGTCGTCCAATCAAAAGATAATGGGTTTTAATCATGGCTGAGAAATCAACACGTTCAAAAAAGAAAATTAAACGTAATGTATCGGATGGCGTAGCACACATCCATGCTACGTTCAATAATACCATCATCACAATTACCGATCGCCAGGGCAACACACTCTCCTGGGCGACTGCGGGTGGTTCCGGTTTTCGTGGTTCGCGTAAATCCACACCTTTTGCAGCGCAGGTAGCAGCGGAACGCGCCGGCCAGGTAGCGCAAGAAATGGGTATGAAAAATCTGGAAGTGATGGTCAAGGGGCCAGGTCCCGGACGTGATTCTGCCGTGCGTTCGCTGAACGCAATTGGCTTCAAGATTTCCAAAATCGATGATGTGACACCCATTCCTCATAATGGCTGTCGTCCACCGAAAAAACGTCGAGTATAGGCAATATAGATGGCAAGATATATCGGACCAAAATGCAAATTGATGCGCCGCGAAGGTGTGGATTTAAACCTGAAATCTGCACGTCGAGCGCTTGATACCAAATGCAAGATTGAGAATCCACCGGGCCAGCATGGTGCCGGCACCCGTAAACCTAGGTTGTCAGACTATGGTTTACAGTTGCGTGAGAAGCAAAAATTACGCCGTACTTATGGCGTTCTTGAAAAACAATTTCGCAATTACTACAAGGAAGCTTCCCGATTGAAAGGATCTACCGGTGAAAATCTTTTGCAATTGCTGGAATCACGTCTCGATAATGTCGTCTATCGAATGGGCTTTGGCTCAACTCGGGCTGAATCGCGCCAGTTGGTCAGCCATAAAGCCATTCAGGTTAACGGTAAAACCGTCAATATACCGTCTTACATGGTACAACCGGATGATGTGATCAGCATTCGGGAAAAGGCTCGTAAACAAGCCCGTATCGGCGAAGCCATGTCATTGGCTGAACAAGGTGGATTTCCAGACTGGGTTGATGTAGACCAAAGTAAGTTTGAAGGAAAATTCAAATCCGCTCCTTTACGCAGCGATTTACCAGCCGACATTAACGAGTCGCTGGTCGTGGAACTTTACTCTAAATAAAACCTGAGTTAACAATCCCTATGTCATCATTAAAAATGTCTGAACTATTGAAGCCTAAACAGGTGAAAGTAGAAGAACAGGAGACCTACCGAGCCAAGGTTTCCATCGAACCGTTGGAGCGTGGTTTTGGCCATACGCTGGGTAATGCCTTACGCAGGATTCTGTTATCTTCAGTTCCCGGTTGTGCCATTGTCGATATTAATATCGAAGGCGTTTTGCATGAATATACTTCGATTGAAGGTGTTCAGGAAGACGTGATTGATATCATGCTCAACTTGAAAGGTGTCGGTATTGTCATGCACAGCCGTGATGAAGCAACACTGACGCTTTCCAGGAAAGGACCCGGACCGGTCACTGCAGGCGATATTCAACTGGATCACGATATCGAGATTGTTAATCCTGATTACGTGATTGCCAATTTGAATAAGGATATTGACTTCAATATGCAGATGCATGTCGTTAAAGGCCGTGGCTACAAGCCTGCCAATGTTCGAAAACTGTCGGAAGAAGAACTTGCGTTGGGACATTTGCAACTCGACGCTTCCTTTTCACCCGTTCTGAAGGTTGCCTATTCGGTGGAGTCTGCCCGGGTCGAGCAAAATACCAATCTCGACAAACTGGTTATCGATATCGAAACTAATGGGACAGTTGATCCGGAAGAAGCGATTCGAATTGCCGGTAGTATTCTCAAAGACCAACTATCTGTTTTCGTCAATCTTGAAGGATCTGAAGAAGAGGAACCGGAAGAGCCAGAATCAATGATCGATCCAATCTTGCTGCGTCCGGTGGATGATCTCGAGCTGACTGTACGTTCTGCCAATTGCCTCAAGGCTGAAAACATTTATTACATCGGTGATTTGATTCAACGAACTGAAGTTGAATTGCTCAAAACGCCGAATCTCGGAAAGAAATCGCTTACTGAAATCAAAGACGTGCTGGCATCCTACGGGTTGTCACTGGGTATGCGCCTGGAGAACTGGCCGCCTCCCAATATTGAAACGGACAGTAAGTTAGCCAGTTAATTATTGAGGTTTAAAAAAAATGCGTCATCGTAAAAGCGGTCGTCAACTGAGCCGTAACAGTTCTCATCGAAAAGCCATGTTCAAGAACATGGCGGCCTCCTTGTTTGAACACGAAGTAATCAAAACCACTTTACCCAAGGCAAAAGAGTTGCGTCGGGTAGCAGAACCCCTGATAACTCTGGCGAAGGAAGACAGCGTCGCAAACCGTCGTCTTGCATTCAGCCGTCTTCGTGACAAAAATATGGTTGGTAAATTATTTGCCGATCTCGGCCCTCGTTACAAGGAGCGCCCGGGCGGATATATGCGTATTCTGAAATGCGGCTATCGTTCCGGTGACAAAGCGCCGATGGCTTATGTAGAACTGCTGGATCGCCCAGCAGATTAATTCTAATTCGCTCTAGAAAAAGGCCGGTTCAACCGGCCTTTTTTGTGGCTGAAACCAAACAAGGAAAAAAGATTATTTCAGGATTCTGGCCCGGTTTCTACCTGTCCGCTCCAGCCAGCCGCTTTGGCGCGTGTAAGCGCTTCACCATGAATTTTTTGATGTCGTTGAAACAGGTCATCTGGTAATTGGCTGACCATACAGGCGTATTTGTCCCATTCGGCATCCACTTGCACCAGTAAAGCGTCGAAGCGAGAAAGTTTCCAGCCTTCACAGGTTTCCGCTTCGTCCAGCAAACCGAAAACCTGTGCGTCTCTTATAATTTTGCCGACAGATGTCATACCACCATAAAGATCATTGTCGAGTCCGACGTAGCAATTGTTTTTAAAGGACATACTGTGTAAACCGCTGAAATAAGGAGCGCTAGCCTAGCGCAGAATGTGGCAGAAGCAACCTTGTATAGTACGGGACTGAAGCCGCGAAAGAGGTTCAACTGTTTTGCCGGATCAAATTGACCAGCAAGTCACGCTTTTGTTCCATCAATGCGATATCGCCACGCGATTCGACATTCAGCCGCAGTAGCGGCTCGGTGTTGGAGCTTCGAATATTAAAACGCCAGTCGGAAAAATTCAGGCCGATGCCGTCGGTATCATCGAAGTCGTAAGTTTCGCCTTTAAAGAATTCGAGCACGGCATCCAGCACTTTACCGGCATCGGATACAGTCATGTTGATTTCTCCACTGACCGGGAATGCTGCGATTCGCTCATCCACCAGTTGCGCCAGACTCTTGCCCTTTTGGGACATCATCTCGGCTATCAGCAGCCACGGAATCATGCCGCTGTCGCAATATCCGAAATCTCTGAAGAAATGGTGTGCACTCATTTCACCACCATAAATGGCATTCACTTCACGCATCTTTTCCTTGATAAAGGCATGTCCAGCCTTGCTTTGCACGGCAATGCCACCATTTTGCCTCGCCATTTCCTGTGTGTTCCAGATCAACCGGGGGTCGTGCACGATTTTCTCTCCTGGATGCTGCTGCAACATTTGTGCACCGAGCAAGCCCACGATGTAATAACCTTCAATAAACCGTCCTTCGCTGTCGAACAGAAAGCAGCGGTCGAAATCGCCATCCCAGGCGATGCCGAAATCGGCCTGATGCTGCTTTATCGCTTCAATGGTGGCGCTGCGACCTTCCGGCAGTAGAGGGTTGGGTACGCCATTAGGGAAATTTCCATCTGGCTCATGCTGGATTTTGATGAATTTAAACGGTAGTTTCTGCTCGAGCAAATCAACCACAGGGGCAGCGACGCCATTGCCATTGTTGCAAACAATTTTGAATGGCTCCAGTGTATCGATGGATTTCAGATACGACAGCAAGTGCTCGATATAGGCATCCGATAAATCGGTCAAGACCATTTCACCACGCTGTTCGACCGGGGCGAAATTATCCTGCTCGGCCAGTATACGGATATCCTCCAGACCACTGTCGCCACTGATCGGGCGGGCATTTTCACGCACAAACTTGAAGCCATTGTAATCGACCGGATTATGACTGGCGGTAATCATGATACCGCCATCCAGCGACAGATGAAACGCCGCGAAATAGACTTGCTCGGTGCCGCAGACGCCCAGGTCGAGCACTTCCACGCCACTGTCGCGCAAGCCATCGGTCAACGCGCTGAACAGTGATTCGCTGGTCAGTCGCACATCTCGACCGACCGCAACCCGCGCTGGTTTGAGATAGGTCGCATAGGCACGGCCCACGCGATAGGCGATGTCTTCATTCAATTCGCCCGGCACCTTGCCGCGTGCATCATAGGCTTTGAAACAGGTAATCTTTTTGGTCATTGAATTATCCTTTTGGTTTTTTTCAGCTTGCCATGAATCGATCGGCAACGCTTTGATATGTATCTAGTTTTCGAGCAACGGTTTCAGGTATTGGCCGGTATAGGATTTTTTCACCCGGGCGACTTGTTCGGGTGTGCCGGTGGCAATAATCTCGCCACCCTTGTCGCCACCTTCTGGACCGAGATCAATCAGCCAGTCTGCGGTTTTTATGACATGCAGGTTATGCTCGATCACGGCGATGGTATTGCCGTGGTCGCGCAAGCGGTGCAGTACCGTAAGCAATTGTTCTATATCGTGAAAGTGCAGACCTGTGGTCGGTTCATCCAGAATATACAATGTCTTGCCGGTGTCGCGTTTGGATAATTCGCGCGACAGCTTGATGCGCTGTGCCTCACCGCCGGATAGCGTGGTCGCATTCTGTCCCAGTGTGATGTAACTGAGACCAACATCCATCAGCGTATCGAGTTTGCGCTTGAGCACCGGAATCGCCTTGAAGAATTCGACTGCATCTTCCACTGTCATTTCCAGCACCTGATGAATATTCTTACCTTTATAAAGAATATCCAGCGTTTCGCGGTTGTAGCGCTTGCCCTTGCACACATCGCAGGTGACATAGACATCCGGCAGGAAGTGCATTTCGACCTTTTTCACACCATCGCCCTGACAGGCTTCACAGCGCCCGCCCTTGACGTTAAAGCTGAAACGTCCCGGCTTGTAGCCGCGCGAGCGTGCCTCCTGCGTGCCAGCATATAATTCACGAATCGGTGTAAACAAACCGGTATAAGTTGCAGGATTCGAGCGCGGCGTGCGCCCGATCGGACTCTGGTTGATGTCGATGACCTTGTCGAAATGCTCCAGCCCGCTGACCTGGCCATGCGTGGCCGGGTGCAAGGCGCTGCCATTGATTTCGATCGCCGCCAGCTTATACAGGGTTTCATTGATCAGCGTGGATTTACCCGATCCAGAAACTCCAGTGATACAACTGAACAGGCCGACCGGTAATTCCAGCGTTACTGATTTGAGATTATTGCCCTGCGCCTTTTCGATGCGGATGACGCGTTTTTTGTCATATTCGGTGCGGGTTTGCGGTACTTCAATCGATTTTTTGCCGCTGAGATACTGCCCGGTCAACGACTTCGGATTTTTGGCGATTTGTTTTGCAGTGCCGACCGCGATTACTTCGCCACCGTGCACCCCGGCGCCGGGGCCAATATCGATGATATGGTCGGCCGCCTCAATCGCATCTTCATCGTGTTCGACCACGATCACGGTGTTGCCGAGGTCACGCAGGAAATTCAGCGTATTGAGCAGACGGTCATTGTCGCGCTGATGCAGGCCGATCGAAGGTTCGTCGAGGATATACATCACACCAACCAGTCCGGCACCGATCTGGCTGGCCAGACGAATACGCTGCGCTTCGCCGCCGGACAGGGTCTCTGCGCTGCGGCTGAGATTCAGATAATCCAGCCCGACATTGACCAGAAAGCTCAGCCGTTCCTTGATTTCCTTGGTGATTTTTTCGGCGATCTTGCCCTTGCTACCGGCGATTGTCAGTGAATTGAAATAATGCAGTGCTTCGCCAATCGGCAGATCGACAATATGTGGCAGGTTGATGTTATCTATGAATACATGCCGCGCCGCCTTGTTGAGGCGCTGCCCATGACAACTGGGGCAGGGCGCATCGGTGAGAAACTTGGCCAATTCTTCTCGCACTACGGAGGAGTCGGTGTCGCGGTAGCGGCGTTTCATATTTGGCAAAATGCCTTCAAACGGATGGATTTGTTCGCGGTGGTCGCCGCGCTCATTGCTGAAGGTGAATTTAATATCCTCTTTACTGCCGTGCAGGATGGCGTTGCGAATCTTCTTTGGTAATTTTTGAAACGGTGTGTCGAGATCGAAGCCAAAATGATCGGCCAGCGATTTCAGCATCTGGAAGTAATAACCATTGCGCCGGTCCCAGCCGCGGATCGCACCGGCGGCGAGACTCAGGTCGGGCGACTTGACCACCAGATCTTCATCGAAAAATTGCATCGTGCCAATGCCATCGCATTCCGGGCAAGCGCCCTGGGGGCTGTTGAAGGAAAACAGACGCGGTTCGAGTTCGGTCAGGGCATAGCCGCAAACCGGGCAGGCGAAATTGGCGGAAAAGGTGATTTCTGCAAAGTCGTCATCCGCATTCATCGAGGCGACACGGGCGATGCCGTCGGTCATCGCTAGCGCGGTTTCGAAGGATTCAGCCAGCCGCAGCTTGATATCTTCGCGTACCCGGAAGCGATCGACCACTACATCGATGCTGTGTTTCTTGCGAAGATCGAGCGTTGGTGGATCATCCAGTTCGTAAATTTCACCATCGATGCGGGCGCGTAAAAAGCCTTGCCGCTGCAGGGATTCGAGTAATTGCACGTGCTCGCCCTTGCGATTGCTGACAATCGGTGCGAGCAACATCAGGCGATAATCCGGCGACAGTTCCATCACCTGGTCAACCATCTGGCTGACGGTGTTGGCTTCCAGCGTGATGTCGTGTTCGGGGCAGCGTGGCGTACCGGCACGGGCGAACAGTAGACGCAGGTAATCATAGATTTCGGTGATGGTGCCGACGGTCGAGCGCGGATTATGCGAAGTGGTTTTCTGTTCGATCGAGATCGCCGGTGACAAACCCTCGATATGGTCGATGTCAGGTTTTTCCATCACCGACAGAAATTGCCGGGCATAGGTGGACAGCGATTCGACGTAGCGACGCTGGCCTTCGGCGAATATAGTATCGAAAGCGAGTGAAGATTTGCCCGAGCCGGAAAGCCCGGTAATCACGATCAGTTTGTCGCGCGGCAATTCGACATCGATATTTTTCAGATTGTGGGTGCGCGCACCGCGAATGGTGATCGAGCTCATGCTGTCATCTTCGTCAAAAAACGCGGTATTCTAGCACTTTCAGGAGTGAATGTTTCAGTTACGGGCATACCCGACCCAACTTCCGAACCGACGATTCGCGTGGAAGGGCGGGTACTGTCTGTAGTCGGAACCCGGGCGTACCTGCAAGCGGTCATAATCAGAGCCCGGCTCAGCATAATCGGTATCTGCTTTGCTTTTTCGGAATGTGTTAATATGCTGATCTTTTTAGGCTCAATGCCCGTCAAGAAAATGCTCAAAACCGAAAAACTGGCCGCTATTTCCCTCGCACTGGTGTATGCCTTTCGTATGATCGGTCTGTTCATGATCTTGCCGGTTTTTTCGTTATATGCCAGCGATTATGCAGGAGCTACGCCATTACTGATTGGCCTGGCTATTGGTATTTACGGCTTGACCCAGGGCATGTTCCAGTTGCCGTTCGGTTTTTTGTCGGATCGCATTGGTCGTAAAAAAATGATTGTGCTCGGGCTGTTGCTGTTTTGTACCGGCAGCGCAGTCGCCGCAATGGCGGACTCCATCCATCAGATTATTGCCGGGCGGGCGCTGCAGGGTATGGGCGCGATTGCCGCCGTGGTGATGGCGTTGGCGGCTGATTTGTCTCGAGAAGAGATGCGTATCCGCATGATGGCGTCGATCGGCATGTCGATCGGTCTGGCATTCATGGTTTCGATGATACTCGGGCCGGTACTGGCGGCTGAATTCGGTATTTCCGGTATTTTCTGGATGACTGCGCTACTGGCAATTATCAGTATCGTCATCATTTTGTTTCTGACGCCCAATCCGCAGCAGCAAAAATTTCATCGGGATGCCCAGCTATCGGTGGCGGACATGATTCCAGTGATGAAAAACCGCGAATTGCTACGACTGGATTTCGGTGTGTTTGTCTTGCATATGGTGCTTTCTGCCACCTTTGTAATCTTCCCACTGGTGTTGCGCGATGAGCTTAATGTCGTGGTGGAGCAGCATTGGAAAACCTACCTCGCCGTGTTTCTGATTTCAATCTTGATCATGCTGCCGATGATTATCGTGGCGGAAAAAAACCGCAAGATGAAGCCGATGTTCCTGCTTGGCATTCTACTGGTGATTATGGCAGAAGCCGGCATGTTCTTGCTGGATGGCTATACCGCGTTATTCGCCATGCTGGTGCTGTTTTTTTCCGGGTTCAACTTCCTCGAAGCCTCGATGCCATCGCTGGTGGCCAAGATTTCTCCGGCTGATTTGAAGGGCACGGCTATGGGGCTGTTTTCCAGCGCACAGTTTCTGGGCGCGTTCAGTGGCGGCTTGCTCGGCGGTGCCATGCTGGGTTATTCCGAACACCGGGCGGCTTTTGCCGAGTTGGCAGGCGTAGTTGCGATCTGGTGGCTATTGGCTTTTTTCATGAAAAAACCAAAAGCCGTGACTTCCAGAATTGTCTCTCTCAGCGACATGGATGAATCGGCTGTCGAGCAATTTCGGTTGCAGGCATCGCGGATTGCCGGAGTTCAGGAAGTGACTGTGTATCCTGACGATCGGGTGGCCTATCTGAAAATCGATAAAAAACTTTTTGACGATAGCGCATTCAACGGCCTGCTTGCGCGTTGAATCGACGCTTGCATTCCCTGGCCGAAAGCGTACTATCAGAATTCAGGCCATGCCTGATATGGAAACAAAGGAAACTTCAACAGGAATTGAAAACAAGGAGATCAATTTATGAAAATCATTCATCTCGTCATCATCACACTCTCTCTGGGGCTGCCTGTTTTTGCCAGTCCGGTCAATATCAATCAAGCTTCTGCCGAGCAGATTGCCGATGCGCTGAAAGGCATCGGGGTCAAAAAAGCTGCTGCCATTGTTGATTTTCGGATCAAGAACGGTGCTTTTGAAAAACCGGGAGATATTGTCTCGGTCAAGGGAATCGGTCATTCAATTTTTAAAAACAATAGTCAGGATATTCTGGTCGAATAATCGCAAGTCGAACCGGATTCGTCCGCTCCGCTTAACCGGAGCGGACCGCTGGTTTTGTCGATCCCATCTCGCTAAACCGGTCAAATCACTTTAGAATAACGCGTTTTAGTTTTCGTCTGGCTATTATGACTCGATACGATTTATTCAACGGTGATGCCGATGGCATCTGCGCACTGCAACAATTGCGTTTGCAAACACCTGCTGAAACGACGCTGGTTACTGGCATCAAGCGAGAAATCAACCTGTTTGCGCGAATCAAACCCTGCGATAGTGATGAAATCACTGCTCTGGACATCTCATTCGATAAAAACCGTGACGGTGTGCTAGCCGCGCTGGAAGCGGGAGCCAGCGTTTTCTACGCCGATCATCATTACCCGGGTGATTTGCTCGAATCGCCACTGCTGGAACTGCATATCGATACCGATAGCAATACCTGCACCAGCCTGATTATCAATGATTATCTTAATCAGGCGCAATTTTTGTGGGCCTTGACCGGCACGTACGGCGATAACCTGTATGATTCGGCCGAAAATCTTGCGGACCAACATGGTATCAGCCGTGAAGACCGCGAAGCGCTGAAATTGCTGGGAACCTGCCTGAATTACAATGGTTATGGTTTCACCGTGGACGACCTGATTTATCATCCGGCCGACTTGTTCCGGGCGGTGCAGCCCTTTGAGAATCCGCTTGATTTTATCCATACCGAAAATTATCAGCGGTTGCAACAGGCATACCAGCAGGACCTTGCCAAAACACACGCTTTACAGGCTTTTGAAGAGCGCAGCAACGGTGCGATTTACATCCTGCCGGATGAGCCCTGGTCGCGCCGTGTCAATGGCGTGTTTTCCAATGAACTCGCACGCGATCATACTTCTCGTGCCCATGCAGTGCTGGTGCAGTGTGGTGAAGGTTGTTACCGCGTAAGTGTTCGAGCGCCTCTGGATAACAAGTCCGGCGCAGATGAATTATGTCGCCAGTTCGACACAGGTGGAGGCCGCAAGGCGGCAGCAGGCATCAATCAATTACTGGAGCAGGATCTGTCGCGGTTTAGCAGTCAGTTTTTTGCGGCTTTTTAGAACTGGGGTTCTCAAATTTCAGCGGGCGGTCAGTCGATAAGATGGATCGATCTGTGTAGACTGTACACAATCTTTGCGCAGCACGTTTGAGTGCTGCTGACTCAATCAAACTTTCAGGGGATTATCATGGCAAGAGGTATCAACAAAGCAATTATCGTCGGCACGCTGGGCAGAGACCCTGAAGTCAAGTACACCGCCAACGGCAGCGCTGTGGTGAATCTTTCTGTCGTAACCAATGAAGTATGGAAGGATAAAAACACGGGTGAAAATGTCGAAAAAGCCGAATGGCATCGCATTGTCATCTTCGGCAAATTAGCCGAGATTGCCGCACAATATCTGAAGAAAGGCCAGCAGGTTTATTTCGAAGGAAAAATCCAGACGCGCAAGTGGCAGGGCCAGGATGGTCAGGATCGTTACACCACCGAAATCGTCGCCAACGAGATGCAAATGCTTGGCGGTCGGCCGGATGCATCGGGCGGCACAGCTAACTTTAACAAGCCTCAGCAAGCGCCTACCCAGTCTGCACCAAAACCAGCAGCCTCATCACAATTCGACGCGCCGCCGGCCGATGATGGATTTGACGACATTCCGTTCTAGCGTTTTACGCATTCCAGTGACGCCAAGCCCCTGAAATACGGGGTTTTTTATTGTCTGCCGGTCAGAGTAAGTCTGGAGTCTCTTGATGGAAAATTGGTCAGTAAAATCTTTTTTTCTGGAAAACGGAAAAAGTCATTGACCCACTATTAAAAGGCTATACAATGCGCGCCTCGTTGATGCGAAGAAAGCCGAAGATCCTGGTTTTTCTGTCCGATTCAGATAACGAAAAGCGTAATTGAAGCGATTACAGATTTTTTTGAAATCGCCTGAATAGTCATTGACAGGTCCTGTCATTTCACTATAATTTCCGCCCCTGTTGAGAGGCAGGCCCTGGGAGTTCCCTGGGGGTATGATCTTTAATAATTGATTAGACAATTTGTGTGGGCGCTCGAATTGATGATGCAA
>JANTFI010000055.1 GCA_024763505.1 Gammaproteobacteria bacterium
TCGGGTTATGAGCCCGACGAGCTACCAAGCTGCTCCACCCCGCATCAGAGGTGCGCGATTCTAGCTAGGTTTATACGGTTTTACAAGAGGTTTTATCATTGGATCCAGACATTTTTTTGAAAACCCGTCTAGACGCTTGCTAACGCTGTGCGGGAGTTCCGTAGCGGTCAAAAGATCGTCAGAAACTCAGTTTTTACGGTATAAATGATGCGACCGGATCACCTCTCGTACCGGTTCCGGTACCTGGCTTTCCCACTCACTTCCGCCTTGCCGGATTTGTTCGAGCACTTCTGGTGAATGTATACACAGATAATCCTGATTGACTGAGTTCAGTGCTGAAATCAACCCGTTGTCATACAGATATTCATACAGATGTCGCAAATGGCGTTGTGGCTCGAAATGATCGGCAGTGATCAAGGACCCGTCTTTTCCTATCGATGGTGATACATACAATCGCAAGCGATATCGAAACAGTCGACCAAAGGCTTCGAGAATTCCACCCGGTAAATCCTCGTAATAGCGTTCGTCAAAAATATCCGTTAGCGTAGGAATGCCGAGCACGAGCGACATCGGCAGCCGGGTATAGCGAAACAGATAATCCGCAAGCCGGTAGTATTCACCCATATTCGAAATCAACACATGCTTGCCCAGTGCGCACAGGATATCCGCACGGCTGAGAAAATCGTTGGCATCGATATCTTCTCCCGCCTTCAGGTTATGCAGTGTCATTTCGGAAATGACGACCAGGTCGTCCGGCTGTAAATTATTTTCCTGCTGAAATACCTTTTGCGCGCAATCGAGCATATCCATATTCAACAGGGTTGGCGGATTGAAACGACTGCGCTGGATCAGTACGGCTTTCTTGTACAGTAGATCGGCCGGGTGGACGATGTGACCATCGGCATTGAACATGGCGCCGCGGGTCATGCCGTGCTCAACCAGTCGCAGTGCCATGAGGCGGTTATCGACCTGTTCGAATGCCGGCCCGGAAAAATCAATCATGTCGATTTCGAGCAAGTGGTGGCGCAATCCATCCATCAGGGTCGGTAGCAGCAATTCCGGATCCTGATGATACATCAGCGCGCCATAAATCAGATTGACGCCGAGGATGCCGAGGGTTTCCTGATCCTGAACGCTCTTCTTGCCGGTCAGATGAACATGCAGATCGATCTGCGAAGGCGCAGCACGCGCTTCGGTCTGAAACTTTACGCCGAGCCAGCCGGAACCATCTTCCTTGCGCGAGAAACTGCGCGAAGCTACTGTGTTGGCAAACGCGAAAAAGGTGCTTTCCGCCCCTCTCTTTTCGTCGAGCCGATCGACAATCAAGTCGTATTCGATCGTGAGCATGGCATTCAGCCGCTGCCGACTGACGTAACGTGGAGACTTGCCATAGATCGAATCGCTGAATTGCATATCATAGGCCGAGATAGCTTTGGCGATGGTACCGGCCGCTCCACCGACCCGAAAAAACCAGCGTGCGGTTTCCTGGCCAGCGCCAATTTCTGCAATGGTGCCATATTGAGATTTGTCGAGATTCAGCGAGAGAGCCTTGTGGTGCGTGTCGGTGATCTTGTCCATGAGCGGCAACCTGAAGTTAGTGATGACTTCAGGAGTATAGCCGTATTCTGAAGCAACCGGGGTGCCTCTAGCGTATCGGCTCGAACAGGGCTTGCAAGTCTTCGCTGGAAATTCCGCTGCCCTTGCTGCCTTCATTGAACAGGGCATCGGCAAGCTGCTGTTTCTTCTCCTGCATTTCAATGATTTTCTCTTCCACTGTGCCCGCGGTAATCATTTTATAGACGAACACCGGTTTATCCTGCCCGATGCGGTGGGCGCGATCGGTAGCCTGGTTTTCCGCAGCCGGATTCCACCAGGGATCATAATGGATGACAGTATCGGCAGCAGTCAGATTCAGACCCGAACCTCCGGCTTTGAGCGATATCAGAAACAGCGGCACCTTGCCGGACTGAAAGGCATCGACCGGTGTTTCCCGGTCACGGGTCTGGCCGGTCAGGATGACATATTCCAGTCCGATCTTGTTCAACTCCTGTTCGATGATGGCCAGCATGCTGGTAAATTGTGAAAACAACAGGATGCGTCGCCCCTCTTCCACCATTTCCGGCAGCATTTCCAGTAATTGATTGAGTTTGGCGGACTGTGTCACCTTTTTAGCGCTGGGAATACTCAGCAAGGCCGGATGGCAACAGACCTGGCGCAGTTTGAGCAGTGCATCCAGAATCACGATCTGGCTGCGCGAAAATCCCTTCTGGTCGATTGCCTTACGCACCTTGGCATCCATCGAAACGCGGATGGTTTCATAAAGATCCCGCTGAGCGCCATCGAGTTCGACTTCGCTGAGAATTTCGGTTTTCGACGGTAACTCGGTGGCGACTTCTGACTTGTGTCGACGTAACATGAAAGGTGCGACCCGGTCGCGTAATTGCTGTTGTCGAATAGCATCCTGTTTTCGTTCGATCGGATAACGGAACAGCTTGCGAAAGCGCCTTTCATTGGACAGCAACCCGGGCATCAGAAAGTTGAATTGCGACCACAATTCCCCGAGATGGTTTTCCATCGGTGTGCCGGTTAGACAGAGGCGATGACGGGTTTTCAGCAAACCAGCGGTTTGTGCCGCTTTTGATTTAGGATTCTTGATATGCTGCGCCTCGTCAAGAATCACCAGATGCCATTCCTGCTCCAGTAAAACTGCCGTATCTCGGGACAGCAACGGGTAAGTAGTCAAGACAAGATCATGCTGATCGATCAACTTGAACTTCTGCTTGCGTTCAACTCCTTGCAACACCAGTACGCGTAACTCTGGCGCGAACCTGGCTGCTTCGCGTTTCCAGTTTACCATCAAACTGGTAGGAGCGACCACCAGGCTCGGCCGGTCTGCCCTGCCCTGGTTTTTCTCTACCAGTAAATGTGCCAGAGTCTGAACGGTTTTCCCCAGACCCATGTCATCGGCCAGAATTCCTCCGAGTTTGTATTCTCGCAAGAACTGCAACCAGTTCAACCCTTCTCGCTGATATTCACGCAGTTGGGCTTTCAGACCGGTCGGAACGGCCACCGGCTGCACGCCGCTGAATTGCTGCAGTTTCTTGCCAAACTGTCGCAGGGCTTCTCCGCCTTCCCAACTCATGGTGGAATTTTGTCGAGCCAACTCGGTCAATTGACTGCTGTTATAGCGTGATAATTCCAGCCGGCCCTGGTCATCCAGCACATCCGGGTCATACAGTTCAATCAGGGTATCAATGATATGGCGCACCTTGATCAGCGGAACATGCAAATAGCGGCCATTATCCTGCTCCAGAATCAGCGGGTAATCATCCGGCATCGATTGCAATTCACTGATCGCATTGCCCCCTTTCATCGAGTTCAGGTAAGACACCAGAAAAGGTAGCAAATTGATGGACTGGCCATCCACCTCGATCCCAAGCTCCAGCTTGAACCAGTCGTGTCCGTTGTCATCGACCGTGGCATACCATTCACTCGCTTCGTCAAACTGATAGGCAAAATCCTCGTCCACCAGAATCTTCCAACCCTGCCGGGCCAGTTTATGACGGTGATACAGCATGAAGTTGAACCAGCTATCGGTACTGTGAACCGGCTCCAGTCGGACATGGCCAGGGGATATATCAAATTCATCCACGATCAGGCCGACATCATCCAGTTGCTGAACCGCCGCTTTTTCGTATTCGCGATTGCGGTAAATTACTTCAAAGCCGTTGCTGGAAGCGCGGGTGATTTTATCATCTTCATCCAGCGGGCTTACTCTGACCCCATTGTATTCAAAATAGAGCAAGGCTTCGCAATACAGATCGTCTTCATCATAAAGCGGGTCTTCCTCTTCATTCTTCAACCGCAGGCAGGGAACCGGAGCTGCATCCTCGATGCGATGAATTTGCGGTGATACTGCCAGAGGTAGATCAGAATCAGGGTACTGTTTTGTAAGTACCCGGTTCAATGCATCGACTTTTTGCGGACTGATCGCCGGAAGGCCCAGCA
The DNA here is from genome assembly GCA_024763505.1 of Gammaproteobacteria bacterium. GTDB lineage: Bacteria > Pseudomonadota > Gammaproteobacteria > JACNJF01. The sequence continues at coordinate 4,009 of JANTFI010000055.1, forward strand.
AAAAGGAGACAGCATCATCCGCCAGCGATGTTTCGAAAACCCCGCACTCGCCGTTTTGTGTATCAACATAGCAGGCAGGCTCAACATTAATCAACTCGCAGTCATCCCCGATACCGCTGACTTCAATCAATTGGCTCGCATCTTCTTGAATTTCCCATTGCAAAATGCCGCTGCGTGGATCTGCAGCTTTGAGCGTGGGGGAAGTTTCATCCTGCCAGTGGCAACGCCCGGTCTGCAGCATCTTCTGCAGCAGTTGGTACCCCGTTTCACCCTGTAGCGGTGCTTCGAGATAAACCGACTCGGCGCGCAGAGTTTCCAGCATCAGCAGAATCCGGCGATCCAGATCGGTGAGAAACCCGGCCTGTAATCCCTTTCTGACCGAGTAAACCTTGGCCGGCGCATAACTACCATCTTTCAGCCGCCGGGCTCTGGCAGTTTGCACAGAAACGAAATTCTCTCCGTCACCATAATTCATCATCAACAGATACAACAATACTTCGGTGCTGGCCTTGTTGGTGGCAACCTTGGTCAGGAAATTATGCTGGGCTGCCTTGAGCTGCTGTTGCACCTGTTTTTCATCGGGCAAGCCGAACAGGTCATCCTGTGAGGCAGTATCTGCGTCGGCGTGTTGCTCAAGATAAAAATACAGCGCAGCCGCGACATGTTTGCAATTGTAATAAACCGGACAATCACATCTGCCCCGGATATCAGTGACACGACCCTGTGGATCTTCTACCAGCCGGATGCTGCTTTGATACGGCTTGCGCGCGGAGCCTCGAACCATGGCGGTTATCTTGTCTCCCGGCTTTTTTTGCTCGACCCGCAGCACCATGCCTTTTTTGAAATAATCCAGCCCGCGCTTTAGGTAGAGAGGGTTAAACAGGCGTTCAAATGATGAATAAGTCAGCGGCGGCATAATAGCAATAAACGACACCGCCTGTTAAAAACAGTCGGTAAAGAGTACAGTTTTTCAGTACCAATCAGGCAAATGCGGCAATGCACCAGGCCATCAGGAAAGACGGAAACAGACCCAGCAGAATCAGACTGAGACTATTGGCGCTGAGCAGAATCTTGACATCCAGAGCGTCTTTGACGGTAATCGCCTGCCCATCCTCAGGTTTGTCGAAGTACATCACCTTCACCACGCGCAGATAATAATACAGGCCGATCACAGATAATAATACCGCGACCAGGCCGAGCCAGACCATATCCACCTGAATCACCGCATTGATCACCACCAGCTTGGCGTAAAAACCAACCGTAGGTGGAACACCGGCCATCGAAAACAAGGCGATCGCCAGCAGTGCGGCATACCAAGGGTGCGTATCGTTCAGGCCTTTCAAGTCAGCGATTTCCTGCGCATTGAAGCCTTTGCAGTTAATCAACATTAACACACCGAAAGCCACAGAAGATGTGATCGCATAGGTCAGGGTATAAAACATGGCGGAAGACAAGCCGGTTTGCGTCGCCGCCAGCAGCCCAAGCATAATGAAACCGACATGCGAAATGGTTGAATATGCCAGCATGCGCTTGAAATTGGTTTGCACGATGGCGACAACATTACCCAGCGCCATCGATGCTACTGCGAGCATCATCAGCATCATCGACCAATCGATTTGTAAACCGGCGAGACCATCGATCAATAGACGGATAGCCATCGCGAATCCGGCAATCTTGGGAGCACTGCCGATAAACAGGGTCACCGATGTCGGTGAACCCTGATACACATCCGGCAGCCACATGTGAAACGGTACTGCGCCCAGTTTGAACGACAAGCCGACGACGATAAATGTCAGCGCAAAAGCCAGCATCACCGGATTTGTTGACGCCTGTTCCTTGATCACCAGTGACAAAGCAGTCAAATCCAGCGTGCCAGAAATGCCGTAAAAAATCGAAATGCCATACAGCAGCAAACCAGAAGCCAGCGCGCCGAGTACGAAATATTTCATCGCTGCTTCCGACGAAGACACCGAATCGCGGTTGAATGCGATCATCGCGTACAGCGACAGTGACAGTAATTCCAGCCCAAGATAGAGCAGCAAAAAGCTGTGCGCCGAAATCATGATCATCATGCCGAGCACGGCGAACAGCCCGAGCACATAGTATTCGCCCTTGTAGATATCAAGATCCTTGAGGTAATCGCGCGAATAAACGAACACCAGAAAGGTAACCAGATAAACCGCCAGTTTCAGGGTCACAGCCAATGAGTCAACTATAAAGCTGCCCCCGAAGGTGGTGATGACCGCGCCCGCAGCCGGTGCGGTAAACAGCGTCGCCCACGACACCAGAGCCAGTGTCAAAACCGATAACAAGACCGTAAAACCGCGCTTTTGCTGCGGCAAAAACAGATCAACCACCAGCACCAGACAGGCCATCGCCAGCATCACCATTTCGGGCAATGCGGGTAACAAATTCGGTTGCATGAAACTTGTCATAAAGCGCTATCCAGATTTAAAGTTTTGAAACACTGATGTGTTGCAACAGATTACTGATGGTCGGATGCATCACATTCACCAGTGGATCGGGGTACAGACCCAGTGCCAGCACCGCAATCGCCAGCAATGCCAGAATCAGAAATTCACGCTTTCCGATATCCTTCAGTGCGCGTACATTGTCGTTGGCAATATCGCCGAATACCACGCGCTTGACCATCCACAGCGTATAGGCCGCACCGAGAATCAGCGTAGTCGCGGCGAGGAAAGCAATCCAGAAATTGGCCTTGAAGCTGGCCAGAATCACCATGAATTCACCGACGAACCCGGACGTACCCGGCAGGCCGGCATTGGCCATCGCGAAGAAAACCATAAACGCGGCGAACACCGGCATGGTGTTGACAACCCCGCCGTAATCGGCGATCTGACGACTGTGCATGCGGTCATACAAGACGCCGACACTGAGGAACATCGCGCCGGAAATAAATCCATGCGACACCATTTGCACCATGCCGCCTTCCAGCGCCAGCGCCGCGCCCTGCGACTCGGTACCGATGCGATAGACGATGAAAAAACCCAAGGTCACGAAACCCATGTGGGCGATCGATGAATAAGCGATCAGCTTTTTCATATCCTGCTGTACCAATGCAACGAAGCCAATGTACACCACCGCGGTCAGCGACATGGTGATGATCAGCCAGTCCAGTTGCTGACTGGCATCCGGTGTGATCGGCAGGCTGAATCGCAAAAACCCGTAACCGCCGATCTTCAACATGATCGCTGCCAGAATCACCGAGCCACCGGTCGGCGCTTCGACGTGCGCATCCGGCAGCCAGGTATGCACAGGCCACATCGGCACTTTAACTGCGAAGGCACCAAGAAAGGCGAGGAAGATCAGAATCTGTTCATTCATCGACAATTGCATGTTTTGCAAGTCGATAATCGCAAAACTGCCGGACTTGTTATACATGTAGATCAGCGCCACCAGCATCAGCACCGAGCCGATAAAGGTGTAGAGGAAAAACTTGAGAGTAGCGTAGATACGGTTAACCCCGCCCCAGATGCCGATGATCAAAAACATCGGAATCAGCATCGCTTCGAAAAAGATATAAAACAGGATCGAATCCATCGCGGCGAAGGAACCAATCATCGCGCCTTCCATAATCAGAAAGGCCGCCAGATATTGCGAAGCGCGATACTGAATGACTTCCCAAGCCGAGATAATCACCAGAATCGTGGTGAAACTGGTGAGCAGAATTAATGGCATCGAGATACCATCAACTCCAAGTGCGTAATTTATATTGAAATCCGCAATCCACACATGCTTTTCGACGAATTGCATGGCTGCTGTAGAAGAATCAAACAGCGTCCATAACGGTATGGTCAGTACAAAGGTGAGGATCGAAAACACCAGCGCAATCTTGCGCGCACCGGACGGGTTTTGATCGCCGGAAAACAGTACGAAGATACCGCCGATCACCGGCATCCAGATCACGAGGCTTAATAATGGTAAATCAGCAAACATAGTCATACTCGTGTCCATCAACCCAGAATAGCCCAGCCCAGCAGCAGGATCAGACCGGCCACCATGGCGAATGCGTAATGATTCAGATAACCGGATTGCACGCCGCGAACCGCACCGGAAAACCAGCCGACGATGCGGGCGCTGCCATTCACCACCAGCCCGTCGATCAGCATGGCATCACCGATGCGCCACAGGATAGAGCCGATCAGGCGCGAACCACCGGCAAACACGATTTCATTGAAACGGTCGAAATAGTATTTCTGATCGAGCAGGGTATACACAAAGGAAAATTTCTGACGCGTCCACTCGGCAATGGATGGCTTTTTCATATAGATAAACCAGGCAGTAAATACACCCGCAGCCGCCAGGTAAACCGCCGGGCCGGAAAAGCCATGCAATACGAATTGCCACGGCCCGTGATAACTTTGCTTGATCGCCGCGACCACATCATGTTCATTCAGCGTCAGCAGAATATTGTCGAAATAGCTGCCAAACACCAGACTATCGACGGTCAGCCAACCGATTATCGCGGAAGGAATCGCCAGCAAAACCAGCGGTAACCAAACCACTGCACCGGGTTCATGCAAATGAGCCCTGGTATGTTGATCCATACGCTCTTCGCCGTGGAAAACCAGAAAGAAAAGACGGAAGGAATAAAACGCGGTAACGAATACGCCGAGCAATACCATCACATAAGCAAAGCCCGCGCCGGGTAATTCGGAATGATGAACAGCTTCGATGATCGCATCCTTGGAGAAATAGCCGGAAGAACCGGGGAAACCGATCAACGCCAGCGAGCCGATTAGCGAAACCCAGTAAGTGATCGGCAGATATTTTTTCAGCCCGCCCATTTTGCGCATATCCTGCTCATGATGCAGCGCGATAATAACCGCACCGGCGGCGAGAAACAGCAGCGCCTTGAAGAAAGCGTGCGTCATCAGGTGGAAGATCGCCACCGAGTACGCCGAAGCACCGAGCGCGACTGTCATATAACCGAGTTGCGACAGCGTCGAGTACGCGATCACGCGTTTGATATCGTTTTGCACGATACCGATCAAGCCCATGAAGAACGCCGTGATCGCGCCGATGATCATGATAAAGGACAGCGCCACATCGGATAACTCAAACAGTGGTGACATGCGCGATACCATGAAGATACCGGCGGTGACCATGGTAGCTGCGTGAATCAAGGCAGAAATCGGGGTCGGGCCTTCCATCGAATCGGGCAGCCACACATGCAACGGCACCTGAGCCGATTTACCCATCGCGCCGATAAAAAGCAAAATACAGGCAACGGTAATGACATCCCACGGGTGGCCGTCAAAAATCTCGATAGTCGAAGATGACAGATTACTCGCGTTGGAAAATACTTCGTAGTAATCCAGCGATCCGGTGTAGGCCAGAATCACCGCAATGCCGAGCAAAAATCCGAAATCACCGACACGGTTGACCAGAAAGGCTTTCATATTGGCGTAAATCGCGGTCTCTTTCTTGTACCAAAAACCGATCAGCAGGTAGGACACCAGACCCACTGCTTCCCAGCCGAAGAACAATTGCATAAAGTTGTTGGACATCACCAGCATCAGCATCGAGAATGTGAACAGCGAGATATAACTGAAGAAACGCTGATAACCCGGATCATCTTTCATATAACCGATGGTGTAGATATGCACCATTAGTGAAACGCCTGTGACGACTGTCATCATCAATGCAGTCAGGCTGTCGATCAGAAAACCGACCTCGAAAAGGATGCCGTCACTGACCATCCAGGTATAGACCGAGCCGTTAAAAATCGGCGCACCATCGAGTACATCCTTGAGCACCAGCAACGATAAAACAAAGGAAGTCGCCACACCGAGTGATGTAACCCAGTGCGCACCTGCGCGACCGATCTGCTTGCCAAACAGGCCCGCGACCACCGCTCCGAACAAAGAGGCCAGAGGAATCGCCAGATAAATCGCTTCCATATCCGCTCTACCCCTTCATCTCGTTGATGTCGGCCACATTGATGGTTTGCTTGTTTCTAAACAGTACCACCAGAATTGCCAGACCGATCGCCGCTTCGGCTGCCGCCACGGTCAGAATGAAAAAAACGAATACCTGACCAGCCAGATCATCGAGAAAATGCGAAAAGGCGATAAAATTCAGGTTCACCGCCAGTAGCATCAATTCGATCGACATCAGGATCACGATCAGGTTTTTGCGGTTGATGATGATGCCTGCGATGCTGATGCTGAATAAAATGGCGGCCAGCACCAGATAATGATTGAGAGCAATACCCATTATTTCTCCGCCTCCATTTTGATGATGCGCAACCGGTCTTTCTTTTGAACCTTCATTTGCTGCGATGGATTCTGATACCGCGTATCGGTGCGGCGTCGCAAAGTCAGCGCAATCGCGGCAATAATCGCGACCAGCAGAATGACTGCTGCAATTTCGAATGCGAACACATACTCAGTGTACAAAACCTGACCCAGCGCTCGGGTATTGGAAAAATCAGCAGCTTTGGCAGCCGGTGCCGCCATCGATTCGACCGCGGACTGATCACCGGTCAGCACATAAAACAACATGCCGAACATCACCAGCGCAAGCAGAATGCCGACCGGCAGAAATTTGATAAAGCCTTCTCGCAAGCGCGCGATATTGATATCCAGCATCATCACAACAAACAGAAACAGCACCATCACCGCGCCGACATACACCAACACCAGCGTGATGGCGAGAAACTCGGCTTCCAGCATCATCCAGATGAAGGCGCTGCTGAAAAAGGTCAGCACCAGAAACAGTGCAGCATGCACCGGATTACGTACAGTGACTACCGAAGCCGCCGACAACACGGTGACCGCCGCGAAGAAATAAAAAATGATGGATTCAATTAACATGATTTCTCTGACACCCCGGCCTATCGATACAACGCATCGGCGGCCCTGTCTGCTGCCAGTTGAGCTTCATAGCGATCACCAATTTCCAGCAACTTGTCCTTGGTCATGATGTTTTCGCCGCGATTTTCAAAATGATATTCAAATACATTGGTTTCGACAATCGAATCGACCGGGCAGGCTTCTTCGCAAAAACCGCAATAAATGCACTTGAACAAATCGATGTCATAACGGGTGGTGCGGCGGGTGCCATCCGCACGCTGCTCAGATTCAATCGTGATCGCCAGCGCCGGACAAACTGCTTCGCACAGCTTGCAGGCGATGCAACGTTCTTCGCCATTGGCATAACGGCGCAGCGCATGCAGACCGCGAAAACGCGGGCTGATCGGCGTTTTCGCCTCCGGGTATTGAATGGTCAGTTTCTTTTTGAAGAAATAACCGCCGGTTACACTCAGCCCCTGCAGCAATTCCAGAAACAGGAAGCTCTTCAAGTAATATTTGATTTTATTCATCATAATCTGCTCCCTCTCACGCGAACCAAGGACCGACCTTGTAGTAGACCATTATGCCTTCCACCGTCAGCCACACAATCGTCACTGGAATCAACACTTTCCAGCCCAGCCGCATGATCTGGTCATAGCGATAGCGTGGAAAAGTCGCGCGAAACCACAGAAATAACAGCATGAAGAAACCGGTTTTCAGAAACAGCCAGACCACACTGTCTCCAAGCAGCGACGGAATCGGCGACAACCAGCCGCCGAGAAACATCAATGCGGTCAGCATCGAGATCAAGATCATGTTGGCGTATTCGGCGAGGAAGAATACGGCGAAGGTCATACCGGAATATTCGACATGGAAACCGGCGACGATTTCCGATTCACCTTCGGCCACATCGAATGGCGCACGATTGGTTTCGGCAACACCGGCAATGAAATACACCATAAACAATGGGAACAGCGGGATGAAAAACCAGTGGTAAACCGAACCGGCCTGGGCATTGACGATTTCACCCAGATTCAGACTGCCGCCCGCCATTAGCACACCGACCAGCGCAAAGCCCATGGCGATTTCATAGGCTACGATCTGCGCCGCACTACGCATCGCACCAAGCAGCGCGTATTTGGAATTGGAAGCCCAGCCCGCGATGATGACACCGTACACGCCGAGCGAAGTCATCGCCAGAATATACAATAGACCTGCGTTGATATTACTGAACACCAGCGTATCGTTAAATGGAATCACAGCCCAGGCCGCCATCGCAGGTGCGAAAGCCAGTACCGGCGCGATGATGAACAAATAGATATTGGCATTGGTCGGCAGGATGATTTCCTTGAACATCAGCTTGAACATATCGGCGAAGGGCTGGAACAAGCCCTTCGGGCCAACCCGGTTGGGTCCGATACGAATCTGCATATAACCGATAATCTTGCGCTCGGCGTAGGTGTAATACGCGACGATGACGAATAAAGGTACCAGAATGACCACGACCTTGATCAGCGTTGCGATCAGATAAATCAGCTCATAGGGCAGAAAATCCAGATATGGTGTGAGAAATTCAATCATGACACCTTCTCCACTGCTACGCTGCCGAACATTGCCGACAGATTTTTCACTGCATCGAACCCGCTGGCGATCCACACGCAACCCGTTGGCACATGATTATCGATTACCAAGTCGAGAATGGCCGTGCCCTCGCCTTGTTTAATGTGAACCTTTTCCGCATCGGCGATGCCGAGTTTTTCCGCCTGCTCGGCACTGACTCTGGCACAACTCGCATTCTGCATATTGACCGTGTCCTGTAACGGCTGTGCATTCCGGCACATCGCATCGGCTGCATAAATCGCCGTTTCGGAAATCTTTTGCAGCGAGCGGGCGCGCGTCGGCAATTTTTTGTGTTTTGATTTCACGCCGCTGAAGTTATCCAGTTGCAGTTCGCGGCAGTATTGCTTCAATTCATCGCGCACGGCGGTAGAATCGGCATACTGATTGTCGTCGGCCGGTAACAAAACCTGACTCAGCGCAGTCAGAATCTTCCAGCCCTGACGGGACTCACCGGCCGCCTTGGCGCAACCGGAAAACGATTGCCAGTGGCCTTCGACATTGACGAAAGTGCCGGAGGTTTCGAGGTAAGTTGCAAGCGGCAGAATCAAATCCGCCTGTTCGTTGGCAAATTCACTGTCGAAGCTATCGATGGCAATAATAAAATCGTTTTTCTCCGACAGGCCTGTGACTGCGGCACCATTACTGACATCCAGCATCGAGTCGATGCCCATCGTCACCAGCAGCTTGTGATTTTCACTGAGAATTTCCACTGCATTCTGCCCGGCATCATCGAGCTGGCTGCCCGCTGTGCCACGATGCGGCAGCGTTCCGGCCAGACAGGCACCTGCGCTGTTGGCCGATTCCGACAGGTAACCCGGCGTCGCACCCGATAGCTGCGCGATGGCTTCGACCAGTAGCGCCAATAAGGAATACTGTGGATGCGAAGCTGCTTGCTGCGAAACAATCAGCGCAGCCTGCTCGCCCTTGACCAGCGCCGTGGCAATCGCGTTGTGTTCTTTTTTGGCTTTAACCTTTTCCAGTAGTTCGGCAAGATTGGCTGGGATATCCGCTTTGGCTTTTTTCGCCGTGGCGACCACAATGGCAGCCAGATCATGCAGCATTTGTTCAGCACTGCCGCACAGGTCGGCACTTAAATCATAATTATATTGTCCACTAACCCCCGACACGGAAGCCACACTGGCACCATTTTTCACCACCGCCTTGCGCAAACGTTGATTCAGGATCGGTTGCTCGTTGCGGATATTGCCGCCAACCAATAACGCGGCATCGAGTGTATCAATGGATTCGATCGAGCGACCCAGCCACGGCATCAGCGGCATGGCGTCTTGCGCTGAAAAATCGACTTGCTTGAGCCGATGATCGATATGATTCGAGCCGAGACCTCGCATCAGCTTTTGCAACAGGTAATGCTCTTCCAGCGTGCATTGCGGGCTGATCAGTGCGGCGATGTCACCTTTCTGATTGGCCGCAGCTTGCATTTTTTCAACCGCAAGATTGATCGCAGATTCCCAGTCGATTTCCTTCAGTTTGCCATTTTCGCGCAGCATAGGTTTAAGCCGACGAGAATCTGAATACACCGCCGTGTAGCTGTAGCGATCACGGTCAGAGATCCAGGCTTCATTGATCTGTTCATTGTCTCGCGGAACCACACGGATGATTTGCTGATTACGCGTGTGCACGTAAATATTACTGCCGACGCAGTCGTGTGCCGAGACGGAGGCATGCTGCACCAGTTCCCAGGCGCGCGCGGTGTAACGTGAGGGCTTGGCGGTTAATGCGCCGACCGGACACAGGTCGATGACATTGCCCGACAATTCGGAAGACACCGATTTTTCAATATAGGTACCGATGGTGGTGGATTCACCACGACCGGTTGCTCCGAGCTCAGGCAGGCCGGCGATTTCTTCTCCAAAACGCACACAGCGCGTACATAAAATACAACGCGTCAATTCAGTCGCAATCAGCGGGCCGATATCCGGGTCGCAAACCACACGCTTGCTTTCGGTGTATTCAGAAACATCACCGCCAAAACCCATCGCGACATCCTGCAATTCACATTCACCACCCTGATCGCAGATCGGGCAATCCAGCGGGTGATTGATGAGCAGGAATTCCATTGTCGATTTCTGTGCCGCGACGGCATTGGCGGATTTTGTCTTGACCACCATCCCATCGTTCACCGGAGTCGCACAGGCGGGCAATGGCTTTGGCGCCTTTTCCACCTCGACCAGACACATGCGGCAATTGGCCGCGACCGAGAGTTTTTTGTGATAGCAAAAACGCGGGATGGTGATGTGATTCGCATCCGCAACATCAATCAGCATTTGACCCGGCTGTGCCTCGATCTCCCGGCCGTTGATGGTGATGGTTATGGTTTCGCTCATGCCTGTAAACTCTCGTCTGCCTTGTGCTGATGCGCCATTGTTCAGACGTCTAGCATCGAACGCTTGTGTTCGACATAATATTCAAATTCGGGGCGGAAATGCTTGATGAAACTCCATACCGGCATTGCCGCCGCATCGCCCAACGCGCAAATGGTTCGACCTTCAATCTTGTGTGAAACCTGTTCCAGCAAATCGATATCTTCCGGCTTGCCCTTTCCTTCGACGATGCGTGACAGCACGCGATACAACCAGCCGGTGCCTTCGCGGCAGGGCGTACACTGCCCGCAGGATTCGGAAAAATAAAAGCGCGAGATGCGACGCAGGGCTTTCACCATGTCAGTAGATTCATCCATCACGATGACCGCGCCGGAACCGAGCATCGATCCGGCCTTGGCAATGGAATCATAATCCATCGTGCAATCCATCATGACATCGCCCGGCAACACCGGTACCGAGGAGCCACCGGGGATGACGGCTTTCAATTTACGGCCGTCTTTCACGCCACCGGACATCGCCAGTAAGTCTTTAAATGGAGTACCCATATTGATTTCGAAATTGCCCGGTTCATTCAAATGGCCGGACATCGAAAACAGTTTAACACCGCCATTGTTGGGAATACCCAGATCGGCGAACCACTTGCCGCCATTGCGAATAATCGCCGGTACAGAGGAAAGTGATTCGGTATTGTTGATCGTAGTCGGACGACCATACAGCCCGAAGTTGGCCGGAAACGGAGGCTTGAAACGCGGCTGGCCTTTCTTGCCTTCGAGTGATTCCAGCAATGCGGTTTCTTCGCCGCAGATATATGCACCGGCACCGAGTGTCGGATACAGATCGAAATCGATACCGCTGCCGAGAATATTCTTGCCGAGGAAACCTTGCTCATAGGCTTCTTTGACAGCCGATTCGAAACGCAGGTAAGGCTCATCCATGAATTCGCCACGCATGTAGTTGTAACCTACTGTGGCACCAATACAATAACCGGCGATAATCATACCCTCGACCAGTGCATGCGGATTGAAGCGCAGAACATCCCGATCCTTGCAGGTGCCGGGTTCTGATTCATCCGAGTTACAGACAATATACTTTTGTCCCGGCGCCTTGCGTGGCATAAAGCTCCATTTCAGGCCGGTCGGAAAACCCGCACCACCGCGACCGCGTAGACCAGATGTCTTGACTTCCTCGATCACATCTTCCGGCGACAATTTATCGTCAAAGATTTTTTTGATCGCCTGATAGCCACCGGATTTCAGGTAGCTTTCGAGCGTCCAGGGCTGGTCATATTGCAGCGTTGCAAAGCAGACTTCATTGGCCATCAGTCAGTCACCCCGCTCATTCCAGACCATCCAGAATTTCATCGATTTTTTCCGGTGTCAGTTTTTCATGGTAAACATGATCGACTTGCATCATCGGCCCGGCGGCGCAGGCAGCCAGGCATTCTTCTTCCGGCTTCAGGTAGATGCGGCCATCGGCAGTGGTTTCGCCGACCTTGCAGCCGAGCTTGTTCTCGATGTATTCCACCACCGAATCCGACCCCATCAACATGCACGAAATATTGGTGCAGATCGCGACATTGTGGCGACCGACCGGCTGTGTCTCATACATCGAATAAAAGGTCGCGACTTCGTAGACCTGAATCTTCGGCAGTTCGAGATAATCGGCCACGGCATCCATCAATTCGGTGGTCAGAAATCCTTCGTTTTGATGTTGCGCCGCACGCAGTGCCGCCAGCACCGCGCTGCGTTTCTTGTCAGCCGGATATTTCTCCAGCCACTGGTCAATCTCGTGACGAGTATGATCCGATAAAACGGTTGTGTTTGGGTCAGTCATTAGCGGTCGATCTCACCAAATACGATATCCTGGGTGCCAATGATGGCGACCACGTCGGCCAGCATATGACCCTTGGCCATTTCATTCATGCTGGAAAGATGTGCAAAGCCAGGTGCGCGCACCTTCAGCCGGTACGGCTTGTTGCTGCCGTCAGAAACCAGATAGCAACCGAACTCGCCCTTGGGATGTTCGATGGCGGTATACACTTCGCCTGCCGGCAACGTGTAGCCTTCGGTAAACAGTTTGAAATGATGAATCAAGCCTTCCATATCAGCCTTCATTTCTTCACGTCGCGGTGGTGCCACCTTGTGGTTATCAATCAGTACCAGACCAGGATTTTCGCGCAGCCATCTCGAGCATTGCTGGATGATGCGATTGGATTGACGCATCTCTTCGACACGCACCAGATAGCGGTCATAACAATCGCCATTGCTACCGACCGGAATATCAAAATCCATCTCGGCATAGACTTCATACGGTTGTTTTTTGCGCAAATCCCATTCCACGCCGGAGCCACGCAGCATCGCACCGGTGAAACCGAGTTGATAGGCGCGTTCGGGGGATACCACACCGATGCCGACGGTGCGCTGTTTCCAGATGCGGTTATCGGTCAGCAGGGTTTCATATTCATCGATGTAACCGGGGAAGCGCGCGCAGAAATCGTCGATGAAATCGAGCATCGAACCCTGGCGGTTGGCGTTAAGCCGGTCGGCTTCCTTCTGGCTGCGCCATTTGCTGGCCTGATACTGCGGCATGGCATCGGGCAAGTCGCGTGCCACACCGCCGGGACGATAATACCCTGCGTGCATGCGTGCGCCGGATACCGCTTCGTACAGATCCATCAAATCTTCACGTTCGCGAAAGGCATACAGAAACATTGTCATCGCGCCGACATCCAGCGCGTGCGTGCCGATCCACATCAAGTGATTGAGAATACGAGTGATTTCATCGAACATCACGCGGATGTATTGCGCGCGCAGCGGGATTTCGAGCTGCAACAACTTTTCGATCGCCAGCACATAGCCGTGCTCGTTGCACATCATCGACACATAATCGAGGCGATCCATGTAGCCGATGGATTGATTATAAGGCTTGGACTCGGCCAGCTTTTCGGTGGCGCGATGAAGCAGGCCGATGTGCGGATCGGCACGTTCAATCACTTCTCCATCCATTTCCAGCACCAGACGCA
>JANTFI010000056.1 GCA_024763505.1 Gammaproteobacteria bacterium
ATCGGGATAATGACCTGCGGTGAATACCACGGCGAAGCATGCAGCACGCCCTGCGTGGTGATCAACAAGGTGAACAGGCCGCTGATGGCAATGGCGATCAGGCTGTAGCTGAACAGCCTTCGGTTGCCGAGCTTTTGGCTGCTCAGCGATATCCAGCTCGCGGCCAGTAGCATCACGCACAGAATCAATATCACCGGCCAGTGGCTTTCCATGCCAAAGATATAACTCAGCGCATAGCCGATCAGCAGCAATTGAATCAGCATGCGTGCAATCGCCAGAAGGGAGGTTTTCAGAGAGAGCGACCAGCGCAGCATGATACCCAGAGTCAGAATCACCGGAACAAATCCCAGCGTCAAATCAATCAGATCGATGTTATGCATGAACCCTACAACCTATAACAAGTGCTTGCCGTCGAAGACATCGGCTTCGAAGCCATCGGTATCCAGATCATCGATACAGCCGAGATTGACACGATAATGCCCGGGTGCCCGACCGGGTTCGTGAAAGGTGTAAATGCCGCAGTTTTTGCAAAAGAAATGTTTCGCCGTACGAGCGCCAAACTGGTACAGCCCGAGCGCATCATCATCGGCAACGATGTTGAGATTTGCTGCCGGGATGGTTTCGGGCGTCATCATCGCCCCCTTTCGCGCGCATATCGAGCAATTGCAGCGCAAGCCTTTTTCGATCTTGTCTCCGTCGTAAGAAAATTTTACCGCGCCGCAATGGCAGCTACCCTGGTAATGTTCGGTCATGGTTATTCTCCGTGTTTTTATGGTTGTGGCTGGCTTTTCGAGCGCAGGCGCTCGTCGAATTTTTGCTTATTGATGATGAACCGCTCGTGGCGGCCAGAAGAAATCAGATCGACCCCGTCGTGTGCTTCGACCTCGAACAGCAGTCGTTTGCCATCAACCTCGACCAGTTTTACATCGGCCGTTATTTCAAAGCCGGGCGGCGTGGCCGCGACATGGCTGACATCGATATGCGTACCGACACTTTGTTCCTTTGGCCAATCAAGGTGCGGGTTGATGCACAGTATACAGGCCCATTCGAGAAAGCCGACCAGAAACCCGGTGGCGAACACTTCGGGCATTTGAATGAATTCTTCCGACTCCGGGTAAAGCGACGGAACCGTTTTGGACAGTGGAATAATAAATTGATGGCGGTAACTCAGGCCGGGTAGCAGCGTTTCTTTCATAATATTCTAGCCGATGGCGAGCGAACATTTCCATCATATCAAAAAGCGCGGCTATAGTTTGTCTTAACTCTAACCAATGAACAAGCAGAGAACCACCTATCGGGAAATTCGAGAATATTGTCTTGAAGATGTGCACTTGTATTCATTTCACATCGAAAAACCAGCAGTTCGACTTGCCTTGCTTGGCGTTTAACCCGCTCTTGGTGTAGTGGTCTATACTCATCAGGATTCCATTCGTAGCGTATTCTTTCGCCAACCAAACTAATGACTCTGAAAAAAATCACCTTAATCATTTATCTGCTGTGCACCAGTGTCATATCGACCAGCTATGCGGCCACGGCTTACACCTTGCCTGCTGATCTCGGGAGCAATCCGTTTAACTGTACCGGTAGCGGCCCGGTGTATGATTGCAGCAGTAGCATCAGTCTGGATAAAGATGTTTCGATTACCCTGAGTGCAGATGTCACGTTAAATATCTCTGGCAACTTCGATGCGAAAAAAAATCTGGTCATCCTTGCCAACGGCTATACGTTGAATCTGAATGTCAGTGGTGATGTGTCGCTGGATAAAGACACCGATTTCACCGGGAATATCACAGCCGGTGGGGATGTCAGTATTGATAAGAATTTGAAATTCACCGGGGATATTAATGCCACCGGAAACATCAGCATCGACAAGGATGGCATCGTCAGTGGCAATTTGACGGCTGGCGGAAACATCAGCCTAGATAATAATGCAGTGGTCTATGGTGTTTGCTCTCCAAATCAACCTCAATGTACCGGCAGTAGCGCAAGTTGTGGCGCCATCAATCAGGCTAATGCGGGTTATGGGGGAGGAAGCATCAAAATTGAAGATTCGGCCACCAATAATGGAAATGATATGACCAATGGGACCTATTCAGGTAGCGCTGCGCTAGGCATTGGCGCGGTTACGCCGACAACCGGCAACAGTGTATCTTTACCAGCTACCGACCCGGTGTTATTACCCCCCAATATTTCCTCGAACAAATACACGATGTCCAATAATGAAACCATCAATGCCAGCAGTGATGTTTATTATCAGGAGCTGACAATCAAGAACAGTAATACCGGAAATCTGACCGGAGGTGGCCCTTTTCATATCGGAAAATTGAAAGTGGAAGGCAGTGCAACGCTCAATCTGGAAGCCGGTATTTACTATGTAGATGAGTTTGAAATCAAAAATAACGCGACCCTGAATATCACCAGTGAACCGGTCATTTTTTATGTCGGGAAAAAATTCAAAATGAAGGATGACAGTATCGTCGCCGGTACCAGTATTACCGGTCTTCAAGTCTATATGTTGAGTGGGTCAGTTGAAGCTAAGTTTGAAAAAAATTCAGTTTTCACCGGCATGGTATATGCTCCCTACGGTGCAAAGATAGAAGCCAAAGATGATGCCACTCTCAACGCTCAACTCATCACTTCAGGTGAGTTGAAGTTAAAAAATAATGCCGCGCTGACATTTTCGGCAGCGGATGCCACTGCAGTATCAAGTGTTTCAACCTGCCGGCTATTTGCGAAACCCCTAGCCGAATGGCGTTTTGATGAATGTGCCTATTCAAATTTGACTGGAGAAGTACAGGATATGACGGGGAATTATCCGGCAACACCATTGAATGCGGTCACCACCAATACTCAGGGCGTGCTCAGTAATTTTCTGGACGAAACATCGAATCGGCATCAGGTCCGGACGGTGGGAACAGTGCCGATCGGTAATACCTGGACGGCCAGTGTGTGGTTTAAGGCACCTTTCGTTACAACGCAACGCTATCATGTGTTGGGGTCAGTAGATGGTGGTGGCGACTTGATGTACCTTGATAGAAATTCAAACTTCAGGTGGGGAGTTTATACACCTGGCGGTGGTGTGAAAAACGGTAATTTTCGTTTTGGCACATTAAATGATGGATGGCATCATCTTGGTCTGGTGGGTACAAATTCCGGTGCCAGTGGAACCACCCGGTTATATATCGATGGCTCATTTATTGAGCAGGTAGCACTTCAGACGAAAGGAGACCTTAAGTATTTGGGAACCTCGTTCGATGGTTCAAATGGCAGTTCTGCCCAAGGTTTTGGAACTGGATTGGATGAATTTATTGTTTTTGATCAGGTGCTTACAGAGAGTGAAATCGTTAGAATTTATAATAATCAATTGTCTGGATTGAATTA
Organism: Gammaproteobacteria bacterium; assembly: GCA_024763505.1. Classification (GTDB taxonomy): domain Bacteria; phylum Pseudomonadota; class Gammaproteobacteria; genus JACNJF01. The sequence continues at coordinate 3,382 of JANTFI010000056.1, forward strand.
TGACGGAACTAGCAGGGCAGCTACTACTTGTTCAGCAGTACTAGACCACTTCAATATCAATGTAGGTGCCGGTTCTGCCAGCACTTGCGCGCCATTTGCTTTCAGCATTACCGCCGAAGACAGCAGCAATAATCCGGTTACCGATTACACCGGCTCGATTGATATCACCACCAGCACCAGTCACGGTAATTTCGCCATTTCCAGCGCCACCAATGCGATATCCCCGAATCCGGATGCGGATGATAATGGCGCCGCATCCTATCTTTTTGATAGTGCCGACAGTGGACAGATCGACCTGACGCTCGACAATGCCCATGCCGAAACCCTGACCATTACGGTCGCAGATAGCGCCGCTTCGGTTTCATCGACATCCGTGAATGTAACCTTCAGCGAAAATGCCTTCGTGATTGAAGATAACGATGCCCAGATCGCCGGCAGCAATGTGCCTGTCGCCGGGCGCGATCATGCCTATCGCATCCGCATGGTGCGACAGGACAGCTCGACCGGCGTGTGTGCCACCGCAACCGAATACAACGGTGCCAAAAACCTCAAACTGTGGCGCAGCCAGAATGCGACTGACCCGAGCAGCAGCAATCCTCTGCTCGATGGCGACAGCTTGCCCGCCGCTGACCCGGGTGCGAATAATGGTGCGATCACGTTCAGCGCAGGCGTGGCCAATGTGTTGCTTTCTACCAGTGATATTGGCAAATACACGCTGGAACTGGCGGATATTTCCAACAGTTTTTCGGATACCACCATCGCCGGCACCTCGGCCGAGCAAACCATCCGCCCTTTCGGCATCGGCATCGACTTCAGTGGCATGCGCGCGGCGGATTTTGCCGATAATGGTGCAATCGACGATAGCACCGGCAGCAACCTTTCCTTCGCCGCAAACAGTTCCGGCAGTGTGTTCACGCAGGCGGGCGAGAATTTTTCTGCCACCGTTTCCGGCGTGCTGTGGCAAGCGGCGGATGACAGCGATGATGATGGCGTGCCGGATTCGGGAGCTTTTCTTGGCAATAATACAGTTGCCCCGTCTTTCGGCGCCGAAGGCGAAAGCGTCACGCTCAGTGCTAGCCTGTTCGCGCCAGCGGGCGCCACGTTGGGCAGCCTGAGTGGAACCTTGTTCAACAGTTTCAGCGCCGGTACGCAAACCGCCACCATGACCTACGCCAATGTCGGCATTATCGATCTCGCGGCGGCGTTGAGTGATGGCGATTACTTCGGCAGCGGGGTCAACCTGATCGGAGCTGCAACCAATGTCGGGCGTTTCAACCCCTATCAATATGGCCTGACATCCAGCCTCGTCAATAATGCTTGCGTGGCCGGCTCTTTCACCTATGCACGTCAGCCTTTTACGGCTTCTGCCACCATCGAGGCGCAAGACAAGACCGGCGCACGCACCGATGGTTTTCGCGACACCTTTGCCACGCTCGATGTCACCTCCGAGCTGGGCTTTCAAAACAGTGAAACCGGCAGCGCCTTCGATCTGCAAACGGTCACCCTCACCGAATCTTTCAGTGCTGGAACCCCCGGTAGCGTACAATTCAATCTCGATCTGCGTTATGACATGGCCCTGCAGGATAAAACCGTCACGCTGGTACAACTCACCTCGTCGAGCGATGAAGTGACGACTATTGCTGCTGCGCCGGTCACGCTGGGCAGCACTGAAGTTCGTTTTGGCAGACTCTCGCTGGACAATGTCTATGGTTCGGAATTGATCGACCTGACCATGCCGATGCAAACCGAGTACTACAATGGCAGTAATTTTTTAGTGAATACGCAGGATAGCTGTACCACCATCACAACCGGAGATTTGAATGTCGTGCAAGCGCTCAGTGGCGGTAGCTCGACGGTCAGTGTCGTGTCTTCGACCGCAGCCAGCGGCATTCTCAACATCAGCCTCACTGCACCCGGAGCCGGTAATTACGGCGATATCGACATCACCGCCGATGCCAATGGCGCAGGGGAAAGCTGGCTGCAATTCGACTGGGATGGCGATGGCACCCACGATAACAATCCGGCAGCGCGGGCGACCTTTGGCATTTACAGCGGTGACTCGAAACAGATATATCGGCGGCAGATTTTTCAGTAACGCGATTTTAAGGCTGGATGAAACTCCGGTACTCTCGCAGAGGCGCAGAGAAAACCAGGTTGAGGGGGGAGTAAGTTGCTGCTCTAAAGGGGATGGATTTTTTATCGGGGTAGAAGACAGAATTCCTTGGCCAGACATCGCTCAGGAAGTCTAGCCAAATAATTTAACGGTTTTTTCTCCGCGAGCTTTCCCGCCTGCCTATGTCCCTACAACCGCCAGCAATACACCCGCTGCCACCGCAGAGCCAATCACACCCGCCACATTCGGTCCCATCGCGTGCATCAGTAAAAAGTTTTGCGGGTTCGCTTCCATGCCGACCTTGTTGGCGACACGCGCGGCCATCGGCACAGCGGAAACACCGGCGGCACCGATCAGGGGATTGACCTGTTTGCCGGTGACGCGGTACATCACCTTGCCCATCAGCAATCCGGCGGCGGTGCCGATGGAAAACGCGAAGATGCCGAGCAATAAAATGCCCAGTGTTTCGCCAGACAGAAATTTATCCGCCGACAGCTTGGAGCCGACCGACAGCCCGAGAAATATCGTCGTAATATTGATCAATTCATTCTGCGCGGTGTGACTGAGCCGCTCGACCACGCCGGATTCTTTCAGCAGATTACCGAAACACAGCATGCCGACCAGTGGCGTAGCGGCCGGCAGCAACAGAATCGTGATCATCAACAGCAATAATGGAAACAGGATTTTTTCCAGCCGGGACACATGACGCAATTGCTGCATCGAGCACTGGCGCTCTTCCTTGGTGGTCAGCAGTTTCATGATCGGTGGCTGAATCAGTGGCACCAGCGCCATGTAGGAGTAGGCCGCCACCGCAATCGCGCCGAGCAAATCGGGCGCCAGTTTGGAGGCGACAAAGATTGCGGTCGGCCCGTCCGCACCGCCGATGATGGCAATCGCGGCGGCATCGGCCAGTGAAAATTCGATGCCGGGAATCAGGTTCATGAAAACCGCGCCAAACAGTGTGACGAAGATGCCAAATTGCGCGGCCGCGCCCAGAATCATAAGGCTCGGCCGCGCCAGCAGCGGGCCGAAGTCGGTCATTGCACCGACCCCCATGAAGATCAGCAGCGGGAAGATGCCGGTGGTGATACCCATGTGATACAGAATGCCGAGCAAGCCATCCGGCCCACTGATTTCAGCCACCGGGATATTGGCGAGAATGCCGCCAAAGCCGATTGGCAACAGCAGTAATGGCTCGAATCCTTTGTTGATCGCCAGAAAAATAAGCAGGCAGCCGATGATGATCATGAACACCTGGCCGAGTGTGAAATTGTATAGCCCGGTGGATTCCCACAATTGTATGAAGCCTTGCAGCATGCGTTATCCCAGTGAAATCAATGGCTGGTGAACCTGAATGGCATCACCCTTGTCGACATGAATCGCCTGCACCGTGCCATTGCGGCTGCTGCGAATCTCGGTTTCCATTTTCATTGCTTCGATGATAGCGACGACTTGATTTTCGCTCACTGCTTCACCTTCCTGCACCAGTACATCGATCACGGTGCCGGCCATCGGTGCGACGATCTCTTCGCCATTTGAGCTGGCAATGGGGGCACTGGCGGCAGCCGCCGGTTGAATATCAGTCACTGCGCCGCCGGGCGCCACCACCACATCGTATTGCTTGCCGTTGACGCTGACGGAATATTGCTCCGGCCCACCGCTGGGCGCAGCAGCGTTCACAGGGGCGGCAGCTGGTGTTGCAGCTTCAGCCGTCGGCACCGGTTCGAACGCATCCGGGTTTTGGCGGTTCTTGATAAAATTCAGCCCGACCTGCGGGAATTGCGCGTAGATCAGCACATCGTCGATTTCATTGTCGGCGACCGGCAGGTTTTCATCCCTGGCGAGCTGGCGGAAATCTTCGGTCAGCTTGTCCAACTCCGGTTCAATCAAGTCGGCCGGGCGGCAAGTGATGACTTCACCGCCCTCTGCCAGCACTTTTTGCTGCAATTCAGCATTCACTGGTGCGGCGGTGGCACCGTATTCGCCGCGCAGCACGCCGGCAGTCTCCTTGCTGATGGTTTTGTATCTCTCGCCCGAAAGCACGTTGATGACAGCCTGGGTGCCGACGATCTGTGAGGTCGGTGTCACCAGCGGGATGAAACCGAGGTCTTCGCGCACACGCGGGATTTCTGCCAGCACTTCGTCGAGTCGGTCGCTCGCGCCCTGCTCCTTGAGCTGGCCTTCGAGGTTGGTCAACATGCCACCCGGCACCTGAGCAACCAAAATGCGCGAATCGATACCTTTCAGCGCACCCTCGAATTTCGCGTATTTTTTACGAACTTCACGGAAGTACGCGGCAATTTCCTCCAGTTTGTGAATATCCAGCCCGCTGTCTTTATCGCTTCCCTCAAAAATGGATACCAGTGATTCGGTTGGGGAGTGGCCGTAGGTCATACTCATGGATGAAATCGAAGTGTCGATTATTTCGCAACCGGCTTCGACCGCCTTGACCAGAGTGGCAGTGGAAAGCCCGGTGGTGGCGTGGCAATGCAGGCCGATCGGGATGTCGATGGCTTTTTTGATTTCGCTGACCAGCTCGAACGCCGTGTACGGCTTGAGCAGACCGGCCATATCCTTGATCGCCAGCGAGTGACAGCCCATGTCTTCGATCTGCTTCGCCATGTCGACCCAACTTTGCAGATTGTGCACCGGACTGAGGGTGTAGGAAATCGTGCCTTGTGCGTGTTTCTCAGTGGCAATCGCGGCTTTGACGGCGGTTTGCAGGTTGCGCATATCGTTCATCGCATCGAAGATGCGAAATACATCGATGCCGTTGACGGCGCAGCGTTCTACAAATTTTTCGATCACGTCATCGGCATAATGGCGGTAGCCCAGGCCATTTTGACCGCGCAGCAGCATTTGCTGTGGGGTGTTCGGCATTGCCGCCTTGAGTTGACGAAGACGCTCCCATGGGTCTTCACCGAGAAAACGGATACAGGCATCGAAGGTTGCGCCGCCCCAGGTTTCCAGCGCCCAGTAACCGATGTCATCGAGTTTTTCGGCGATCGGCAGCATATCGTCGATGCGCATGCGGGTCGCAAAGAGTGACTGGTGGCCGTCGCGTAATACGACATCGGTAATCTTGATCGGCTGGGTCATGGCGATTTCCTGAAGTGCGGAGATTTAACGATTTTGTTTGCGATAACGATTGATGGCCGCGCTGATCACGGCCAGTACTTCGCGGTCATCCTGCTGCAAAGTTGTACGCTCTGTCCGATTGGCCGTCGGAAAAGTCGGCGGTTCCGGCTCCTGCGCGAACCGGCTGACCAGATTTGTCACCAGGTTGATCGTCAAGATCAACAGGCCAAGAATAATAAAAACAGTGCCCATGCCGATGACCAGCATTTCGAGGCTTTGCAGGATCAGGGGTTGTAGCTGTTCCATGGTGATGACGTGTGCTCGATAGTCAGTTACAGGGGGTAGAGCCGGCTGGCAGCATTCAAACGGGCGTAACTATACCATTTTTTGACGGCTTGATTTCTGTCATTGCCTGAGCCAGCGCAATCGAGTCAGGATTCAGGCCCGGGTTGCCCGAAAAATATGCGTTTGGCGGCAGAAAAATAAATTCAAATATTGAATATTGAAATTTTGCGTTGCATTCCGCCGGAACAAGGATACAGGTCAATTTTATTTGGCATTCGGCGGTTACGAAATAGCGTGTATTCGGGGTACACTTAGCGGCTATCAATCACCCGATAACAAGACCAATAGTGGAGGACATTTTTATGTCAGACGAACAGGTGTACCCGGTACCGGCAGAATTCGCGGCACAGGCGCATGTCAATCAGCAGCAATATGAATCGATGTATCGCCAATCGGTGGAAGACCCTGCCGCTTTCTGGGCTGAGCAAGCCGAGCAGTATCTGAGCTTTTTCAAGCCCTTCGATCAGGTGCTGGACTGGTCTTACGCCAAACAAGATTTGCATATCGAGTGGTTCAAGGGCGCCAGGCTGAACGTCTCTTACAATTGTCTCGACCGGCATCTGGACAGTCGCGGCGATCAGACGGCGATATTATGGGAAGGCGATAACCCGGAAGAGTCCCGCGCCATCAGCTATCGCGAGTTGCATGACGACGTCAATCGATTCGCCAATGCACTGAAGGCGCGTGGTGTGAAAAAAGGCGACCGGGTATCCATTTATATGCCGATGATCCCCGAGGCGACGGTGGCGATGCTGGCCTGTACCCGGATCGGTGCGGTACATTCGATCGTGTTTTCCGCCTTTTCGCCGGATGCGCTGGCCAGTCGCATCCTCGATTCGGATTGTCAGGTACTGATCACCGCGGATCAGTCGATTCGCGGCGGCAAGGCACTGCCGCTCAAGGTCAATGCCGACCAGGCGCTCGAGCAATGTCCGAATGTGCATACCAGTTTCGTAGTCAAGCGTGGCGGTAAGCCGGTCGACTGGAATGATGCGCGTGATGTCTGGTTCCACGAAGCGGTTGCCTCGGCGGATGCGCTGTGTGAGCCGGAACAGATGGACGCCGAAGATCCGCTGTTCATTCTGTATACCTCCGGATCGACCGGCAAACCGAAAGGCGTGCTGCATACAACCGCCGGTTACCTGTTGCAGGCGGCGATGACGCACAAGTTGGTATTCGATTACAAGGATGGTGAGGTGTACTGGTGCACGGCCGACATCGGTTGGATCACCGGCCACAGCTATATCGTGTATGGTCCGCTGTGTAATGGCGCGATTTCGCTGATGTTTGAAGGGGTGCCGACGTATCCCGATGCCGGCCGTTTCTGGCAGATTTGCGACAAGCATGATGTGGCCAGCTTTTACACTGCGCCGACCGCAATCCGCGCGCTGATGGCGCAAGGCGATACCCCGGTCAAGGCAACTTCGCGCAAGAGCTTGCGTTTACTGGGCACGGTCGGCGAGCCGATCAACCCGGAAGCCTGGGAATGGTATAACCGCGTGGTTGGCGACAGCCGCTGCCCGATTGTCGATACCTGGTGGCAAACCGAAACCGGTGCGCACATGATTACGCCATTGCCGGGCGCAACGCCACTCAAGCCCGGGGCCGCGAGCTGGCCGTTTTTCGGCGTGCAGCCGGTATTGCTGGATGATGAAGGCAAGGAAATCGATGGTAACCCGGCCACCGGTAATCTCGCCATCAAGCATCCCTGGCCTTCACAAATGCGCAGTGTCTATGGCGACCACGATCGCTTCTTTGAAACCTATTTCGCGATGTACCCGGGTTATTACTTTACCGGTGATGGCGCTCGGCGTGACGAAGATGGCTATTACTGGATCACCGGGCGGGTCGATGATGTGCTGAATGTTTCCGGCCATCGGCTCGGTACGGCTGAAATTGAATCGGCGCTGGTGTTGCATGAAAAAGTCGCCGAAGCCGCAGTTGTCGGCTATCCGCACGAAATTACCGGTCAGGGCATTTACGCCTATGTGATGCTGATGGCGGGTGAGCAGCCGAGTGACGAATTGAAAGACGAACTGGTCGCGCTGGTGCGTAAGGAAATCGGCCCGATCGCCAAGGTCAATATCATTCAGTGGGCGATGGAAGGACTGCCGAAAACCCGCTCCGGCAAGATCATGCGCCGCATTCTGCGCAAGATTGCAGCCAATGAAATCGATAGCCTGGGCGATACCTCGACGCTGGCTGACCCGTCGGTGGTCGATCACTTGATCGAGAATCGCGCCAACCGCTAATTTTATCCACTACTTCCCGGTCGGATTGGCTCTGGCCGGGAGCCTATTCGGGACTATGCCATGCATACTCTGGCTTTTGATGTTTACGCCACGCTGATCAACACCTACGGTATGGTCGATTTGTTGCAACGCTACATAGGTGACGACCAGGCCGTACCGTTTGCCACGCTGTGGCGCGACAAGCAACTGGAATACTCGTTTCGCCGCAGTATGATGAACCGATACGAACCGTTTTATACCTGCACCGCCGATTCGTTGCAGTTTTGTATCGAAAAATTCGATGTCAAACTGACTCGCGACCAGCAATTCTCACTGATCAAGCGTTATCAGAGTCTGCCGGTTTTCAAGGACGTCTTGCCCGCGCTGGCCACCCTCTCCGGACGCAGTGACATACAAATGTTTGCGCTGACCAATGGGCCACTGGAAGATGTCGAAAAGCTGTTTGATGGAGATGGTATTCTTTCCTACTTCAAAGACATCATCAGCGCCGATGAAATTCGCAAATATAAACCGGACCCAGCTGTGTACCAGCATTTCCTCGAGCGCAGCGGCGCCAGTGCCGAGACCAGCTGGCTGATTTCCGGAAATTCTTTCGATGTCATCGGGGCGCGCAGCTTCGGTATGCAGGGTATCTGGATCAAGCGTAATCTCGATCAGCAATACGACCCCTGGGGGCCGAAACCGACGCATATGATCCAATCGATGGGGCAGCTGGAAAGCCTTTTTTGATCGAATCGGGTCTGTCTTGATGGCAGGGAAGGCGGTTTTATACTATAAAACAGGTCTGCCCCTTGTTTGATCCGGGTGCAGAATGTGCCGTGAGATGGATTAATGCCTGCCAAACAAACACTACCCGAAACACTACCAGACGCAGAATCCGATCAGTTAAAACTGCTGAATCTGCAAAACAGCATTTTAGAAGCGATTCTGCACGGCGAAAGCTCTTTTCAGGAATTACTCGACAACCTGTGCCTTTGTGCGGAAGCCCTGGTGCCGGATTCGCTGGCTTCGGTCAGCATGGTGGATAAAGACGGTTTGCAGTTACAGATAGTGGCCGCTCCCAGTGCCTCTGCCGAAGTAATGAAAGATTTTTCCGGTCTCAAGCCCTCTGTCGGTTCCGGCTCTTGTGCGAATGCCATCTTCTCTTCAGAGCCAACATTTGTGCGGCATATTCCAACTGATCCGGTTTGGAGCAATGTACAGGATCTGGCCTACCGATACTCTCTCGGTGCCTGTTGGTCTTTTCCGGTTTTTCTGAAAAGCGATTCCGCCTGTGGCACTTTCGCCTTAAGCAGTTTCGAGCATCGTGAACCGACACGGTTTCAGCGCGAAGTGCTGAAAAGCTGCGCCCAGTTGGTGAACATCATCTGGAAACAGAAAAATCAGGAAGAAGATTTGTGGCGCATTGCCCATCACGATGCGCTGACCGGGTTGCCAAACCGGCAACTGCTTGACCAGCAATTGTCGCATGCCCTGCAGAATGCGAGCCGCAATGGAACCCAACTGGCTTTGATGTTCATCGATCTGGATAACTTCAAGGATATCAATGATAGCTACGGCCACGATTTTGGCGATCAAGTGTTATTGCATGCGGTTAAAATCCTGAAAGAAAATTTACGCGAAGGCGACCTGTTATACCGCCATGGCGGAGACGAGTTTTTACTGGTGCTGGAAAACCTGAAAAGCAAGCTCGATGCAGACAAGGTTGCGCGCAAGGTTTTGCACAGTTTTCAACTTCCGGTCGAATTCGAGTCGCAAAAAGTCTTGATTCAATTTAGCGTCGGCATCAGCTTGTTTCCTCATGACGGCGAAGATACGCAGACCCTGCTCAAGAATGCGGATATTGCCATGTATCAGGCAAAATCCTTCGGCAAGAATAATATCTGTTATTTCGAATCCGAGCTGGGACAAAAAGTATTACAAAAGATTACGCTGGAACAGCAAATGCGCGAAGCGCTAGAGCAGGATGAATTTGAACTCTATTATCAGGCTGAATTCAAACTGGACAGTGATGAAATCGAATCTCTCGAAGCATTGATCCGGTGGAATCATCCGCAACGCGGATTATTACCACCCGGTGAATTTATACCGGTGGCCGAAACCTCCAGCCTGATTTCGGAAATCAGCCGCTACGTGATGCGAAAGGTTTGCCAGCAGGGTAAACAATGGCTGGATCAAGGTTATGAGCTGCCTCGTCTGGGAGTGAATTTTTCCACCTCGCAATTAACCGAATTCTGCACTGAAAGACTCTGTACCTTGCTCGATAAGGTGGAATTTCCGGCCGAAAAACTGGAAATTGAAATCACTGAAACCCTGTTGATGAATCGTGGCAACAAGGGCATCGAAGAATTGAAAAAAATGGCCAGTGTCGGCGTTTCACTGGCGCTGGATGATTTTGGCACAGGCTATTCATCGCTGAGTCAAATCAAGCGCTTGCCGATACATAAACTCAAGATCGACCGAGGGTTTGTCCATCAACTCGAAACCGACAGAAGCAATCAGACATTGGTGAAAACCATTATTGCGATGGCCCAAAGCCTGGGCATGAAAACCGTTGCCGAGGGCGTCGAGACGGCCGAGCAGCAATCCTATTTACTCGAACAAGGCTGCGATTTCATTCAGGGGTATTATCGACACCGACCCGCGCCGGTGTCTGAAATCACAGCGTTGTTGAAACGCGTATCCTCATAAACTGCGCTGCCATTCCTGACGTAGCCTGACCGACCCATCCTGACTCATGGCACTTTCCACTTGCTGTAACAGCCTTGCCTTGTCTTTACCCAGCACACCCTTGAGAACCAGATAATTGGAAGCATGATCACTGCGAAAAATCGTTTTCTCCAGTTCCAGATGTGTAAGCAGGGTTTTCATTTCTGCAAATAATTGTGGCGGTTGAAGCGGAAAGAAATCGTCGCCAAATGCTTGTCTGAAACGGGCATCGCCGTGATAAAAAGATACTACCAGAGTGGCCAGGTAATCTGGCTGCGCGAGGTTCATCAATTTGGCGGAATGTATCGCATGTTGCTCACTGAATTTAGTGCCGCCCAGTCCATTTAAAATCATCACCGAACTTTTCATGCCGGCGGCATTTATCTTTTGCAACGCAGCCAGCGAACTGTCGAAGGTTTCGCCCTTGCGGATTTTTTGAAGCAAAACATCATCGCCGGTTTCACAACCGACATACATCAGTTTCAGCCCCATGGCTTCAAGCTGTTGCAACTCTTCGCTGGATTTGTTTTTCAGGTTGCGTGGAAGGCAATAGCTGGAAACGCGCTGGGTGTCGGGCAGGTATTGATTGATCAAGGCCATGATGCCGTGCAGCCGGCGGAAAGACAGCGACATAGCATCACCATCAGCCAGAAAGATGCGCCGGAAAGTATAACCGCCCTGCGCCACGCGGATGATTTCCTGCTCGATTTTATCGAGTGATTTGGGGCGGAAATTTTTCTGCGGCGCGGTGTACATATCGCAGAACGTACATTGATTCCACGAGCAGCCGTTTGTGACTTGCAGGATCAGCGAATTGGCTTCACTCGGCGGGCGAAACACCGGTTCGATGTAGTCGAGCAGCATGGCAGATCGCTTTATGAGCTATTCAGGAATCCTGACGATAGTGCGGCCGCGGATTTCGCCTTTGAGTATCGCTAGCGCAGCACCGGGAATCTCGTCGAAACCGATTTCGTTCGACATCATTTCCAGCGCATCTAGATCAAGCTCATTGGCCAGACGGTTCCACGCCGTGATGCGCTTTTCAATCGGGCACATCACCGAGTCGATGCCATACAGGGTAACACCGCGCAGAATAAAAGGTGCCACTGTTGTGGGCAGGTCCATCGATTCCGCCAGTCCACAGGCAGCAACCGCTCCGGCCCTTTTTATTTGCGACAGCACATTGGCCAGCGTGAAACCGCCAGCTACATCGATGGCGCCTATCCAGCGTTCTTTCGCCAGTGGTCGTGGCTTGCCGTTAAACTCGGCACGATCGATGATGTTATTCGCACCCAGTTGCTTTAAATAAGCCGCCTCATTCATGCGCCCGGTCACCGCACTGATGTCATAGCCAAGATGCTTCAGCACGGAGACCGCAACACTGCCGACGCCACCGGCTGCACCGGTGACCAGAATCTTGCCCGCCTCCGGCGTGATGCCATGCTTCTCCAGTGCCATGATACACAGCATCGCGGTATAACCGGCCGTGCCGATTGCCATCGCTTGACGGGTGCTGAGATTTTCCGGCAGCGGTACCAGCCATTCACTTTTTACTCTTGCCTTGCCGGCATAGCCGCCGTGGAAGTTTTCGCCGACGCCAAAACCATTCAGCGCCACACGATCACCGGGTTTAAAAGAGTCAGAGTCAGATCGTTCAACCACGCCGGCCAGGTCGATGCCCGGAATCAGCGGGAAATCCCGAATAATCAGCGGCGGTTGGGTCATGGCAAGGCCATCCTTGTAATTGAGCGCGGAATATTCGACCCGGATGGTGACATCGCCGGGCATCAAATCGGCCTCGGTCAATTCGGTTTGATGGACTTCTGCTTGGTCATTGGTTTTAGTGACGAGCCAGGCGGGAAAGCTGTTCATGCGAATACTCCTGAAAGGGGTTCAAGTCGGGTTATTTATCGATAAATTCCCAGCTCTCGGCACCATCAAAATATCGTACAGGAATTTGATCGAGTATCGCCGGTTCCATCATACGAGCATTGATTACGGTGCGTTCAAACTTCGGGTTATTGACCGACCGGTAATGTGTCAAACAACCGCAATTCGAGCAAAAATGAAAGTCGATCTCTTTTTCCCCCCAGCTATACACCGAGCTTGGTTGCTGTTCGGTGATGCTGACATCAGCAGGTGAGTAATATGCCCACAATGCTCCATATCGGCGGCAGATCGAGCAGTTACAACTGGTTACTGAAGGTGGTAAAACACTGGCTTTCAGTTCAACCTGGCCACAGTGGCATATCGCGTTGATTTCCATGATTACAAACCTCTTCTGAAAAAATCAGACAACAAACAAGTCCATCATATCATTGACCTTGATCTTTTCGAAGCATTGCTGGCTGCTGCAAATTTTCAGGATTTTGTCGGATTTCTTCGCGCTGATTTTTCCGCGCACGTAACGCTCGAATTTTTCGATCAGCAACGGGATACCTTCGTCACGACGACGACGGTGGCCGACCGGGTAATCGACCGCTTCATTGATGGTGCGTCCATCCTTGAAGCTGATGTGAATCGCGTTGCCGATGGCGCGCTTGTCAGGTTCGAGATATTCACGCGTGAAGCGCTCGTTTTCTTTTACGCTCATCCGTTCGCGTAATTGATCGATGCGTGGATCGCTGGCGACATCGTCTTCGTAATCTTCTGCTTTCAGGTCGCCTTTTAAAAGTGCCACAGCGACCATGTATTGCAGGCAATGATCGCGATCGGCCGGGTTGTCGAGTGATCCGGTCTTGTTGATGATGCGGTCAGCGGATTCCTGGGTTGCGATGGAAATGGTCTGGATGTCATCGATACTCTTACCCATTTCCTGCATCGTGTGGTGCAGCGTGATGGCGGCTTCGACCGCAGTCTGAGCGTGAAATTCGGCTGGAAAGGAAATCTTGAACAGGATATTTTCCATCACGTAAGTCTGGTAAGGCTGTTTGAAAAGCAGCTCGTTGCCGTTGAAGGAAACATCCTGAAATCCCCAGGTTTTGGCACTAATCGCAGAGGGGTAACCCATTTCGCCGCGCTCGGCCATCAGCGCCAGAAACAATCCGCGCGAGGAAGCATCACCCGCCGCCCAGGATTTACGCGAACCGGTGTTCGGTGCGTGGCGATAGGTGCGCAGGGATGAGCCATCGAGCCAGGCGTGCGACACCGCATTCATGATTTCATCGCGCGTGCAGCCGAGCATACGCGCGGCGACTGCGGCGGATGCGATGCGTACCAGCATGACATGGTCGAGGCCGACGCGGTTGAAGCAATTCTCCAGCGCGATCACGCCCTGTATTTCATGCGCTTGTACCATCGCAATCAGTACGTCTTTCATTGTCAACGGTTCTTCGCCACGCGTGATACGTTGGCGCGACTGGTAATCAGCCAGCGCCAGAATCGCACCCAGATTGTCGGACGGATGTCCCCACTCTGCAGCTAGCCAGGTATCGTTGAAATCGAGCCAGCGTACCATCGCACCGATATTCCACGCAGCCTGTACCGGGTCGAGTTCATAAGAAGTGCCGGGCACTCTGGCGCCATTTTGCATGGATGCGCCGGGCACGATCGGACCGAGCATTTTTGTGCAGGCCGGATAGTTCAATGCGAACAGCCCGCAACCGATGGTGTCCATCCAGCAATAACGCGCGGTTTGCATGGCTTCATCCGATTGGGTGACATCGTAGTTCATGACGTAATCGGTAATATCCTGAATGACCTGGTCGAATTCAGGGCGGCTGGCATCTA
>JANTFI010000057.1 GCA_024763505.1 Gammaproteobacteria bacterium
CTGCCTTCAGTCAGGTTGACGCGCAGTACTTTCTTTGTCCAGGACATGATGATTTCCCCCTCAGGATGCAGCCGCTTCAGCGGCAGGTAAACTCTTGGCGGCGCTGGCTTGCATGCGGTCGTAACCGGTCCAGTCGGCGTCTGTATAGGTGATGGCTGCGGTCGGGCAGGCACTGGCACAGGCCGGGTCGCCGCCGCACAGATCGCATTTGATCACCTTGCCGGTGAAATGGCTGTAGTTGATGGTGCCAAAAGGACAGGCGATGGTGCAAACCTTGCAGCCGACGCATTTGCTGTCGGAGACGACTTTGGCTCCGGTTGCGGCATCGACAGTGATCGCATCGACCGGACAGGCGCGTTGACACCAGGCTTCATCACACTGAGTGCAAGTGTAGGGGGCAAATCGCCCTTCGTGGTGAAAGGTAAAAACCTTGATAACCGAACGCGCCGGGTTAAAGGTTCCAGTATGCTCGAACGAGCATGCCAGCTCGCATTGCAGACAGCCCGTGCACTTGACCGGGTCAATATTGAGAGATTTTTGCATCCGCTTTCTCCTGGTGACAGAATATTGTTGTAATTGGTTTTACCGAGCAGCTGTTCAGGAGAATTCCGAACCGACCGCTAGAAATAAACACCTTATCTTTATCATGTTATTGCAGCATCAACGGTCGATGCAACTGTTAAATGGCATTCTTAACATGCGCAAGCTTTTTATGCATTCCTATAAAAATTCGTTTAAAATCCGACGCTTCCGTAGTGATCTTCGAGCCGGAAGCAGGTTATTGATCTCAAATTACTAAACTAAGAATTTTTTCATCTAAGCATTTTTTACCGACCTTATGAAAATCGTCCCAATATTCCTGATTACTCTGGCTCTTTTTAGTGGCAGCTCGCATGCACAACAAAATTCATTGATCCGTTTAGCCACGACCACCAGTACCGAGAATTCTGGCCTGCTGAACAAGCTATTACCCGAATTTACCGCAGATACCGGCTTTCGGGTGCATGTGATCGCGGTGGGGACCGGCAAGGCATTACGTCTCGGACGCGATGGGGATGTCGATGTGGTATTGGTGCATGCCTTGCCAGCGGAAAAGGAATTTGTCGCCGGGGGTTTCGGCACAAAACGCTTCGCCGTGATGCACAATGATTTTGTCGTGCTCGGGCCAAAAAATGATCCGGCCTCAGTGGCGCAGGCTAATTCGCTGAGGGATGCGTTTGGCCGGATTGCCGATCACCAGTCGCTGTTTATTTCCCGTGGCGATAACTCCGGCACGCATAAAAAAGAGATGTCAATCTGGCACATGGCTGGCGTCAAGCCAGTCGCACCCTGGCACCGGCAAATCGGTCAGGGCATGGGCAAGGCCTTGCAGATGGCCGATGAACTGGGGGCTTACACCATTTCGGACCGGGGTACCTGGCTGGCTTTTCAGGATCGGCTGGATCTGAAAATTGTATCCCAGCATGACCCTGCGTTGTTTAATCCCTACGGCATTATTGCGGTTAATCCGAAGCGCTATCCGGATATCAATTACGCCGGTGCCAGCGCTTTGATTCACTGGCTGACTTCGCCTAAAGGGCAACGCATGATTGGCGAGTTCCGACGCCACGGTGAACAATTGTTCATTCCGGATGCTCAATAAAACGCCATGCAATCGCTGTCCGATGCCACAATCGAAGCGCTGACCCTGCTGCTTAGTGGCAATGCCGAAATCTGGGGCATCATCGGCATTTCATTTCGTGTTTCGACGCTGGCGATTATCAGCGCAATTCCGCCCGCTATTCTGACCGCGTTCTGGCTGGCGCATTTTCGTTTTCCCGGGCGCAAGTTACTGATTGCCAGTTTCAGCGCACTGTTATCGGTGCCAGCCGTGGTGGTTGGTTTGACCCTGTTTATCCTGTTGTCGCGACACGGTCCACTGGGCGATTTCCGCCTGCTGTTCACCCAGACCGCGATGGTCATGGGGCAGTTTCTGCTCAGTTATCCAGTGCTGGTTTCAATGTCGCTGGCAGCCATTCAGGCGGTGGATGACCGCGCCTGGGATACCGCCCGAACACTCGGGGCGAGTGCATTGCGGGCCTTTTTCACATTGCTCTATGAAGTGCGTTTCGGATTGCTGACCGCGCTGTTGGCGGCCTACGGCCGTATCATTGCCGAAGTCGGTGCGTCGATGATGCTCGGCGGCAATATCATGGATTACACCCGTAATATCCCGACTGCCATCGCGCTGGAAACCAGCAAAGGTAATTTCGCTCAGGGCATCGCGCTGGGCATCGTGCTGGTGCTGCTGGCATTTTTACTGAATGCCTTTCTGCACGCGGTCGAACACAAGAGCGACCCGCGCTAACCCTCGGGCCGGGCACAGCCCAGTACGGCTTTGCATGCTGCTGGTTCAGGCGTACCATGAGACCAGATCAAGTGATCGTCTGTCGACATGAACAAAAAGAAAACAGCATCCGGCAATACTGTCGAAAATACCGCCCGGCGAGGCAAAAAACGACGCCATCAATTGCGTGGACACCAGCCGGATGCCAAAGCATTGCAAACCATCGAAACCCTGTTTACCGACATAGCACCGGATAAATCCCTGCTGATCGAATACCTGCACCGGATTCAGGACCGTTTTCAATATATATCGTCCGCGCATCTGGTGGCGCTGGCAGACTGGTTGAAACTGTCGCCGGTCGAAGTGTTCGAGGTCGCCAGCTTTTATCATCATTTCGATCTCGTCAAAGATGATGAAACGCCACCGCCCGCAATCACCGTGCGCGTCTGCCAGTCGATCAGTTGTGAACTGGCTGGCGCGCAAGACTTGCTGGTACATTTGCAGCAAGCACTGGGGCAGCAGTTGCGAATTCAACCCGTGCCCTGCGTCGGCCGCTGTGACCAGGCGCCGATAGCCATGCTTGGACATCATCCGATTGAACAGGCCGATGTGTCCAAGATTCAGCGAGCGCTGGAGCCATCCGCCAACGACGCTGCCACGTCCGCGTCAGACCTATCATGGCTCGATTTCGATACTTATCGGGCAGCGCAGGGCTATGCCTTGTTGCAGGCTTGTCTGGATGGGCAGACTTCATGCGATCAGATTCTGCAAGTCATTCAGGACGCCGGACTGCGCGGACTCGGTGGCGCCGGTTTTCCGGCCGGACAAAAATGGCACATCGTCCGCCAGCAGCCCGCGCCTCGCTATCTGGCGGTCAACATCGATGAAGGCGAACCGGGCACCTTCAAGGATCGCCATTATCTCGAGCGCGACCCTCACCGCATGATCGAAGGTGCATTGATCGCAGCGCAAGTGATTGAAGCCAGCGCCGTGTATTTCTATATTCGTGATGAATACCGGCCGCTGCATGCGATGCTGCAAAACGAAATCCGTAAAGTCAGGGCGCATTTTTCCACCCGCATTCCCGAATTGCATTTGCGCCGGGGCGCTGGCGCTTACATCTGCGGTGAAGAATCGGCCATGATCGAATCGATCGAAGGCAAGCGCGGCTGGCCTCGCCAGCGTCCACCCTTTATTGCCGAGGTTGGCCTGTTCGGTCGGCCAACGCTGGAGCACAATCTGGAAACGCTATTTCATGTTCGCGAAATTGTCGAGCAGGGCGCAGCCTGGTATCAGGCGCAGGGTCGGCATGGTCGACACGGGTTTCGCAGCTTTTCCGTCAGTGGTCGGGTCAACCGGCCGGGGGTGGTTCGCGCGCCTGCCGGTATCACACTGCATGAATTGATCGATAAATATTGCGGCGGCATGCAGCCGGGGCAGGAATTGTATGGCTATTTTCCGGGTGGCGCATCCGGCGGTATTCTGCCTGCCTCACTAGCCGACATTCCGCTGGATTTCGATACTCTGCAAGATCACGACTGTTTTATCGGCTCGGCCGCGACCATCGTGTTTTCGCGGCAGGATTCGGCACGCCAACTGGCACTCAATGCGATGCGGTTTTTCGCCGATGAATCCTGCGGACAATGTACGCCCTGTCGCGTGGGTACAGCCAAGGCAGTGCAATTGATGCAGCAGCCCCACTGGGATCAGGATTTGCTCGAACAATTGGCCAGCACGATGGCAGATGCCTCGATCTGCGGGCTGGGGCAGGCGGCACCCAATCCGCTGCGCTGCGCGATGAAATACTTCCCGCAGGAGTTCGAGTCATGAGCGATTCCGGCGAAGTCCGTTTCATGCTGGATGATCAGCCAATCAGCGCGAAACCCGGCGAATCGATTTTGCAAGCCGCGCGGCGACATGCCATCGATATTCCGAATCTGTGCGACAAACCCGGTTATCGCGCCGATGGCGTGTGCCGCGCCTGCATGGTCGAAATTCAGGGTGAACGGGTGCTGGCCGCAGCCTGTATTCGCAAACCGCTACCTGGCATGCAAGTGTTCTCAAGTCACCCGCGCGCACGACAGGCACAGCGCATGGTGCTGGAATTATTACTCACCGACATGCCGGGCGATCGCGAAAGCCACGGTGAACTGGCGCAGTGGTGCGCGAAGCTGTCGGTGTCATCATCGCGTTATCCGTCTGCACAGCCTCCGCACAGTGATCTCAGCCATCCGGCCATAGCCGTCCACATGGATGCCTGTATCCAGTGCACGCGCTGTGTGCGAGCCTGTCGCGAAGCCCAGGTCAATGATGTGATTGGCGTGGCCTATCGGGCCGGAAAAAGCCGGATTGTGTTTGATCTCGATGATGCGCTGGGCGACAGCAGTTGTGTAAGTTGTGGTGAATGCGTGCAGGCTTGCCCGACCGGTGCGCTGCAGGAAGCATCTCTGGCCGAGTCGAGCGCCCGGCCAACCGAGTCTCAATCAAGCGATGAGATTCGACATGTCGATTCCTGTTGTCCGTATTGCGGGGTCGGCTGCCTGCTGACATACCACGTTAGCGGCGACAAGATCATCAAGGCAAGCGGCCGTGATGGCGAAACCAACCAGCAGCGATTATGCGTAAAGGGTCGTTTCGGTTTTGACTACATCAACCATCCGGGTCGATTGACGCGGCCGCTGATCCGGCGCGAGGGCAAAGCCAAAAGCGCGGACATCATTGCGCCGGAAAACATGCTGGATGTTTTTCGTGAAGCCGACTGGGAAGAAGCCCTGGCCGTTGCCACGCAGGGATTGTTGCAGATCAAACAGCAATCCGGCGGCGATGCGCTGGCCGGTTTCGGTTCGGCCAAAGGCAGCAATGAAGAAGCCTATCTGTTCCAAAAGCTGGTTCGATGCGGTTTCGGCACGCACAATGTGGATCATTGCACACGCCTGTGTCATGCCTCTTCGGTTGCCGCCTTGCTCGAGGGCATCGGTTCCGGCGCGGTTTCCAACCCGGTTTCGGATGTCTCAAAAGCTGAAGTCATTATGGTGATCGGAGCCAAACCGACGGTCAATCACCCGGTCGCCGCGACGATGATGAAAAATGCGGTCAAGGCGGGCAAGAAGCTGATCGTACTCGATCCGTATCGTTCCGATCTGGCGCGTCATGCCGATTATTATCTGCAATTTCGCCCGGATACCGACGTGCCGCTGCTCAATGGCATGATGCATTGCATCATCGAAGAAGGCTTGATCGACCACGATTTTATCGTACAGCGGACCGAAGGCTTCGAGCAATTGCGCGACAATCTGAAAGCCTATAGCCCGCAAAAGGTGGCCGCGATCTGTGGCGTCGATGAAATCACGTTACGCGAGGTGGCGCGGCTGTATGCGACTTCCGCAGGTTCGATGATCTTCTGGGGCATGGGGGTTTCACAGCATATCCACGGTACCGACAATGCCCGTTGCCTGATCGCATTGGCGCTGATGACCGGGCAAATCGGCCGCGAGGGCTGCGGTCTGCATCCGCTGCGTGGGCAAAACAATGTGCAGGGCGCTTCCGATGTCGGATTGATTCCGATGATGCTGCCGGATTACCAGCGCGTTGAAGACCCGCAGGTTCGTGCCCGTTTCGAATCCCTGTGGCAAACTGAACTGTCTGAAACACCTGGCTTGACCGTGGTCGAAATCATGCAGGCGATCCACGCAGGGCAGATTCATGGCATGTATATCGAAGGTGAAAATCCGGCCATGTCGGACCCGAATCTGAGCCTGACCCGGGCAGCGCTGGCCAAACTCGATCATCTGGTGGTGCAGGATATCTTTTTTACCGAAACCGCCGGTTTTGCCGATGTGATTTTACCGGCTTCGGCCTTCCCGGAAAAAACCGGTAGTTTCACCAATACCGACCGGCGCGTGCAAATCGGCCGGCAAGCGGTGCAGCCACCGGGCGAGGCAAGTCAGGACTTGTGGATCATCCAGCAAATTGCAAAGCGCATGGGGCTGGACTGGCATTACGACGGGCCACAAGCGGTATTCGAGGAAATGTGTCAAGTGATGCCGAGCATCGGCGGCATGAGTTGGCAGCGCCTGCAACAGGCGCACAGCCTGACGTATCCATTGCAGCAACCACAGGACAGCGGCACATCGACACTGTTTACCGAGAGCTTTCCGACGCCAAGCGGTCGTGCGCGATTCGTGCCAGCGGCTTATATTCAGGCTGATGAATTGCCGGATGACGAATATCCGCTGGTGTTTACCACCGGGCGACAACTCGAACACTGGCACACCGGCAGCATGACGCGCCGTGCCAGCGTGCTCGATGCGCTGGAGCCGATACCGGTGGTGTCGATTCATCCCGATGATCTGCTGGCAGCGGGCATCTTGGCAGGCGAGGAAGTCAGGCTGGAATCGCGCCGAGGCCAGTTGCAAGCCATCGTTCGTATCGACTCGGGGGTTCAACCAGGTTCATTGTTCATGGCGTTTTGTTATCACGAAGCGGCGGCCAATCTGTTGACCAATGAAGCGCTGGACCCGGTCGCCAAGATTCCGGAATTCAAATATTGCGCGGTTCGCCTGCGCCGAGTCGAAACGCCACTGGCTTGATCAGCGCTCGCTCAGCGCAAGCCGGATACCGATGGCGATAAAGAAAACGCCGAGGCTGCGATCAATCCACTGACTGACGCGCGGGTTTTTATCCAGCCGTTTGAGCATTTGCTCGCTGGCCAGCAGAAACAATGGCTCGATCACGGCTGCGACTGCGATAATCAGCGTGCCATGCAACATCAATTGCGCACTGACCGAACCTTTGCCGGCTTCGACAAATTGCGGCAAAAAGGCGAGAAAGAAAATCGCAACCTTCGGGTTCAGTGCCGCGACCAGCATGCCTTGCATGAATATCGAGGTGTGGGAACGGGCTTGTCCACCCGATTCGTCGACAAATTTCTCTGCCCCGGCACGCAAGGCCTGCCAGCCCAGCCAGACCAGATACGCTGCACCCAGCCATTTCACCAGATTAAATGCCAGTGCCGAAGTTGCGAGAATTACCGATAACCCGATCGCGGCTAGCAAGACATGAAAAAATGCTCCGGTCCAGATTCCGAACATCGCCACAAAACCGGATTTTCTGCCATGTTTGAGCGTCTGTCCGAGGATAAAAGCCAGATCGGGTCCGGGCGCAATATTCAATAAAACGGCTGCGCTGAAAAAGGTGGCCCAGTGAGCCCATGTGTAGTCAAACATCGGATATCAGATTTTTAGCTGGATAAGCCACTCGAATGGCAGAATGTTTTCTATACTCTGTCCATTATATTGTCAGGGTGCTTCGAGTGTACAATTTAATCGACAAGGCGGAAATTCTGGTTATTGATGATTTTGCCGGTTTTCGCCAGACCATTAAAACCATGCTGCTTCGACTGGGCGCGCAACAAATCGATCAGGCCAGCAATGGGCAGGATGCGATCAAAAAATGTCTGGAGAAAAAATACGACATCATCTTCTGCGACTATAACCTCGGCGAAGGGCAGGATGGCCAGCAAATTCTGGAAGAATTACATCATCGTAACCTGCTGCGTCCCGGATCACTGTTTTTGATGGTAACCGCCGAGTCAACCCGCGCCCAGGTCATGGGGGCGATTGAATACCGTCCGGATGCTTATCTGACCAAGCCATTCACCGGCGAACAACTGGGGCAGCGGCTGAAGCGACTGGCGACCCGCAATAAAATCATGCAACCCATTTACGATGCGCAAAATAGTGGTCAGCCCGACCGGGTCATCGAATTATGCGATCAAGTGATGGCTCAGGTGCCCAAGGTCAAATACAGTTGTTTGCGCATCAAGGCGGAACAGTTGGAAAAACTGGGCAAGTCCGCCGAGGCCCGGGAAATGTACGAGCACATTTCAGCCGATCAGCCGGTGCTGTGGGCATTGATCGGAATCGGCCGCATAGATTTTCAGCAGGGCAAAGTCCAGCAGGCGCTGCAACACTTCGAAGAGATCCGTCAGAATTTCTCCGAGCAAGTCAGCGTGCTGGACTGGATCGCGCGCTGCCAGCAAACCCTGGGCGACCTCGAGCAAGCCGAGCAGACCTTGTTGAAAGCGGTGGAAGTTTCACCAAAATCTGTGTCCCGACAGGCATCGTTGGGCGCGGTCGCTCGACAGTTGCAGCATACTGAAACAGCACAGAAAGCGTTTTCCAAAACCATTCACGAGGGTCATTATTCCTGCAAGTTACAGCCCGAATATTACCGGGAATATTATGACCAGACGCGTCAGCTGGCTGCCGATGCGAGCGGACGAAGTTTGTCTCGACTGGTGGCGGAAACCGAAGCGATGGCCAAGCGCATGGAACGGAAGTTTCATAATGATCCATCGGCTCTGGCCGCCAATCTCGGTTCTGCGGCACGACTGTTTTCCAGTCTCGGCAAAGCCGATAAAAGTCAGCAATTGATCAAACAATTGGCCAGTGCCGTACAAAACCCGCGCTGCAAGCTTGACGCAAAAGATCTGCAATATCTCGATGAAACCTTAAAGGCCTTACCCGAATCGTCAGATAGCCTGCGCAAAACAATCGAACAGATTGATCAATCGCTGCAACAGATCCGGCTCGAAGTCGAAAAACAATCGGAAATCTCACCCGCCGAACAAGCGAGGGAATTCAACCGGCAAGGCTTGCAGATGGCTCGACAGAAAAGGCCGAAGGAAGCCCTGTCGCTATTTCGTCAGGCAATTGATTGTGCCATCGACAAGACCAATTACTGCCTCAATGCCGCTCAGATCATCATCGAACATCCCGCCTTGAATTGCGATTCCGAATTACTGCAGCAAGCCCGGCATTACCTGACTGAGCTGATTCAACTGGAGCCGCAGGATGTACGCCAGAAACGCTATCATAAATTGCTCAGCGCACTAGACCAGAGACAACAAAGCCATGCCTGAATCCGAATCATCTCAATCCCTGTTTGCTACCGTGCTGGCTTCCACCGTGCACGACATGAAAAACTCGCTCAGCCTGCTGGGCAATCAACTCGATACCATCATCACAGAACTTGAGGAAAATGATCACACGCGGGATTGTGTCGCCGGCATACGCTATGAATCTTCGCGTATCAACCTGTCGATGATGCAATTACTGAGTTTGTATAAGATCGACAATGGACAGTTCAAGGTTCAGATATCAGAAGTGGAGGTAGCTGATTTTATTGAAGATTGCGTGGCTTCGCATGCGCCGATGGCTGACAGCAAGGGAATTTCAATCGAGATCGATTGTGAGGATTCGCTGATCTGGTTTTTCGATCCCGATCTGGTCGGAATCGCGATCAATAATGTCATCGGTAACAGTATCCGATATACCCGCAGCCGGTTGGCAGTATCTGTTCGTGTAATTGACCGTAAGTTAGCAATCACCATCGAAGATGATGGTGATGGATACCCGGCACCGATGATTGAAGACCCCGAACATTTTTTGCAAAACATCAATTACAGTACCGGCAGTACCGGTCTGGGGTTGTTTTTTTCGGCAACAGTTGCACGCTATCATCAAAAAGGCGAAGCCAGCGGACATATATCCCTGGGCAATCAGGGAACACTTTGTGGTGGCAGTTTCAACATTTATCTACCCTGAAGAGCATCGCTGTCGCCAGCTTTGCTGCTGAAAAATTCGGTGCCACCCGGCCGGGGATTACGGTATCATCGGTGCATTGTTTCCTGGCCTCATCAATGATGGATGCTTTTCAATATCATTTTCTTGGCATCGAAAAAAAGTACGCGGATAAAACCGTGTTACACAATGCACGCCTGAAAATCAAAACCGCTCAATGCACTGTTCTGATCGGTGCCAACGGTGCCGGCAAAACCACCTTGCTGAAAATCTTGTCGGGGCTGGAAAAACCTGATCAGGGTTCAATCAGAATCGATAGCGCAGAAATCAAATGGGGCCAGGGTAAATCGCGGTTGCTGAAAAACTTCATGTATCTGCATCAGCAACCCTATATGTTCGATGGTACGGTCGAAAAAAATCTGAAATATCTGCTCAAGGTCAGCCGCCAACCGATCAGTCGAATCGAAGAAGCGGTCGAGTGGGCTGGCTTGCAGGATATCCTTTCTAAAAATGCCAAAAACCTGTCGGGCGGTGAAAAACAACGGGTCGCTATTGCGCGCGCTTTTTTGCGCAACCCGCAAGTCGTGTTGCTGGATGAGCCGACTGCAAATCTGGACCAATTGTCGAAAATTCGCACCCTCAAGTTATTGCAGCAATTCAAGGATTCCGGAATCGCAACCGTGATCGCCAGCCACGACCCGGATATTTTCAACCCGATTCAGGATGAACGGCTGGTGCTCGAGAATGCCAGTCTGACCAATCGTCAGCCTCGTGCTAAAACCGCCAACGTCGCGCCACTGCATTATCGCAATCGACGCCGAGCCTGAAAAACCGGAACCTGCCATTTTGCTACTCGCCTGTCATTTGCATGCCGATGAATACTCCCACCCAGTCCCAGCCCAGTTGTAACGACCCAAGCGAGCCGGATGCCTTAACCGTCGATGCCGCCGTCGATAAAATTGTCGCGGACATCAATCCGATCAGTGCGTTCGAACAGTTGCCGATCCGTGACAGTCTGGGGCGGGTTTTGTTTGCAGATTTGCATTCGCCAATGGATGTGCCGGGCCATCATAATTCAGCGATGGACGGCTATGCACTGGCAGCGGAAGACTTGCCCGAAAGCGGTCGCAAATCGTTTGAAGTGGTTGCTACGGTTTTCGCCGGTCAACCCTTTTCAGGCGATCTGAAAAAAGGACAATGCCTGCGCATCATGACCGGTGCCATGCTACCCGATGCGGTCGATACCGTGGTGATTCAGGAAGATGTCCAGCGCATCGATGAAACCCGTGTCGAAATCGGGGCAGGGCATCGCAAGCACCAAAACATCCGCTTTCGTGGTGAAGATATCCGCAAGGATGCCGTCGTGCTGGCACGAGGTAAAACCCTGCGCGCCGCCGATCTGGGTGTGCTGGCATCACTTGGAGTCAATGAAGTTCAGGTTTTTCGCAAGCCGCATGTCAGCTTTTTCTCGACCGGTGATGAATTAAAATCTCTCGGCGAAACTCTGGACAAGGGAGAAATCTACGATAGCAATCGCTATAGCCTGTTCGGAATGCTGTCGGATTGCAAGGTAGAAATCTTTGATCTGGGCGTGGTGCGGGATGATCCGCAACAATTGCAGAAAACCCTGCAACAAGCTGCGGCCCATTCCGACGTGGTGTTGACTTCGGGGGGTGTTTCGGTGGGCGATGCCGATTATATCAAGCCGATACTGCAACAGATCGGGCAGATGGAATTCTGGAAAATCCTGATGAAGCCCGGGCGCCCGCTGACCTTTGGCAAGATCGACAAAGCGCTGTTTTTTGGCTTGCCGGGCAATCCGGTTGCAGTGATGGTGACTTTTTATCAATTCGTCTTGCCAGCTCTGAAAAGGTTGCAGGGCAGCGAGCAGATTCTACCATTGCAGTTACCAGCCGTGGCTCTTGACGATATTCGCAAGACTCCTGGGCGCAAGGAATTCCAGCGCGCGGTTGCCACCCTGAATGAACAGGGCGTATTACAGGCCAGACTAACCGGCAGACAGGGTTCCGGCATTTTGACTTCGATGAGTGAAGCCAATGCTTTTATGGTATTGCCCGAACAAAGCGGGTCGATCCAAAAGGGGGATACCGTCATGGTGGAACTTTTTACGAATTATCGATAAGCCCTTTCTTCCAGAAGAGATGGGATCGGCGGCACTCCAACCCGGTTTTAGCCCGCAACGGCTGACAGGCAGAATACCTGCTTTGATCCAACTTCGTCTTCCTTCTTACTCTATTTACACTGCAAGCCGGAATATTCCACCAGCTTCACTATACTTGCCGTTTTATCGCTAAATATTCGGCCGACACAGCCGATAACCAGACAAGTTTCAAAACAGGTTCTGATGGATGAATAATTTTACCAAAACCCTGCTCGCAGCCTCCATCGTGAGCTTGCTGCTGAATGCAATCATTGCCTGGTCCATGGCGTTGTCGATCAGCCATTTTCTGAGCTTTAGCGTGGCAGCCATCCTGTCATTTGCTGCCGCCATGTGGATATGGGCTCGACCCGAAATGGTCTGGTTACCCAAAGTGATTGCCGGTATGCATGATATTTTTGTTCGTCACGCCTCGGTAAAATTGGATGAACCGTCAGCCGAGATGCTGGCTCAAGCCCAGACTCCGGTATTGATTCAAGTCCGGGAAATTCTGCAAATGGCGCTGCAAGTCCTCCAGATCACCGGCAAACTTTCCGAGAGTTCGAGCCATAGCGCAATATCAGCGGCAGAGGTTTCTTTTTCGGTTTCCGAACTACGCAAGAAGATTGAAATTCAATCCGACGAGATTGGCCGGATTGTCGAATCCAGCAAACAAATCACCCAGATTGGTCAGCAAATCGCTGAAGATTCCGATCAGGCCCGTAGCTATTCGAGTGAAGCCAATGATGAAAGTCAGGAAGGCCAGCGCTTATTGCGGGAAGCCTCGGATAAAATCAAGCAGATTTTGAGCCATACCGAAAAAGCCTATGCCAGAATCGAATCCCTGAGTGCCAACTCTGACAAGATCAAGGATGTAACCCAGGTCATCGAAGGCATTGCGGACCAGACCAACCTGCTGGCCCTGAATGCCGCGATTGAAGCCGCCCGCGCAGGCGAAATGGGGCGCGGATTTGCCGTGGTGGCCGATGAAGTACGCGGGCTTGCGGCACGCACCTCGGAGGCAACCAGCGAAGTCGGCCAGATTATCGATATCAATCATAAGGATACCGGACAAGTGGTCGATGACTTCAAACTGCTGGCCGAGGAAGTCAAGCTCGGCACCGAATTTATCACAGCCGTGGAAAACACCCTGCAACAAGTGTCGGGGCAGATATCACAGGTGGAACAACGTATCATCGGAATAGCCGATAACGCGTCTACCAACCATCAGTATTTACAACAGATTTCCAGCTCGATTGGCACGATTGATAATGAGCTCGAACAAAGCCGGGACCATGTAAGGCAGTTGGATGATGAAGCCGGAAATTTCACCCAGATCACTGAACAGACGCTAGGGGCACTCACCGAACTACCGCTGGAAGGAGTCCATCAAGCCGTTTATGAAATCGCCAGTGCGGCTTCCGAAGCGATCCAGCAGCAGTTCGAACAGGCTGCTAAGCAGGGTGAAATATCGGCAGAAGACCTGTTCGATCGTCAATATCAGCGCATCGACGGAAGTAATCCGGCCAAGTTCCACACGCGCTATGACCAGTTTGCCGACAAGGTGCTGCCGCCGATTCAGGAGAAGATACTCGAAGAGCATCCGTTTCTGGCGTTTGCCATCGCAACCGATGACCATGGCTACGTGCCCACGCACAACAATAAATTCTGCAAGCCGCTGACCGGCGACTACAAACAGGATCTGGCCGGTAACCGGACCAAGCGGATCTTTGATGATCCGACCGGCTCGCGTTGCGGCAGTCATACCCAGCAATTGTTATTGCAAACCTACAAGCGCGACACCGGAGAAGTGATGCATGATTTGTCAGTGCCCATTTTCTTCAACGGCAAACACTGGGGTGGTTTCAGAGTCGGCTATACCAGTTGATGGTGATTTGGGCTAGTCGTTTTCAGGCGGCAACTCCCTGCTCACATCGAGACGGATTCGGGTATACTATGTTGCAATGATTCGATTTATAAAATATTTTAAACGCATGGCGATGGATGAGCAGGATGGAGGTTCCCGCACTGCTGATTCCATCGCAACCGTACATGTATTGTTTGTATGCATGGGCAATATCTGCCGTTCACCAACTGCCGAGGGTGTCTTCCGTAAACTGGTTGAAACGCAAGGGCTTGAAACCGATATCGCCATCGATTCGGCTGGAACGATTTCCTACCATGTCGGTGAGCCACCTGATAACCGAGCACAGGAAGCTGCCAGACAACGCGACATCGATTTGTCGACACTGCGAGCCAGACAAATCATCAGCGACGACTTTCATCAATTCGATTACATCATCGCGATGGACGATGACAATCTGAGAAATATTCAGACTATGGACCCGGGTGATGGCAAGGCTGAAGTCTCGCTGCTGATGGATTTCGCGCCACAAGCGGAGGAACGGGTCGTACCGGACCCGTATTACGGCGGCAGTAACGGCTTCCAGCGCGTGCTGGATCTGATCGAACAAGCCAGCATCGGGCTGCTCGCGCAGATTCGCCAGCAAAAGGGGTTATGAAAGCGGCGTATCAATACGCCGCGACAACGCTCAAAACCACCTGCGCACTTTGTCTGACGCTGTTCAAATTGATGATTCCGATCATCGTCGCGATCAAACTGCTGGAGCAGTTCGGCCTGATCCAAAGTCTTTCCAATCTGTTATCACCCGCCATGCAGTGGCTCGGTTTGCCCGGTGCGATGGGGCTGGTATGGGCAACCACGATGTTGACCAATCTGTATGGCGGTCTGGTGGTGTATGCCAGCCTGGCTGCTGATTACCCGCTGACTGTGGCACAAGTGACGGTGTTGTGTTTCATCATGCTGACGGCACATACGTTGCCGGTCGAAGCGGGCGTAGCCAGGAAGGCGGGGGTCAGCCTTTGGTTTACCCTGCTGTTGCGGATCGGCATGGCATTGGCGGGCGGCATTATTCTGGCTTTTATCTACCACCATTTTGAGCTGGCACAAAAGCCCGCACAATTACTGTGGACTGCTGAACCATTGCAACCTGGCTGGATTGCCTGGTTGCTCAGTCAGTTGAGCAGCCTGCTGTGGATTTTCTTTATCGTGCTGGCGCTGGTGATCCTGCTCGACCTGCTCCAAAAAACAGGCATCACCGATGCGATCAACCGAATGCTGCGTCCATTATTACATTTACTCGGTATCGGCCGCGAAGCTGAAACCATAACGCTGATCGGTATTACGCTGGGGTTGTCGTATGGCGGTACAATGTTGATTCATCAGGCTCGCGCCGGACATATCCGGCCGCGCGATGTGCTGTTTTCCATCTCTCTGCTCGGTTTATCGCACAGTCTGATTGAAGACACCCTGCTGATGCTGCTGACCGGAGCCGATCTGTTCGGTATTCTGTTATTTCGTGTAGCACTGTCACTGCTGGTGATATTTTTGCTGGTTCGACTTCTTCGCTCGAATAATGAACGCTTTATGACACAATATCTGGTCAAGCCGGTAACCAACACGTGATTCATTTTGCGCTCGGCATTGCGTCTGGCTTGCGCTGAATCAGTAGAATGCCGGATAGCACAACCAGCCCGGCACCAAGCCAGGCCCAGCCATCCATCCATTCATCCCACAACAACCAGCCGGCGAATGAGGCATACACGATCGAACTGTAGCTGAAATGGCTGATTTGCGAAGCCGGAGCATGACTGTAGGCCAGCGTCATGAAAAACTGCCCGAATGAAGCCAGTAAACCCAAGGCGATCAATTGCAGCCACTGCTCACTGCTTGGCGTTTGCCAGTTCAGCAAAGCGGGCAGACTCGATACCACTAACGCGGTCAGCGCAAAGTAAAAAACGACACTGGCCGGGCGCTCTGTTGCGGTCAGACGTTTCACTGTGGTCTTGGCGATGGCCGCGAAAAAGCCACCGGCCACAGCGATGATCGCAACCCAGTCGAGTTGTTGCAGATCCGGCTGGATGATCAGACTGACCCCGCAAAAGCCGAGTAAAACCACCAGCGCGATAGTGCCGTTTAGTTTTTCTTTCAGCCACAGCCAGGCGATCAATGGAATGAACAGTGGTGCAGACATTTTCAAAATCATTGCATTGGCCAGCGGCATATGGGCGATGGCGTAAAAGAAACAATACATTGCGGTCACGCCAGCCAGCCCGCGCAGCAGGTGCAAGTGGGGTTTGCTGGTTTTAAGTCCGCTCCAGCCATATTTCATCACCAGCGGAATGATGATTTGTAGCCCGATCAGGTTGCGGAAAAACACGATCATTTCATTCGACAGACCGGCCGAGACAGCACGGATCTGCGTCCCCATCAGTACGAAAAAGGCTTCGGACAGCAGAATAAACCCGATTCCTTTGAGCAGGTTGTCGGGTTTCACTGAAATTGCTGCGACAATTGTTCAGCCTGCTCCAGAATACGCTTGCGGGCAAACAGCAGTTGCCATCGACTACCGCCTTTTTGGCGCCATAACACGGCGGCGCGGATGCCTGCGAACAACAGGGTTCGTACCCGGCTGGTGGTGTCGCTGTTGCTCAGATGAAGCTGGTTGCCCTGCACGATGATGCGCGGTTTCAACTGACTGATGGTGTCCCGATACAATCCATCGATCTTGCTGACACGCGCCGATTGCGATAACTCGAATGCACTCACCTGTTTATCGATGGTGTTCAGACCCTGCTCGATCTGCGCCATCAAGTCGGGCGATTTCATCATTTTTCCCTGCAGCTTGATCATGCCGAGCACATAGTAAATGATCGGCTTTTGCACCGTAGCCTGATCGCCACCGAGGTAACTGACCAACATTTTCAGACCACTGATCAAGCCTTCACCATGACCATAGATATCCTCCACTGAACCAGCATCGAGCGTGAACAGGCTGTCCAGACTGCAATCAAAAGCCGCCTGGTTGATCGCTTCGCCGTTGGCCAGTTGGTTGATCAGTTTGGCTGATTGCAACATGCTGGCCAGTGCCAGAGTTTGGGCTTTGAGTGACTTCATTCGCGGTTATAAGCTCGTTTGATGGTGCCGCCACCGAGACAGACTTCTTGGTCATAAAAAACCAGTCCCTGACCCGGCGTAATGGCGCGTTGCGGCTGTTCGAATTCGATGATAGCGCTGCCGTCATTGATCTCAATGATCTGGCAGGCCTGATCTTGCTGACGGTAGCGAATCTTGCCGTTGCAGCAAAACGGCAGCGCCGGTTCGATCGGGTTGATCCAGTGTAAATCCTCGATTTCACAATGACTGTGGAACAGAGCAGGGTGATCGTGACCCTGTGCGACCAGCAGGATATTGTTTGGCAAATCCTTGCCGACCACGAACCATGGTAATTCCGAGGCTTGCTGTAAGCCGCCTATACCCAGCCCCTGACGCTGTCCCATGGTGTAAAACATCAAACCGCTGTGCTGGCCAATACATTCGCCATCGAGGTTGTGGATTTCACCCGGTTGTGCCGGAATGAATTGCAGCAGAAAATCCTTGAACTTGCGCTCGCCGATGAAGCAAATGCCGGTGGAATCCTTTTTGTTAAACACATC
>JANTFI010000058.1 GCA_024763505.1 Gammaproteobacteria bacterium
TCGTTTCTGTTGCGCGACAGCCATGCTATCGAAACCGACCGTCTGCGCTATCGTGAAAAAATTAAAAACAAGGATGAAGATTTGCTGTGGGGCAATGCGGCGTTTGCATTCGCCACCCGACTGCTCGACAGCTTCGCCAAATACCGCTGGTGTCTCAATTGCACCGGCAAGGATGGTGGCATGGTCAGTGGCCTGAACATGAATGGCGGCAAGATCGCGACCCAGTTTATTCTCACCGACCGGCGCGAATCCGACGTGGTCGATCAGGGGTTCATGCCGCTCAGCGTGCACAAGGGGGATGACAGTTGCGCCTTTTATTTTGCCTATTCGGTGCATGCGATCCAGACCGAAGATGTGACCCCGGAGCAATTACTCGCGCAGCGACTCGGCGCGCAATTACCCTACCTGATGATCGTCAGCCGCATCTCGCAATATCTGAAAGTCATGCAACGTGAAAATCTCGGTGCCTGGCGCAATCGGCTCGACCTCGACAAGCAGCTTAACAAGTGGTTGTCGCAATATGTGTCGGATATGGATAACCCAGCGCCGGGTGTGCGCGCGCGTCGTCCGTTGCGTCACGCTGAAGTGATCGTGCGTGAAGTCGAAGGCAAGCAGGACTGGTTCGTGACGCAGATACGCATCACGCCGCACCTGAAATTCATGGGCAACAGCTTCCAGCTGGCAGAAACCAGCAAGATGGAAAAAAGCTGATGACAAACGTATGAGGAATTGATCATGGCACTGCCGTTACATTTAACCATCACCGCCGAACAACAGGGCGAGATCGAAGGCTCCTGCGAATGGGATGAGCGCGAAGGCTCGATTCTGGTGCAGGCATTCGATCACGTGGTCGAGATACCCACCGACAGTCGCGGTATCGCTTCGGGTCGGCGCGTGCATCGACCGATTGTATTGACCAAGGAAATCGATAAAAGCACACCGATGCTCTATCAGGCGCTATGCACCGGCGAATTGCTGACCGAGCTGGAACTGAACTGGTATCGCATCGATGGCAGTGGCGAAGAAGAATTGTATTACACGATGAAGATGTTCAACGGCATGATCACCAAAATTCATCCCTATGTGGAAAATATTCTGCTCAAGGATAATGCGCAATTATTGCACATGGAAAAGGTGCACATCGCCTATGAAAAAATCATCTGGACCTGGGAGCCGGATGGCATCGAATATGAAGATGCCTGGAGCGGCCTGGAAAGCGCATCATGACAATCCGCTTGCTGCAGCGAATTTCACAGTGGGAGCGCGCCGCGCTGGCCGACGATGGTGATGAAGAATCGATTGGTGATGTGGAAGAAATCCGCCAGCATCTGGAAAAGATTTACAACACCCGCAAGGGTACCGTGTTGATCGACGACGATTTCGGTTTGCCAGACTTCAGTGCGATGCTCAATGGTTACAGTGCGCCCGATGTCAATGCGATCGTGCAGCAATTGTATTTTCAGGCAAAAAATTACGAGCCACGGCTGGGTGCGGTGCAAGTAAAATTCATCGAGCAGGACCGCAACCCCGGCCAGTTGCAATTTCAGCTCAATGCCGTGATCGAACAGCAGCAGCAAAAGACCAGCCTGTTGTGGAATGCCTGGCTGGCCGATGATGGCAGCGTTAATCTGACCGCATAACCATGATGAAACAATATTACCAAAGCGAACTGGAAAAACTGCGCGAACAGGCAAGCGAATTTTCGGCTGCGCATCCGACGCTGGCACCGCAACTGGCGCAGGGTAGTGCCGACCCGGATGTCGAGCGCATCCTCGAAGGCGTGGCCTTTTTGACCGGACAGATTCGTCAGAAAATCGATGATGACTTTCCCGAGTTCGCACAGGGTTTGCTGAAACAAATCTTTCCGCATTATCTGCGCCCGGTTCCATCGGCCACGATGATTCATTTCAAGCCGAAAGATATCCTGAAAAACTATCTCAAGGTCGAAAAAGGTACTTTCGTCGATTCGCAGGAAATTGATGGAGTCCATTGCCGCTTCAGTACGGTGTTTGATCTTGACGTTTACCCGATGCAGGTCAGCCATGTGAGTCAGCAGGAAAGCAGCAGTGGCCGCAAAAGTATTGTGCTTGATTTCACGCTGCAGGGCATGAGCATTGAACAAACCGGTCTCGACAGCCTGCAGTTGTATATCGGTGGTGATTATCAGGGCGCAGTAGAGCTGTTTAATATATTGATGAACGGGGTGGACTCGGTCGAACTGCTGCAAACAGGTCAGAGTCATTCGGTTATAGCCCAGGATCTGAAAATCGAGGCATCCGGTTTTGAAGATGAACAAAGCCTGATCGGTTATCCCAGTCATTCCTTTCCCTCGTACCGTCTGATTCAGGAATACTTTACGCTGAAAGAAAAGTTCCTGTTTCTGCGGCTGAATCATTTGCGCCAGTATCTATCGCAAATTACCGGTAGCAGTTTCAGTATCAAATTCAATCTCGCCGAGCAGATCAGCCAGATACCGAAATTATCGCCAGAGCGCTTCATGCTGCATGTAACCCCGGCGATCAACCTGTTCGAGCGAGATGCCGAATCGATTCTGAATGACCACAAGCGCAGCGAATACAAGATTCGTCCACTGCGCAGCCAGGCAGGGCATTACCAGATTTACTCGGTCGATGAAGTTCGGGGTCAAAGTCGCCGTTCCACCGAGCAAGTGCTGTATCGCGATATCGGCCTGTCCAACCCGGAGTTGAACAACAGCCCGGTGTATAGCCTGACCCAGCGACAGGTCGAAGGCGAGGGCCAGCAGGTTTTTATCAGCTTCAGTTATCCGGCCGATCAAACTCTGAATAACCGCGAAACCCTGTCAATCAAACTCACCTGCAGCAATGGCGAATTGCCTTCGCGGCTGAAACCGGGAGAAATCAGCAAGCCGACATCCAGTACCTCGGAGTTGATGACCTTTGAAAATATCACCCTGCCATCCGAGCAGCAGGCGATACCGCAAGGCAAGTCGATGCTGTGGCGTTTGCTCAGTCACCTGTCACTGAATTATTTGTCACTGGCCGACACCGATAACCTGAAGGCTTTGCTCGGGCTGTATATTTTTTCCGGCAGCACCGGCAATGCCAATGAAGTGGCCAATCGAAAACGCATCGACGGCATCAGCCGGATCGAGGTAACGGCATGTGACGGCTTGTTTGGCGGCATCCCGATGCGCGGGCAAGCGATCGATGTGCGCGTCAATCCGGCCAATTTTTCCGGCAGCGGCGATATGTACTTGTTAGGCGCGCTGCTCGACCGCCTGTTTGCCAGCTTTGCCAGCATCAATTGTTTTACCCGCTTTAGCTTGATTGATGAAGTCAGCGAAGAGCGATTTTGCTTTGCTGATCGCTCCGGAGACCGGCCACTGATATGATTGACGATCTTCTCGACAACGCTGATCAGTATGAATTTCACCAGGCCTTGCGCCTGTTTGATCGACTGTCTCAAACGTCACCACAAGACCAGCCTGCGCTGCGAATCCACCCCGACCTGAATCTCGATTACCCGCAGGCCGATATAGAACGCATCGAAGAATCGGAAAATGGCGGCTATGAAATGCTGACCACATTCTTCGGCCTGTATGGCGTAGCATCTCCCTTGCCGGGTTATTACACCGAAGAATTACTCGATGAAGAATGGGATGAACGCAGTGCGCGGCGCGATTTTCTCGATATTATTCACCAGCGTCTGTATCCGCTACTGCACCGCGCCTGGCTGAAATATCGCTTCGCCGATAATGCGGTGGAAAAAAATGACCCGCGCTACTGGGATATTCTGTTCAGTCTGGCCGGTCTTCCGCGTGAATTTTTGCGCGACCGGGCGCTTTCCGCCAGCTTGCTCAAGTATGCCGGTATCATTAACCAGCGCCCGAAAACACAGCTCGGATTGCAGACCATCTTGCGTGATTTC
Organism: Gammaproteobacteria bacterium; assembly: GCA_024763505.1. Lineage (GTDB taxonomy): Bacteria > Pseudomonadota > Gammaproteobacteria > JACNJF01. The sequence goes on from JANTFI010000058.1 coordinate 3,910, forward strand.
CTGGCACCGACCGCAGTTCGTATCGAACCGAATATCGAACGTACCGTTTCGATTGCAAAGCAGCAACGCTGTCAGCTTGGGGTTGATAATCACCAACTCGGCCGTGACTGCATGTTGGGCGAACAATTGCAGGATCGCAGCGGGAAATACCGCATTCATATCGGTCCACTCGATCACACGCAATTCAGAGAATTGGTCGCTGACTCTGGCACGATAAAATTCTTCAAGGCTGTTTGTCGGATATTTCTGGTACAACCTCTGGAAGTAGATATTCGACTGAGCCTTCAGGCCGGTGCGGTTCAACCGCTGTGTCTGGGTGAACCCGGGTCGGGCCGGCTGGGGCAATCCAGCTGGCTGGTGCATGCGACCAGCCAACAAGACTTCAGTGTGACACTAAATTGATGAAAGCGAACAAAACAGGATCGTGAGAGGAAAAACCGATGCAATATTTTGATGATCCGAACAGTCAACATTTTTCATTTCAAACTTTCGCCAGTGGCCTGTCGGCCGACAGTTTTGCCGTGGTCAGCTTCAAGGGCTATGAAGCGATCTCCACCAGCTACGATTTCGAAATCCTGCTGTTGTCGGCGAATCGCGAAATCGATCTAGAAGAAGTGCTTAAATCCCAGGCGGTGCTGACGATCCACCGTGCCGATGGTGATGATGTCGATTACAACGGCATTCTCGCCGAGTTTGACCAATTGCATGAAGTCAATGATGTGATTTTCTATCGTGCCCGACTCGTTCCAAAATTCTGGTGGCTGACGCTGACGCACCACAATCAGGTATTTCTGAATAAATCGGTGCCAGAGCTGGTTGAAGATGCGCTGCGCGATGGCGGCCTGGGCAGTGACGATATCGATCTCAGTGGCTTGTCGGGTTACGAACCGCTGGACTACACCTGCCAGTACGATGAAACCCACTTCAATTTTGTGTCGCGCCACCTCGAACGGCAGGGCATTTATTATTATTTCAATCAGCAGGATGAAAACGACGTCGTGGTGATGACCGACAGCAAGTTCAGCCACGAAGCCCTGAAGCAGGGGGCGGATTTATTCTACAATCCGGCCTCCGGGCTGGAAGGCCATCATCTGGGAGAAGCCATCGGCAGCTTTACCTGCAGGCAGAAGCAATTGCCGACTGAGATTATCCTCAAGGATTACAATTACGAGCGGCCCTCGCTGGATATCACCAGTCGCGCCGAAGTGGATGCCGCCGGTCGTGGCATATCCTATCTGTATGGAGAGTTTTTTGCGACACCGGAAGAAGGCGAGCGGCTGGCCAATATCCGCGCCGAAGAATTACTGTGCAAAAAGCAGGAATTTTTCGGCGAAAGTACGGTGCCCTACATCATGCCGGGCTTTACCTTCAACCTGCATAACCATTACCGCGATGATTTCAATCAGGAATATTTTATCGTCGAAGTGACCCACGAAGGCAATCAGTCCTCGATGCTCACCAGCAGTCTGGCTGCAGCCGCACTGTCCGAAGGCAGCCAGGCCATCTATCAGAATAACTTCAAGGCCATCGCCAATGATGTGCAATTCCGTCCCAAGCGTGTAACCGAAAAGCCGAAAATTTCCGGCACCATCCACGCCCGTATCGATTCTGAAGTCGACAGCGAATATGCCCAGCTCGATGAAATGGGGCGCTATCGCGTCAAGCTACCCTTCGACATCAACGATGAACACACCGATGGCAAAGGCTCTGCCCCCATTCGCATGATGCAACCCTACGCCGGCAAGAATCGGGGTATGCAATTTCCACTGGTAAAAGGTACCGAAGTGCTGCTTACCTTCATCGAAGGCAACCCGGATAGACCGGTCATTGCCGGTGCCGTTTCAAATCCGGAAACACAGGGTCCGGTGAATGCGAATAATATGTCCGAGTCAGTAATCCAGACCGGTGGCAACAACAAGATCAGAATGGAAGACAAGGCCGGTAGTGAAAGAATGGTGATCGAAAGTCCGGCATCTAACTCATGGATACGCGTCGGTGCCAGAAATGATCCGCCGGTGCTGAATGGGTCGAGTGGCATCTATCTGGAAGAAGGTGCGGAATGGGAAGACCCGGGGGCGGTCGCCAAGGTATTTAACGGTACAGCGCCTCACGATCCTTTTGATTATACCTATCAGACGATATATGCCGCGGCTGCAGATATCACCCTGAATGGTGCTGTGGCCGCCTGGAGTAATTCGTCGGCGGCTTTGGGCATCTGGCAATTCACCTACCGCTCGACGAATCAGTATGGTGTTGAAGAGACCACATCTCGTACGATTACGGTATACCCGAACGCCGATGAATGGGTTGATAATCCAAATGATGATAATGATGGCATACGAATCCGTACTGCGGGCAATTTATGGGTCGAATCACAGAGTCGTTTTGCTGAGTATGTCCAAGGTACGCCAGCGATAGACAGCTTGCCAAGAAAGACCACAAGCCCGGCAAACCAACCCAGCCAGTTAGGTGATATCCGAGATAATTTCGTTGATGGAAGTTATTGTCCTACCGGTATGCTGAATTATATTACGGGTGCCCTGCAAGACAGTTTTCAGCGGGATGTACTGGCTGACGCGCATGTGAAGTTTTCCAGTTTTGACACAGTGACCACGCAGGAAGGCAATATCTACGATTTCGGCGGTTACTGGAACTACAATCTGGGCAATAGCTACGCCGAGGATCATATCAACCAGGCAGCCGAGCTAAATAAAAAATACAGTGTTCAAACTGAAGACGACTGGAGCGGTTTTGCACGAAATACTTCTCTATCTTACATATGGACGGTCATCTCGGCCGGTATGGGAATAGGAGGCACGACCATTGCTGGTGCAGCTGGTAAAGGGGCCGCAGTAGCAGCGGGGGTCTATGGTGGAGCAATGGGAATCGCAGGTCTGGCGACTTCAACCATCAGCACCGTAATGGATGCAGTCAGATTGTCGGGAGATGCAGACAACATCGGAGATGTGATAGAAGGCCCAATGTCGGGTGATAAGACAATCAAAACCTGGGCTAAGAAAGTAGGAAGCAGCTTCAATGATGACGGAACGCAGAATATGAAGCAGAAATATGACGAATATCTCGGTACTTCAGGGAATCATTTTGGGAAACCTAAAAATTATGTCGACAAGCCGATGACTTTTGATACGACATGGGTGCAAAAATCATTCGGCGATTCGTATGAATTTTCAAAGGGAAATTCCATCGAAATTTCACACGGCAACAAGGAAGAACATGTGAAAGGCGATGTTTACGAATACAAATACGGTGGTGCTCGCGAAGCCACCAGCTTCTCCGGCAAGGGTTTTAAACTGCACTGGGAGCGCTCGGCAAATGGTAACAAGCATGAAGCCAAATGGGACTCGGTAACCGGGCAATGTGTCGCTTTTGAATACAGCAAATCTGGCCATTTTTCGTTTTCACTGGCCATGCCAACACTGCCCAAGCTGGCCATCAATGTCAGTATGGCATCTCTGGATGCATCTTTGAATCTCAGTGCAGGTACCAGCATCAATGTATCTGCAGCAGCTTCGCTAGCGCTGAATGTAAGTTTGACCGCCGGTTTCAGTATTGACTTTGAGCGTTCTGTCGGCGGTAAATTGCTTAATGATGAAACCACCAACGGTTTCGAGTTTAAAGCGGTCGGTATGGCAGCGAAAAAAGAAGCAGACATGAAATTGAAAAAGCAAAATCTCAATTTAATAAAAACCATGACAGAACTGGTTTCAGGAGAAATGAAAATGGAAAATGGAAAAATGAAAGTGGGCAAGAATGGACTGTACATGGATTTGTCTGATTTTAAATTCTTTTAACGCCCATGAACATAATCAAACCCCTTCAACTCATGTACAAACAAACGGTGATAGAACAGGATCGTCGTTTCCACTGTGTGATCAGCCCGGCGATCGGTTTTCGTTTGAGCAGTGGCGAGGCGGTACTGGAAATGGATGCGATGAGTGAATCCATCGAGGCGATGGGTGACAGCCCGCTCCCCGACCCCGGCATGCCCAAACCGAAGGCAGAATTTCTGGTCTCCGGCAAATACTATGCACCTGGCGGTGAACCGGTGACCGGTGGCGAAGTGCGAGTTGTGCTGGGACACCAATCCAAATCGCTGTATGTATTCGGCGATCGAGAGTGGGTGATGGGCGTGCCCTCCGAAGCCGAAAAAATGACCGAAATGCCACTCGAGTACAGCCGTGCCTATGGTGGTGCAAATTATCCGGCCAATCCGGTCGGTATCGGTTATGACGAGTTGCGGCTACCCAACATCGAGCACCCCGATCACCTGTTGACTTCTGCCAAAGCCAGCGTACCACCGGCAGGCCTGTCAGTGATGGATGTCCGGTCCGAGCAGCGGCTGAAATATCAGGGCACCTACGACGAAAATTATCTGCAGCAATATTATCCTGGCTATCCGGCCGACTTCGATTGGCATAGCTTTTTGTGCGCGGCACAGGATCAATGGTCGAATGACTATTATGCTGGGAATGAATCCTTTGAGTTGCATAATCTGCATCCCGAAAAGCCGCTTATTGCAGGACGCTTGCCGGGGTATCGTGCCCGCTGTTTTCTGGAAAAAGAAAAAGGGGACAGCCTCAGGGAAGTCAGCCTGAATCTCGATACCGTGTGGTTTTTTCCGGAAAAGGATCTGGGCATGCTGATCTGGCGTGGCGGCCTCGATGTAGAAGATGACGAAGCCGATGATTTGTACCGGGTTATGGTCGCCTACGAACAGGGTCGTGATCCCGCAAGGGAACTGGAGCACTACCATCAGGCATTGCAGCAAATCGCCAGAGACGATGACGCAACCATTCGCCAGATGAGCACACTGGCGCTGATCCCCGAAGGGGAAAGAAGCGCGATGCAATTGTTACAGGAAAAAACTGGCGATGTCGACGACAGTGCCTTCGGCAAGAATCTCGATGCCAAAGCCGAGGCGGTCTCGGAAATGGCCACGAGCAAAGTTGAAGAAGCCCTGCAAGAAATGAAAGCAGGCATTCCACAGAACGATGAAGTCAAGCTTGACCAGATCGACAGCGTCGAAGACTTGTTAAAAAAATCTGGTACAGAGTCTACGGATGCGGATGTTATTGCCTTGCATCAGAAATTGGAAAAGATTTTGCCTGGCATCACCAAAGGCGACCCGAAAAAAATCAACTTCGATGATTTTTCATTTGACAAGATCGACGCCATCATGCAGGAAATAGAAAAGCTGATAGATAAAAAGAAAGAGGATTCAATACAGCAGGTGGATAAGGTCAAGCTGGAACTACAGCAAGCACTGGAATCCGAATTGCAGGACATGGCCAGCCAAACGGATGAAGAACTGGCCAAAACCCGGCAAACGCTGGAGCAGATCGAAGCGCTGGAAAACCCGCCGCCAGCACCCTTGCCGCGTATCGATAGCTCGGCAATTATCAAGGAACTCGACAAGCTGACCCCGCAAACCATGGAAGCGATGCAAAATCTGCAAACTCTCAAGGCCATGGGTCAGGCCGATGAAAGTACCGCGCAACTGGAAGAAATGATTCGCAATTCACTTAACGATCAGGACAGCGAAAGAGAACAAGGCTTGATTGAGGTAGAGCGCGAATTTCGCGAAATGTATCTTGAAACCGCGCATTTTCAGCCACAGGGAGAATCACCTCACGCAGTAACGCTGGAGCAGCGGCGGCAAGAATTTATGGATTGCTGGGAGCGCAAGGCTTCGCTCAAGGGGCAGGACTGGTCCTGTCTCGATCTCAGTGACCTGCAACTCGATGGGATCGACCTCAGCGATTGCTATCTTGAGCAAGTCAACTTCACAGGCAGTAGCCTGCGTAATGCGAACTTCTCACATGCCATACTAGCGCGTGCAACGCTGAATCATGCCGATTGCAGTAGCAGTGATTTTAGCGCCGCCAATATCGGTGCGGTATCTGCCATCGATGCCCGCTTCAATGAATGCATCCTGGATCAGGCCAAACTTTCCAAAGGGAATTTTCGCGGCGCGCAATTTCGACAGGCGCAATTGCAGGAAGTGGAAACGCTGGAAGTCAACCTCAGCGGCTGCGATTTTTCACAGGCCAGGATGGCTGAATTCATGTTTCTGAAACTGCAACTGGAAAACGCCAGATTTAAAACAGCCGATCTGGGCAAAGCCAGTTTCATGCAATGCGAGTTGCAGCATTGCGATTTTTCCGATGCAAAACTGAGTCATAGCATCTGGGCCGATACCGGCTTGCAGCAATGCGGATTCGACCGTGCGAATATGGACAGTGCCTGCTTTGCCGCGACTGAACCGGAGCAGACGCCACTGCAGGATGTCCACTTCGTGGATAGCTGCCTCGATAAGGCGAATTTTCAGGGTATCGCCATGCCTCATGCGGACTTGTCTGGCGCATCACTGAAACAGTGCAACTTCAGTTCGGCGGATTTGACTGCAGCTAATATGAAAGGTGCCAAAGCCAATCAGACGTTGTTCCGCAAGGCAAAAATGACCCATGCGAAAATGGAAGGTATCGATTTGTGTGAAGGGTCGATGGCCAAGGCGCAACTCAGTGGAGCCAGCCTGGTTGGCGCGAACTTGTTTTCAGTCGATTTTTTGCGTTCGACCGTCGGTGACACCCTGTTTGATGCCAGCAATCTTGATAACACCATTATTCAGGACTGGACGCCGTCATGATGGATGGGCAGGAATTATCCCGACAGGTCAAGCAACTTGGCGAGTTTTACACCCAGACCGAGTTCGAGAACCTGGATTGTCGCGCACTGGATTTTTCCGGCGGCATATTCAATGAAGTCAGTTTCAGTGGCTGTGATTTTTCACAGGCGGATTTGAGCGAAGCGACCTTCAACCATTGCCGTTTCCGTAATTCAGCCTTTGCCGGAGCCCGGTTGCAGGAGACCAGTTTCATCGAAACCGATTTGAGTGGTGTACTGTTTATAGAGGCAGATATCAGCGACACCCGGTTTGTCAAATCCGGCTTGTCGAACTGTGATTTTAAAAAAGCGATTTTCAACACTAGCGTCATGCATGAATGCGATAGCTGCGAAGCCAATTTTAACGGTGCTGAATTTCATTCTACGGTGTTTAATCATTGCGATTTTTCCAGCGCGGATTTTTCCGGCATGCGAGCCGAAAGTACGATATTCAATGAATGCCGTTTTACCGACAATCGTTTTGATTCCGCAGAGATTCATCAAAGCAGTTTTATCAAGGCGGATTTTCGCCAGGGTGATTTTCACGGACTCGATCTGTCACTGTGCCAGTTTATCGAATGCCAGCTTGGCGGCAGCAATTTCAGCCAGGCCATACTCAATCAGGCAGGATTCATGAACGCCGACCTGCAACAGGCAAGATTTGATCAGGCCAGCCTCGAAGTTGCCAATTTTTTCGAGGCCGATCTGAGCAATGCCAGTTTTGAAAAAGCCAATCTGGCCAGCGCCAGTTTGCAATCGACCAAAATTATCAATACCAATCTGGTCGCTGCCAATCTGCAGCGGGCGCAACTTACCGAAGCGGTGATCAGGGATGCCTTTCTGTCGTACTGTAATCTTGAATACGCCGACCTGTCTCATGCCGTGATCGAAACCAGCAATTTCACTGATGCGAAGCTGGATCATGCCAATATGCACGAAGCACTGGACAGCGGCAATATCTGGCAAGGCTCAACACGAAACGCCGCGCTTGGCACCGACCCGGTCCGGTTAAAAGCAGAACAATGGGGAAACTAAATGAATAAACGTCAGGCAAAAATTAGTACTATCCACAGCGGCGAGGCCGGTTTCCGGCTGGCCACGGTGCTGCAACAAAGCGACTCACTGTATGAACTGGATGATGATGGCTATCGAGTCACGGCTCTACCGGCGTTCAGCTGTCTGGTCAAGCCGGAACCCGGTGATCAGGTGTTGTATGCCAATAGTGGCAATAGCCAGAGCATCATCGTTTCCATCATCAGCCGTCCGGATGACCAGAGCATGCAACTCGAATTTCCTCAACATGCCCGTTTCAGCGCCAGACAGGGGTCGATTCAAATGGAGGCAGAGCAATCGGTTTCGATGGCATCCAGGCGAATTCATTCTGTTTGTGAAAGCAATGTGCAGAAATCGGATCAGGCCTGCTGGCAAATCGGCCAGCTACAAGCCGATGGCGAACAGGCAAACATCAATTTTAAAGGGGTCACGGTCATTACCAACCTGCTCAGTACACTGGCGCGGCAGGTGGTCAGCAAATGCAAAAGTTATCTGCGTCATAGTGAAGACATTGATCAGGTCAAGTCCAACAACATGACACGCAGCGCGAAAGGCTTGCTTAACATGAACTCCGGTCATACCGTGATGCTCAGCAAGAAAGACACCAAGATCGATGCGGCTCGCATCCATATCGGGTAGGGGGGAAACCGATGTTTGCAAATTGCTCAATGGGTGGAATGAATATGGCGATGCCGGATGTCTGCCTGACGCCGGTGCCGTCACCCGCCGGTCCGATACCGACACCAATGCCGTATCCCAATATGGCGCAATTGATGATGGCCTTGCCGCCGAGTTGCAACATCAAACATTTCACCTGCATGATGCCGACCCACCATTTGATGACCACGGTACCAATGAGCAATGGTGATGAAGCCGGTTGCATGCCGGGCGGCGTGATGTCGGGCATCATCATCGGGCCGTCACGGCACGTCAAGGGCAGCGTCAAGGTGTTTTCCGGCGGTATGCCCTGTACCCGCATGCTCGATACCACGATGCAGAATCTGACCAATGCGATGGGCGGCATGACCATCGTACCGTCGCAAACCAAAGTAATGATAATGAGTTGACACCATGAGTGAACAGGAAAATACCCAGCAAAATTTTCAGGTACATGTTTCTCCGGATCTGGATTACAGCTACCGCGATATTGCCAATATTTATGTCGGAGCCGGTGACGTGATCTTCGAGTTCGGTAATATCCACCGCGCCATGCCCGGCAATATCACCATCGGTAATCGCATCGTGCTGACCATGGCCAATGCGGTCGAGTTACATCAAAAGCTCGGCGAAGTACTGCAGGAAGCGCAAAAACAAATGCAGGAGCAACTTCGTCAGCAACAGCAAGGCTAGGCAGAATCGCGCAGCATGATCTTACTCGGACTCCTTTTTATGACCCTGCTCAGTGCCCAGGCAATCGCCGCCGAACTCCCCCCGGCCGCCACACCGGGCGGTGCCTTGCCGCAGGAAGGCTTCAAATACCCGCAGCCTTTCAATTATCCCAAGGCGACACCACCGCCGGAAATCGAAAAGAAGATTGAACAGGTCGAGAAAGATGCACCGCGGATGAAGATACGCGGTTTCAAAATCAATGGGGTCAAAGCACACGAAGAGGTTGGTATTACCCAGGCATCGGTCGATCAGGTCGTCAAGCAGATCGCCGAAGAGATGGTTGCAGGGGTGGCCGCTAACGGGTTTACCATCAGCATGCTTGAAGCCCTGACCGGTCAGATTGCTACTTTTTATCGCAGCAAGGGATATTTTCTGGCACGAGCCTATATCCCAGAGCAAACTGTAACCGACGGTATCGTGCAAATCAATATTGTCGAAGGTTTTCTTGATGATGTGGTGTATGTCGGTAATCGCCTCTACAGCAATCAGCAACTCGAAGCGGTGCTAAAACCCCTGATCGGCCAGTCGGTGTACAAACCGGCCATTGATGAAGCACTGTATACGCTCAATGATTACCCCGGCCTGACCTCAAAAATGATTTTTGGCCCGGGGCTGAAACCGGGCTCGGCGGCGATTCAGTTGAAATCTTCCGAAATTGCCTCGGCCACACGGCTTTCGTTCGATAATTTCGGTTCCACTTATACCGGTGAAAATCGCCTGCGTCTCAATCACCGGCAAAATAATCTGTTCGGGCAAGCCGATTTGCTGGATGTAGATTTGATTCTGACCACCAATCCGGCCAATAGCCGATATGTTGCAGGTTCTTATCAGCAGCCGGTGATCAACCACCGAATCAAGGCCGGTGGCGGATTCAGTTACAACTCCTTCGATGTTGGCGGCAACCTGAGTGACCTCGGCGTCAATGGTGAATCGGTCGATGCCTATGGTTCGATGCATTATATTTTCCGCCGCAGTCGTAGCGAGAGACTGACTGCCAGTGGTGAACTGCATGTCAAATCTTCTTCCAGCAGTGCCATTTCCTCCCAGTTTACCGATGATCAGCTAACCGTGTTGACCGTGGCCGGGGACTACGCCGGTACCAGCTGGTCTTCATCCGGCGCTTACCAGACCGCCCATCTTAAACTCAGTCTCGGCTTTGGCGATTCGACCGAAACCAGTCCAACCTATGTCGTGTCCGATGCGGCGTTTAGCAAACTGTCTTACCGTTATTCCCGGTTGCAACGGTTGACCGATTTATCATCGCTTCTGTTTACCTTGCGCGGGCAGCAATCATCTGATTCGCTGACTTCGCTGGAAAAGATGTCGCTGGGCGGGCCGGATACCGTGCGCGCCTATCCGGTCGCCGATGCATTGATGGATAGCGCCTGGGTTTTTTCAGCCGAATACAAGGCAGTCGCATCGCCTGATACGCACTTGACCTGGCTGAATAATCTGACGCTGTCGGTTTTTTACGATATGGCGCGCGGTACGCTGAATGACGCCCTGCCCAATGAAAAATCTTCGGTGTCGTTTTCCGGGCTTGGTGGTTCGGTGCAGGCAAGGCCCTATAAAAAATTTGATATCAAGCTGACTGCGGCAATCGATCTCGGGGATACCCCGACAGATAATCGATCCTTGCCTTTTTATTTCAGCCTGAATTACCGGTTTTGAATACGATGAATAACGATGGAAATTTTTAGACATACCTGACGAAATGAAACCACTGCGATCCAATATTACCGTAAGATTATCCACTGCCGTCGCTGCGCTGACACTGGGTTATAGCGCCTGTCTGATCGCAGCACCACAAAATGGACGCATCACCGGCGGGCAGGGCAGCATCAGTAATCCGACCAAAACACTGACCCAGATTAACCAGCAAAGTCAGTCGATGGTCATCGACTGGAGCAGCTTTAATGTTTCAGCCAACGAGCAAGTCAATTTCATTCAACCCTCGGCCAGTGCGACCGCACTGAACAATATTTATGACCAGAATCCGAGCCAGATCTTCGGCAGCATCCATGCCAATGGCCGAGTATTTCTGAGCAACCCCAATGGCCTCATCTTCGGTCCGGATTCCACCGTCAATGTGCAATCGCTGGTGGCCACCGGACTGCAGGTTGACAGCGATGCCTTCATGCGCGGCGAATATAACCTGCAAGCATTACAACAAGCCGGTGCAGTTATCAATTACGGACTGATCAATGCTGCCAGCGGTGGCAATGTCGTCCTGCTCGGCGGGCAAGTCGCCAACCACGGTCAGATCATCGCCCGCTATGGCCACGTTGCGCTCGGTGGTGGACGCAAGATGGTACTCGATTTTGATGGCGACGGCTTGCTCAATTTCCAGATCGATGAACAGTTGCTGCACAACCCCGACGATGCAGAAACTGCGTTGCACAATACCGGCCAGATCAGCGCCGATGGCGGCCAGATCGTGTTGCAGGCGCAGGCTGCCGCCAATGTCTTCACCAATGTCGTCAACAATGAAGGCCTGTTGCAAGCCACCCGCATCGAAAATATCGGCGGCGTGATTCGACTGCAATCCAGTGGACGCACGTTGAACAGTGGTCAGTTGATGACACAGGGCGATCATGGAAAAGGTGGCAGAGTCGAAGTGCTGGGTGATCAGGTCGGGCTGTTTGGCGACGCGAAAGTCGATGCCTCGGGCGATAATGGCGGCGGTGTGATTCTGATCGGTGGTGACTATCAGGGCAATAACCCCGAGATACAGAATGCATCACAAACCATCGTCGGCAGCGGCGCCAGCATCTCGGCCGATGCGAGGCTTATCGGCGATGGTGGCAAGGTGATTGTCTGGGCCGATGATTCCACAAAATATTTTGGCGATATTTCTGCACGCGGTGGCAGCCAGTCGGGCGATGGTGGTTTTGTTGAAGTTTCAGGGAAAAACGCGCTCGATTTTTCCGGTAAGGTAACCACGACTTCTGTACATGGTGAAGCAGGCGTACTGTTGCTTGATCCCACTAATATTGAAATTAAAATCAATGGACCTACGAGCCTTGAATCCACGGCTGTTGGAGGTATAGAGACATTCAAGGAAGGGACTTCCCCACCAGATGAAAATTCTGTTTTGACGGTATCTGATCTTACTACTGCTTTAGGTTCTAACAACGTAGTGATAACTACGGACTCAACAGCTGGCGGAGCAGGAAATATTACAATCAGCAACCAAATCAATTGGTCAACCGATCAATATCTTAGCCTCATCGCTGATAATAACATCGATATCAATGCTGATGTGAAAACAACAGAAGGCGGCTCTATTTCACTGTCTGCGATCAATCAAATCGATTCTGACGGCCAAAAAATAACAACCAAAACCGGGAATATTTCTTTAAGTTCGGCGATTATGACATTAGGCAATATCGATACGGATGGCCAATTAATTATTGATAATTCAGGGGCAGTCACCCAGACAGGTAAATTCACTGGCAACGGCGGCTTAACCAAAAATGGTACTGGCACATTAACGCTCTCTCAGGCGAATACCTATAGCGGTATTACAACCATCGATGACGGTAAACTGATCCTGGGGCATGCAACGGATACCCTGACGGGAGATGTGACCGTCAATAGCGGCGAGTTGGCACTCGGAGCCAATAATGACAGCGTGGGTGCTGTGACTCTGGCAGGTGGTTCGATTACTTCTACCACCGGCGCTTTGACCGCTACCAGTTTTACTGTGGAATCCGGTACTGTAAACGCCGTATTGGCTGGGAGTGGCTCTTTAACAAAGTCTACCGCAGCAGGGACAGTGACCCTGAATGCAACCAATACCTATACCGGGGGAACAACCGTCAATGGCGGTACGTTAATTCTGGGGCATGCAACGGATACTCTGACAGGCGATGTGACCGTCAATGGCGGCGAGTTGGCACTCGGAGGTAATGATGACAGTGTGGGCGGTGTCATTCTGGCGGGTGGATCGATCACTTCGACCACAGGCATTTTGAGCGCAAGCAGTTACAACGTCAGAAACGGTACGCTATCGGCCAATCTGGGTGCGAATGGTGCCGGAGTCACAAAAACGACAACTGGTAGCGTTACTCTGTCGGGCGATAACAGTTTCAGCGGAACGGTTGCGGTCAATGCCGGAACGCTCATCGCCAGCCAAGCCAATGCGCTTGGTGCGACTTCGGGTGGAACCGTCGTAGCCGATGGCGCCACGCTGGAAATTAATACTGCCAATATCGGTTTCGAAACGATCAGCCTGAATGGTACAGGTGTCGGGTCGGCAGGTGCCTTGACCGCAACAGGTAATGCGTCACTGGCAGGAAACATTGCATTGCAAACTGCTGCCAGCCTCGGTGGCACGGGCTCCCTAACGCTCAATGGCATCATCAGTGGTGCTAACAATCTGACCAAGATTGGCAGTGGCAGTATTGAACTGACCAAGGAGAACACTTATACCGGGACAACGACCGTTTCTGGAGGCACGCTGACGTTGTCCAG
>JANTFI010000059.1 GCA_024763505.1 Gammaproteobacteria bacterium
TGGGATCAAATGGATGCCGGTACGCAGACCGATGCCAGCAGTTTCGGTCAGGATCTGGGCGACAACAGCCTTTTTCGCAGTTATTTGCCACGTAGTGAAAACAAGCGGGATTTTCCCGCGCTGGGTACTACCTTGTTAAACCGTTATGACCAGAGCGAGGTGCTGGCTTGCAAGGACCGCTCCATCCATTTTCGCGTCAGTGTGCTGGATGGTCTTTCCGGTATCGGCCAGGATGATGTTCAACTCGCCGTTGATGCCGGCTCCGGCCCGTTCAGAATCACTTCTCACGAGAGTGCTCAGTCATTATCGCCGGGCGCTCAAACTATCAATTGGGATGTTGCCAATACCGATCAGGCTCCGGTCAATTGCAGTCAGGTCGATATCAGCTTGCTGACTTTCGACGTGGCCAAAACCAGCTATTCGGAAACCCCGTTGCTGTCACAAACCGCGAATGATGGAAATGCCAGCGTCACGTTGCCCGATGTGCTGAGCAATACGGCACGATTCAAAATTCAGTGCAGTAATAATATCTTTTATGATATTTCTGATGCCGATCTGTCCGTAACAGGCTCTGTGGCGGCGACCACGAATCAGCACAAGGTCTTTTATAACGAGGAAGGAAAATTCTATACCCTGACCAGTAGCGCCCCGGCCTGCGAGGGAAGCAGTGGAAGTTCTTCGGGCAGCGGAGGAGGTGGAGGCATAGTCTCTACGCCTAAATCCGGTGGTGGCGGAGGTCAAATTGGGCTGCTGGAGTTGATCGGGCTACTGCTGTTGTTGCTGGTTCATAGTCTGCTACCGGTATATCCAACAAAGCTCAGGGCTGGCAGCGCCCGGCGATAATCTGGTTGTAACGGCCGGCGTATTCAAAAGCCCGTTTCATTAACCGGAGTTGTTCCTGATCGCGAATCGTATCGCCAGCACCCTCGATGAATTTCACCCCGCAGTGCAATTCATACTGGCGCATTTTATCGGTATCCACCCCCGGAATCACCGTACTGCGACGGGCGATACCCATGAAACGAAAATCACCCTTGGCAAGCGCTGCCTGCGCATCGGCGACTGGGTTTGCCGTTTCTACCCATTGCAACCCAGATGCCGGATCATTCATTGCGCTGGCGCAGCCATTGAGCGTGACTGCCAGCAGCAAAGTGCCGAAAATTCGATTCATAGTGATGCTCTGAAGTTGGATCAAACGCATAATGCCACAGTTTTTTTGATTTCAAAAACTCTCGACATAAATTGGCAATCCCTGAAAGCTTTTAACCAATCGCGATATAGCTGCAAACCTGCAAGTCTGTTCGCATCGTCATTCGTCTCGGGAACAACCGGCTAAAGCGGGATAGCTCGTGGATGTAATCCAAAAAAAACAGTGACGAAATTGAGTGCTGGAATTGGCTCGATCGTTGCTGCAACAACCTGAGTGCATCAGCGGTTGATGAAGTGCGGCATAGCTCTCATTTTCGCCGCATGAGTATTTCACTTTTGCCGCGTTGCCGTTAAAAAACGCGCATTGTTCACTATACTCATAGCTTCTGCATCCATACCACGAAGCATAAGAATAATGATATCGAACAACCGCTTACAGGCGATCGATCTAAAACAAACCGATCAACTGTTTGACCGGCTCAAGTATTCTACCTTCGGTTCAGCTGTGGTGGCTCTGACCATGGTACTAATTGTGGGGCCCAAAAGTGATCAACAGCTTGCGATCTGGAGCTGGTTTGTCGCGATCTTTCTGGTCAGTTTCTATCGATTTTTCAGCTCGGTGGTTTATCAGCGGCTGGATGACTCGGCCAAGTTACTCGAAAACTGGCGTTTTCGCTTCAAGATCGGTGCCTATATGTCTGCCGTTACCTGGGCCTTGCCGATGTGGCTTTTTTATCCGGTTGGTTATCCGGCTTATCAGGTCATGATGATACTGGGGCTGGCCGGAATCGGCGGTGGTGCAATCGCGATTTTATCCTATGAAAAATCCATTCTGGTCGGGTTTCTCAGCATCATGCTGGTCGGCATCATCAGTCGCTTGTTATTTCTGGGGGGGGATCTTTCATACCAGCTAACGATCTTGGTGACTTTGTATTTTGTATTCCTGATGAAAGGCGGCTGGGATATCGGCACCAGTTACGCGGAATTGCTCGAACTCAAGGAGGATACTCGTGAGCATAACCTTACTCTGCTCTCGGCCACAGAAAGAGTTGCCCGCATCGGTTACTGGCAGTGGGATATGCAATCCGACCAGCTTGAACTATCGGCGAATCTGGCAGCCATGTGTGGAGAGGCTGAACGCCGTGTCGGACTGGATCATTGCATCCGTAATGTGCACCCCGACGACCGTAATCGGGTGCAACTGGCGATCGCTTCGGTCGACCAGACCGGAGAGGAAAACAGCGTAGAATATCGTTTGAAAAAGCCTGGAAGCGATAGCTGGATCATCATGAATCAAGTTATAAAAAAGATTTCAGACAGCAGTGGACAACGCTTTTTACTCGGCACCGTGCAGGATATTTCTGTCATCAAATCGGCCGAACAAAAAATCTTCGACATGGCCTATTACGATGAATTGACCGGACTGGCCAATCGCGGGCATTTTCGCGAACACTTGTCCGAGCAAGTCAAACATGCGGTGCGCAACAATCTGAACATGGCGATTTTGTATATCGACCTGGATGGTTTTAAGGAAATCAATGACACCATGGGTCATGATCAGGGCGATATCTTTTTACGTCACTTTTCCCGGTTGCTGAAACAGCAGTTACGTGAAGAAGATTTTCTGGCTCGCCTGGGCGGTGACGAATTTTGCATCATTCTCGGAGATGTCAAGGATTCGATGTCCGCAGCTAAAACCGCCCACCGCTGCCTCGCACTGGAACAAACCTCCATCCAGATTCAGCGCCAGGAAATTATCCCGCAGATGAGTATCGGTATTGCCATGTATCCGCAGGATGGTGCAGATGCCGACACCTTATTGCGCTCCGCCGATGCGGCGATGTATGCCGCCAAGCATCAGGGAAAGCATCATTTTGCCTTTTATGATGCAAAAATGACCGAAGCAGCCAGTCGTCGTATGGAATTGGAAACCGAACTGCGAAAGGCATTGCAAAACCAGGAGTTCAAGCTGGTATATCAACCCAAGGTTTCTATCGAGCAGGAACGTATCAGCGGGGTGGAAGCATTGATCCGCTGGATTCACCCCGAACGGGGGTTCATACCTCCGGATGAATTTATCGACACAGCGGAACGCATCGGACTGATTAACGACATCGGGGAATGGGTGCTGGATACGGCTTGTCACCAGTTGCAACAATGGAAGTCGGAAGGTCTGGAACTGGACATGGCGATCAATGTCTCTTCGTCCCATTTCAGCTCAGCCGGTTTCATCGAACGTATAGAGCAGGCTCGGAAAGCCTTTGACATTCAGCCCGGTGAGCTGGAAATCGAAATCACCGAAAGCGTCAGCCGCGATCCGGAACAGCATATCCGTGTCTGCAAGGCTTTGCATAAAAAAGGTATCAAAGTGGCGATCGACGACTTTGGCACCGGTTATTCATCGCTGTCGGTATTGAAGCAGCTTCAGGTCAATACGCTCAAGGTCGATCGTGCCTTTATCCAGAATTTACCGGGCGATGAATCGTCGGTGTTACTGGTGCGTGCCATTGTGGCGATGGCAGTCGGGTTGGGCTTCGATGTGGTGGCCGAAGGTGTCGAAACGCAAGAGCAGGCTCAATTCCTGCGACAGCTCGGATCGATTTACATTCAGGGGTATTATTTCAGCCGTCCGGTCGACGCGGAACAAATCCCGGAGCTTACGAAAACTGTGTTCAATATCAGCCGGTTTTCTGAGGTTGGTTGATTTCGGCTAACGTTGAAAAACCGCCATCAGCAGTGCGGCCAGAATAAACAATCCACCAAACAAATGATTCAGCCAGCGCTGATGGCGCTCCTGCTTCATCCATAACACCAGAGTTGTCGCCAATGCGGCAAACCCGATCATGACGAAAATGTCGATGATCAGGCTGGTCAGCGTCATGATGCCAAGCTGGCTCCACTGCGAACGATCAGGGTCGATAAATTGCGGCAACAACGCCAGTAAAAAAATCGTCGCCTTGGGATTGGTGATATTGACCAGTGTGGATTGCCAGAAGCGACGGCGATATGCCAGATCACCATCCGTTTCGTTTTTGATTCGTAAAAAGGGTTGCCGCCATTTCTGTACACCCAGCCAGATCAGGTAGGCAACACCAAACCAGCGAACAACTTCAAACAGCCGGTCGGATGTCGCGATCAATGAACCCAGCCCGGCACCGACCACGATAAATTGCAATAACAACCCGAGTTGCTGACCGAAAACTGCAGGCAGGCTGTGACGCACACCATACTGAATGCCATTGCTCATACTGTTGATGGCACCTGCGCCGGGAGTGAGTGAGATAATGATACAGGCGAGGCACCAGGCCAGCCAGACGTCCAGACTCATGCGCCGATCAAGGCCAGACTCAGCCACGGCCAGTAGGTGATGATCAGCACCGCCAGCAGCAGAATAAAGAAAAACGGAATGGTGGCACGGTACAGCGTCATCACCGGCTTTTCAAAGCGATAACTGGCGATGAACAGATTCATGCCGACCGGCGGGGTGAAATAACCCAGTTGCATATTGGCCAGAAAGATCATGCCCAGATGCACCGGGTGGATACCATAGCCGACCGCGATAGGCAGAATGATCGGCACGATAATCACCAGCGCCGAAAAGATATCCAGCATCATGCCCAGTAACAGCAGGAAAATATTGAGCAGAATCAGAAAGGTCAGTTTGCTTTCGATATGTTGCTGGATAAATTCAAACAAGCGCGTTGGCACTTCGGTATCGATCAGATAATTGGTCGAGGCCAGCGAGACACCGAGAATAATCATGATGCCGCCGACCAGCATCATCGATTCGCGGATGATATGCACCAGCCGAGCCAGCGAAATTTCTTTCAGAATGAAAACTTCGACCACCAGCACATACAGCGCCGTCACCGAAGCGGCTTCCGATACCGCAAAATAGCCGGAGTAAATACCGCCGAGAATGACAAACGGTAGCGGCAATTCCCAGCGCGCGGCTTTCAGCGATTGCCAGGCGTCTGGCCGATCGTTTTCGGCCCGAATCGGCGCATCGGTTTTTTGCAGCATGCTATAGGCACTGAGCAATACCAGCATCAATACTCCGGGCAGGATTCCGGCCAGAAATAATTGATCGATACTAACCGCCTGGTCCAGATCCATTTGCTGCGCCACCACGCCATACAGAATCAGTGGCAGCGCCGGCGCAAACAACAAGCCGAGGCTGCCCGAACTGGTGAGCAGTCCGAGGGTGAAATTTTCGCCATAACCATCCTTTTTCAGCGCCGGATACAACAATGCACCCAGCGCGACGATAGTGACCCCGGAGGCTCCGGTAAATGCGGTAAACAGGGCGCAGGCGACAATGGTGACAATCGGCAAGCCGCCGGGCAGCCAGCCGAGCAGACTGTGGGTGAGGTTGACCAGTCGCTGCGAAGCATTGCATTCGCCTAGCAGATAACCGGCGAAGGTGAATAATGGAATCGCCAGTAATACTGGCATTTCGGCCAGCCGGTAAACTTCGATAGCGATGATCGACAAATCGATTTCTTCGCTGTAAAAACCTAGCATCGCACTGGCGGCGATGATCACGAACAGCGGCGTGCGCATGATCGCCAGCAACAGCAGTATCGGCGTGGCGAAACTCATGGCTGTCGGCTCACAGGCTGCATTTGTCCGGCTCCTCGTCGTAATGCAGCAGCATGCCAAACCAGCACAGGCTGTGCATCAGGTAACGCACCGCTATCAGGCCAAAGGCGATCGGGATAATGATTTCCAGCAGCCAGCTCGGCAATCCCTGAAATGCGGTCAAGCCGTCGGCATAATCCTGCTGTACCCAGCGCGCGCCATGCCAGCCGATAACGCCACACACAAATGCGGTGAACAGGCCGACAAAAATCTGAATCACCAAATGCACACGTTTGCTGAACAGGCGCGAAATCAGGTCGATGCGGATATGCTTGTTATCCCGGCTGGCCACAGTCGCGCCGATCAAGCCAGCCCACAGCACCAGCACGCGCAACAGTGGATCAACCCAGATGATGCCTCCGTCGAATACATTGCGCAGCACGATCTCGCTGCAGGAAAGCAGAATCATGGCCATCAGCAAGCCGATCAGCAGGCTGTCCTCAATCAGATGGATGAGTCGGTTGAAGTGTTTCAAGGTAGTCTGTGCATGTTAACGGGGCGGCAGTAAAGACATAACTTCATCGAGCAAGGCCTTGTCGATCAAACCCTTTTCGACCATGTTGCGGATGGCTTGCTGCGATAGTTCGCGCCATTTTTGTGTTTCCGCCGCAGGCGGGGTGATCACGTGCATACCCTGTTTTTCGAGTGCCGCAGTGGCGCCGAGATTATCCTTGCGATTGATTTTGCCCAGGACCTTGAACACCTTGTCCATTTCTTCGCGCACGATTTGCTGGTCTTGCGGTTTGATCTTGTCGAAGGCTTTCTTGCTCACGGCCAGCACACCGATGATGTACATCACCGGTGTATCCACCATGTATTTCAGTTTGCTGTGCCACTGAAACGCAATCGCGCCGGTCGAAGTGCTGGCGATAGTTTCAATCAACCCGGTTTGCAGACCGGTGAAGACATCCGAGAGCGGTAATGGAATGGGCGAAATACCGAGCATCCGATAGGTTTCCTCGACCAGTGTGTCACCTTCGGGGATCCACACCTTGCTGTCACGAATCTGCTGCAGGTTATGCACCGGTTTGCTCGACATGATGCGGGCAAAACCGCCCTCGCTGATACCGAGAATGACAAAACCTTTTTCCTCGACATGCTGTTTGATCCTGTCATCGATCACCTTTCGAACTTTATCAACTTCATCAAAGTTATTGAACAGCATCGGCAGGCTGAGCACCTGAATACTGGGGTCAATCGCGGTCAGGCCGCTGGAACTGAAAGCGCCACCCTGTAACTGGTTGATGCGAATCTTTCGATGCACCGACTGGTCATTGCCCATCACGCCGCCTGGATAAAACTTGAACTTGACCCGGCCCGAAGTGCGCTGCTTGATGACTTTGGCGCCTTTTTTCATTTCCTTCATCCAGGTGGTTCCGGCCGGTGCCAGCGTAGCGATCTTCAGTCTGGCGGCATAACCGTCGGGGGCGGTTATAGAAACGCCGAACAGCAGAACGATAAGAGGGATAATTTTTTTCATGGGTATTTTTGGATTTAAAAGAATTCTTCGGATTCCGCCAGTAGCACTGCGGCACGTTTTTTCGCCAGCGTGTTGATCAGGGTCAGGCCCTTGACTTCGGCGTCGGCAGCCAGCACCTTTTTGAGCAGACGGTCATGCAGCGGCTGATCAAACACCAGCCTTGCATAATGCTCGGCGAACAGCACATCGACCATCAGGTTCTTGCCTTGTGAAATCGTCTGGGCACGTTCGAAATATTCACGTGCCTGTTGCGGCTTACCACCGAGGCTGGGTGGAATCTGCGCCGCCAGCACGCCGAGATAGATAAATGCGCCGCCGTGGTCGTAATCGGGTTGCAATTCAGCCGAGCGTTTCAGCAATGCGGTCAGCTTGGGGATTTGCGCGATGGCATTCCAGTCGTCACCGTGGGCCTGAATCCATCCGGCCCAGCTAACGGCGAATTGATACAAAAGTGGCTGTTGTTTGACGCGGACATCGGCCAGTGTCGTTTGCAATTGTTGCAGATCACCATCCAGACGTTGGCACAGTATTTCCAGTTCCAGACATAAGGCCGTACGCGCATAGCGCAATGATTTTTCGCTTAATTGCTTGCGTCGTTGCTCATCCTCGACAAAAGCCGAGGTGTAAGCGCCATTCAGTCGCGCGCCCGACATCAGCATCGATGGATTTTCCGGGTCACCTTCGATCAGGCTGTCGACCAGGATCAGATAAGCCGGTAAACCGCTGCCGACGATTTCCAGATCGCTCTGGTCAAGCATGGCCTGTGACAGGTTGTCGGCCATTTTTTCGCTGGCCGAATTGAGCAGGCTGGCGCATCCGGCCAGATTGAATGAGAGAAAAACGATGAGCAGGCGAAGTCGGTTCATGCGCACAATAATAAGTGAAGTTTTTCCACTGTGCTGGGATTTTTGCCAGAACCGGCGCTGGATGATATTGGTTTTCTCAATGTCTTTCACGGTGCGAGTGATACAAACCCGTGCGGTGAAGTTTTCTCACCTACAATAAACGCTCACTCTTCGCGCAGCGCCACCACCGGATCCAGTCTGGCGGCATGTCGCGCCGGTGCCACACCAGCCAGCAAGCCGATAAGGATTGCACTAAGTTCGGCCAGCACCACATAGATCCAAGGGGTATGCACCGGCAGAGCAGGTATCGCCAGATGCAAAAGCTGGGCGCTGCCAATGCCAACCACCAGTCCGAACAGCCCGCCAATTCCGGACAGCACAATGGCTTCTCCAAGAAATAAAGACAGTACCTGACGCTGGCTGGCCCCGAGTGCGCGTAACAAGCCGATCTCGGCGCGCCGCTCGGCCACGCTGATGGTCATGATGGTTACGATGCCGATCCCGCCAACCAGTAGTGAAATTGCGCCAATTGCCGCCACTGCAAAGGTGATGATATTCAGGATCGACCCCATCACATCGAGCATTTGCTGCTGGGTGGTGATGGTAAAGTCTTCGCGCCCGTGTCTGGCGCTGAGCAATTTGCGGATCTGCTCGACCACTTTCTGCTCCGGCAATCCTTCGTGATACAGTACATCGATTTCCATCAAACCATCGCGATTGAACAGTTCCAGCCCGCGCGCCAGCGGAATATACACCGTGTCATCCAGATCGAAACCCAGTACCTGTCCCTTGCTTTGCATTACTCCGACTACGCGAAAGCGGTTGCCGCCGACGCGGATGCGCTGGCCGACCGGATTTTGATCGCCGAATAATTCCTGCTTGACCTTGCTACCCAGCACCGCCAGCGCGCGCGGTGCCAGCGGGTTATCGTGCGGCAGAAAGCGCCCCAGTTGTACCGGCAGGCTGAAAGCGACCGGAAAATCGGCGCCGACCCCGTACACCGTGGTGCGCCGTGTGCGCTGATTGCCCTCGACCTCGGCATTGCCCTGGATCGCGCCGACCACCGATTTGGCGCTGGGCAGGCGGCGCAATGCTTCGGCGTCCTCGATGGTCAGTGGCCGAGTACTGCCAAACACCCCCATGGAAATCCCCATGGTTTGTGTCTTACCCGGATTGACGGCGATCAGCGTGGTGCCGAACTGAGTGAATTCCGACAGAATAAATTGATGAATTCCTTCACCGATCGAAGTCAGTAGCACTACCGCCGAGATGCCGACCGAGATACCGAGCAGGGTCAGAAAACTGCGCAGTTTGTGCGCCACCAGCGACAGGCCGGTCAGTTTGATAAAGTCGGCGCTTCTCATGTCAATGGCCCTGCAGCGCGCGCACCGGATCCAGCGCCGCGGCCTTGCGCGCCGGCAGCAGGCTGAACAGCAGGCCGGTGCCAAGAGCCACGGCGACCGAGCTGATCATCGCCCACAGCGGCGGGTAGGCTTGCAGCGCCGGTAGCGCCAGCCGTATCCCCCAGCTACCGATGATGCCGATGAAAAATCCGCAGGCTACGCCGATCAGCGACAATTGCAGGGCTTCGACCAGAATCAGGCTCAAAATACGCGATTGCGATGCGCCCAATGCCTTCAGCAGTCCGATTTCGGCGGTGCGCTGGGACACCACCACCAGCATCACGTTCATGATCAGAA
This sequence comes from Gammaproteobacteria bacterium, assembly GCA_024763505.1. Taxonomy (GTDB): domain Bacteria; phylum Pseudomonadota; class Gammaproteobacteria; genus JACNJF01. The sequence continues at coordinate 9,816 of JANTFI010000059.1, forward strand.
TGCCGGCCACCAGCAGGCTGATCGCTGCGATCCCGGCGACACCGTAGGTCAGCGCGCCGAGAATGCGGTCAAAAGTCTGGATCACCGCATCCTGGGTGATCACGGTGATGTCTTTCTCGCCATGATGACGCTGCTGTATTGTCTTTTCGATAAATTCCTTTACCGGAATCATCGCTTCGCGACTTTTGGTTTCGACCAGAATACGAAACAGCGACGGGGTATTGAGCAGGGATTGTGCCGAAGCGACCGGAACGATAGCGATATCTTGCACGTCCATGCCGATCGAGCGGCCTTCCGATGCCATCACGCCGATCACGCGGTAGCGCTGGTCCCCGATCCGCATCCACTGACCGACAGCGGCATGCGCGCCGAAGATTTCATCGCGGATATTCTTGCCGATCACCACCACCGGAGAGGCGCGATCCCACTGCGATTGTGGCAGAAAAGTACCGGCTGCGAGTTTCCACTGGCGTAGTTTGAGGATTTCCCGGGTTGAGCCCAGCAGGCTGATTTCCCGCTTGCGTCCCTGCCAGGTGATTTCAGCCACGCCGACGTTGAGTGGCGCGATCCGGATAATTTTCGGATGCCGGGTCAGCGCGCGGGCATCGTCCAGCGTCAAGTCGCGCGGGGTCACCCCCATCATGGTACCGGCACCGGCTCCGGCAGTTTCGCTGCGCCCCGGCAACACGATCAGCATATGCGTACCCAAAGAAGTAAATTCACCCATCACATATCGGCGCGCACCTTCGCCCAATGCCGTCAGCAATAGCACTGATGCTACGCTGATGGTCATCGCCAGTAGCATCAGTAGCGTGCGGGCGCGATAACCCTTGAGGGAATGCCAGGCATAACGCTGGGTATCGACGGCGCGCATGTCAGTCCGTTTGCTGGTTGTCCGCGCAGATGCGCCCATCGAGCATCTTGATCGCACGCTGTGACCGCTTGCCCAGTTGCTGGTCATGAGTGACCACGATCAATGTAATGCCCTTGTCGTTGAGCTTTTCGAGCGTTTTGATTACATCCGCGCCGGATTTCTGGTCGAGATTGCCGGTGGGTTCATCGGCCAGCAACACGCTCGGTTCGGTGATCGTCGCGCGCGCGATCGCGACCCGCTGACGCTGGCCGCCGGAGAGTTGGTCGGGGCGGTGCTCGGCGCGATCCTGCAGGTTCATCGCAGCCAGTGCGGCATCCACACGCTGTCGTCGCAGGTCTGGCTCGACGGCGGATAGTATCAGCGGCAATTCGATATTTTCGCGCGCGGTCAGGCGCGGAATCAGATGGAATGCCTGAAACACGAAACCGATCAATTCGTTGCGCGTGCGGGCGCGTTCGGCTTCATCCATTTCGGTGACTTCCTTGCCATTCAGTTGATAGCGACCGGCAGTCGGGCGGTCGAGCAGGCCCAGCAGATTGAGCAGGGTCGATTTTCCCGAGCCGGACGGCCCCATCACCGAAACATATTCACCCTGTTCGATTTGCAGATCGATGTGATCGAGCGCGTGCACGATCTGCTCGCCGACCTGAAAGTCACGCTGGATCTGTTCGAGCCTGATCATGGCGCGGCTTTCGAATCCGTGCTTTTTTCGACCTTGACGGTCACACCATCGGCGAGCCCTTCATGGTCGATGGTTTTGACAATTTGCTGGCCCTGCTTCAGCCCGTCGATAATTTCGCTGTATTGCCAGTTGGACAGGCCAACCTTGACCGGTATCAGGCTGACACTGCGGAAATTGGCGTCATACAGGTACACCTGATGGCCTTTCACTAGCGCTTCGGTCGGAATCCTTAGACTGTCATCGTGGGCATCGATGATGACTTCCACGTCGGCGGTGTAGCCAGGCAGCATGTTCAGATTATCGGCGGCGCTGATAAAATCGACTTCGATCTCGACCGTGCGCGCCTGTTTTTCGCGGTCCAGTACATAGGGCGCAACCCGGCGCACGCGACCGTCGAAAAACTTTCCTCTAAAGGCGTCGAGCGAGATTCGCGCCAGCATTCCGGTGCGGATTTGCGGTGCATCCACTTCATCGATCGGCGCACTGACATACAGACAGCTGGTATCGATGATATCGACCGCCGGGGTGGTTTGAATGCCGATCGGGGTCGGGGTGACGTATTCGCCAAGCTCGCCATTGACTTCGGCAATGGTGCCGTCAAAAGGTGCCCGCAGTTGCGAGCGTTGCAAGGCGGCTTCGGCGACCAGAATCTGCGCCTGTGCGGTTTTGACATTGGCTTTGGTGGCCTGACACGAAGCCCGCGCCGATTGGGCCTGACCGACCGCTTTTTCGGTTTGTTCGTCCGAAGCCAGCCCGCGCGTTTTCAGCGTGGTCAGGCGATCGGCTTCGCGCTCGGCCAGATCCGCCTGAATGCAGGATTGCTGCTGCAAGGCTTGATTGGCGCTGAGTTGCGCCTGCGCCAGTTGCAGCTGCGCCTTCAGGTCGTCGTTCCAGATTTCAAACAGCAGTTGCCCCTGCTTGACCGCTTCGCCTTCCTTCACCGGCAGGTTGGCGATTTGACCGCCCAGCGATGGCGATAGCCGTGCGCGGCGGCAGGCATTGAGGGTGCCGGCGCGGGTATTGGTAACCGTGCGCTCGATTTTGCCGCGCTCGACTGCTGCCAGCTCGACGGCGATCGGCTTGCTGCGTTTCAGATAGAATACGGATGCCGCGATCAAAATGACCACCAGCCCCGACACCACAAAGACCTTTGTTTTGTTCATGGGAAACCTCCGGCGCCATTGTAACAAAGAAAGCAAAACCGGAGGTATCCATGTGTGATTTTTGGCCAGACACATGATCCAGATCAGCCGGTCTGTTCAGGCCGACCGATGAGGTGGGTTACGCCAGTAATTGCGGTTCGCGTCGAGGTCGGTTAGTGTAGTTTTCTGGTTTTTTTACCGGATATTTCTACAATTCGCGGAGTATTGATGCGGTTTCGCGTAAGACCTTTCGTGCTTGCCTAGCTGGCTATTCCTGTTTTTGCAAATGTGTTTTCACAACGTCTGCTGGCACAGCCATTATCGATCGAATCGGCCACTACCCGGTTTGAATTCGATAATGATATTTTTTTCCATAAGGACAACAAGATATCCAGCGGCTTGTCTCTGCAGTGGCATACGCCGGTGGCCCGGCAGTGGGATCAACTGACCGATATTCCTGCCTTCGTCCGGCGCATCGGCGCGGCGTTGCCAATGCTCAATGCCGAAGGTCTGGTTTACCGCTCGGGCATTGCGCTGGGGCAAGTAATTCAAACCCCGTCGGATCTACAGCGGCGCGATCTGATCACGGACGATGTTCCCTATGCCGGCGTGCTGACGATGCAATCCACCTGGTATGCCTATAATGACGACGAATTTCGCGGTCTGGAAATTACACTGGGCATCCTCGGCCCGTTATCGCTGGCCGAAGCTTCGCAAAAGGCGATACACCGGGTCACCGGTAGCGAAGTGCCGCGCGGCTGGGACAATCAATTACCATCTGAACCGCTGGCCAATGTAAATGTCATGCACAAACGGAAGTTGCTGCGCTGGCAATCGGCTTCGCCACTGGCTTTCGATCTGGCGCTGGATACGCATGCTGCGCTGGGCAATCTGTTTACCAAGATCAGTGCCGGGCTGGAACTGCGTCTGGGCACGAATCTGCCCGGCGGTTTTGTGTATGTCACCGATCCGATCGGGCTGAGCATGCATTATCTGGCCAGCCTGAAACCACCGGACCCGAAACGTAGTTCGATCTATGGCAGTCTGGTGTTGCGGCGTAGCGCCTTTGCCCACAATGTCTTTCTCGATGGCCCGTTGATCAGAAACAGTTACCGGGTTGACAGTGAAGAATTGGTCGATTTGCTAGCGCTGTGTCTTCATCTGGAGCAGGCGGACCGGGCCATTCGTTTCAGTCTGATTTTTACATCCGATAACAATCGCCCCGGGCAGGATTCTTCATCGCCAGCTCGTGAACAATTAGGGACTATCGATCTGGAGTGGCGATTCTAGCGAGTCAGGATGCGACAAACGCCATTCGCGTCAGGCACACGCGATTCACGAGGGGGCAGACCTTGTGGCGGTTTCCTGTTAATCTAGTCTGGCAGGAAGTCGCTGGTGGCAGACGCAACCAAAGTTGTGCGCCCAATTTATTCTAAAGACGGAAGATATCCCATGAAACAGCAAGCCCGGCTTTTACCCCGCTCGATCCCCTCTGTTTTCATTGTATTTTTACTGTTTTTCACACCGCCGCTGCTGGCGGCCGAAAAGGTTGCCAGTATTGTCTCGCTGTATGGCAATGTCTGGCTGTCACGCGATGGTACACGCTGGAGCAAGATTTCAACCCCGAGGAATCTGCCTGCCGGTACCACTATTCGCACCGGCCGACTCAGTGGCGTGAGCCTGCGCACCGAAGATGAAACACTGATACGACTGTCGCAAAATGCCGAATTCAAGATCGAGGGTGTGCGCGTGACCTCATTCTGGCGGCGAGCCACCTCGCTGGTTTCCGGCTTTACCGGCGCGGTCAAATCGACATATCGATTGATTACCGGCAAGCTATGGGGGCGTAATAATAATCGTAATCTGCAAAGCCGTTATGCGACCCCGACCGCCACCATCGGCATTCGTGGCACCGAATTTGCGATTATCGCCGATGCCGGTAGCACTGCCCTGACGATTCAGGAAGGGGCTGCCGAAATGGTCAATGATCTGGGCAGCACCGTCATTGGGACCGGAGAACAGGGGCTGGCGACTGCCACGAGCGCTCCCGCACGATCACAACTGATTCAACAGGGACACTCGGTGCAATGGGCGGTTGAAATACCGCAATTGTTTGATTTTGTGCCGATGCTCGCTGGTCGTCAGGACGATGGCGGGTTCGCCAGCCAGCTGCAAGCCTTGTACCGCCAAAAGCAATATGCAGCGGCGCTGGATAGGTTGTCGGATCACAAAACGGAACAACTGGATAACCTTTCTTATACGCTAGCGGCGGCGTGGATCAAACTGCAGGCCGGCGAATCCGAGGCGGTTTACCCAGAGTTGCTGGCACTGGCCAAGCGCCAGCCGGAAAACGTCCGGCTGAATGAATTGACGGCCTTCAATGCCTTTATCAATGGTTTGCCCGATCAGGCCAGCAAGCGGCTCGATCTATTGCAGACGAATCAAACTCTGACGGATCTTGGTTGGCTGGTGCGTGGTTATCTGGCGCAGCAACGACATGATTTGCCGGCGGCGGAACAAGCCTATCAGCAAGCCCTGTCGATCAATCCGGATAACGCGACCGCGGCGATTCAGCTGGCGAAAGTTTATTTTGGCAGCGAAAAGAAAGCGCAAGCGAGGATGCTGGTGCAGCGAGTGCGATCGGCTCGTCCTGACTTCACTGCGGCGGCCAATCTACAGGCGTTTTTGCAACTGGCGGACAACCAGACCGATCAGGCGCTGGCCGGGTTTGAAGCGGTGCAAAAAGATCAACGCGCCGATTCGGAAACCTGGTTCGGCATGAGTCTGGCGCTGATGCGCAAGGGACGGGTCGAATCCGCCATGCAAGCGATTGCGACCGCGGTGTTGTTGTCGCCGCAGCGCTCGATGTACCTCAGCTACTGGGGCAAGATGCTGCACCAGATCGGGCGCAACGACAAGGCGCTGACGGTGCTCGATTCCGCCATCCGGCTGGATGTCAATGACCCGACCCCGCGGTTGTACAAGGCGATTATCCTGCGCGATCTGAATCGACCGGGTGAAGCGATCAAGGCGATTCAGCAAGCAAACCGGCTCAATCAAAATCGCGGCGTGTATCGCTCGCGCTCGCTGCTGGATCAGGATCTGGCGGTGCAGAATGTGGATTTGTCACGGCTGTACACCCAGCTCGGACTGGCCAACTGGGCGCAGAAAAAAGCCATCGATTCAATCAAGCAAGATTTCAACAATGCCTCGGCCCATATCCTCAATGCCGGTGCCTATGACAGCCAGCCTGACCGCGGTTATGCTCAGGCCAATGAAGCCCTTTTGTCGCGACTGCTGCAGCCGGCCAATGTAAATGCTTTCAGCAGTTTTAATGGCTACACCAGCCTGTTCGAACAACCCGATGTGGAAATGAACCTGAATCTGGCCGCTGGCAATCATGCCCAGCAGCAAGCTGGTCTGGTCGCTTCCGGCGCAATCGCGACCCGACAGTTGGCGTGGGGTGCCAATCTGTCGACAAAATCCAGTGATGGCTGGCGCGACAGCAATGGTGAATCCGTCGACAGTCTGGTCCTGTTGGGGAAATGGCAGCCCAATGAAGCTAATAATTTCCTGCTCTCTGTCTCGTCCAGTCAATCCGAGATTCTCGGTGATCGAGCCACGGCTTTTCAAATTGATGTGGAAGAAAATGTCGACCTCAAAGATTTTCAAGATACAGATTATCAAAGCCTCGAACTGGGTTGGCAGCACCGACTCAATGCCCGTCACCAATGGCTTTTCTATTTATCCGCTACGGATGTAAGTCAGCAAGAATCTGATTTTTCGAGTTTTACGATTTTAGACACGCTCGGCGAAGAGTTAACCTATGAGGAACTGGAAACCAATCAATTCGAGCGGCCCTTTTCTCTGCTACAGTTTCAGGGGATTTTGAGTCTGGAAGACCATCAGGTTTTTTATGGTGCCTTGGCTTATCAAAGTAAAAGCAGCGATGATTTTTATCAGGATGCCAATCTTTTTAATTCGGTTCCAGTTTTGATCGATGATTTCTCGGATAGCTTTGATCAAACGAAATCCTTTGAACTGGATGTGCGGTCATTGAGCTTGTATGTTCAGGATATCTGGAAGGTCAATCACCAGTGGTTGATGAAGGTCGCGGTATATTTTGAAGATTTTGACAATGCCGACCCTTCCAGTGGCGGCGAATGGACTATCGAGGAAACCACCGGCCGTCTTGGTCTGGTGTGGCAGGCGACCGAACAACACACCTTCCGGTTGGCGCGCTTCAAATATCTGCTGCCGTTCCTGTCCGCGCGTATCGACCCGACCGATGTAGCCGGTATCCCGATCTCGAAAAATACGACCGAAGGTAGTCTGGTTACCGAGAGTGATCTGGTGTGGGAAATGGAGCTGGATAACGGCTTGCTGTCTGCCAATCTGTATCAGGTCGATGGTGAATATACCTCGGCTGTTTTAACCGATACTGGTCAGCTTGAGACGACTGTATCCAACCAGAAGAAAGGTATCGATTTGTCTCTGGAATGGTTGGCGGGGCTGCGAACCGGTCTGGCAGGCAAGTTGTCACGGTTCTCGGCAAAAGACCAGTTGCAGCCGGACAATGACCGGGATGAAACCCTGCTGTCGTTGTCGGTCAAGCACGTGTTCGCCAATAGCCTGACTCTCGGGGTTGATCAAATTGCGCGCAAGATCGAATTTGATAGCGGGGAAGAGGAAAACATCCATGTCACCAATCTGGCCGTCAGCTATGAGTTTGATGACAAAAACCAGCAAATCGATTTTACGGTAAGCAATCTGACGGATGCCGAGTTCAACTGGCTGACCGACACTTATTCCACATCGGGCATAGCGCCGGAACGCATGATGTTGCTGAGTTATCGTCTGAGTTTTTAAGCGGTTTGGGATTTTACATTGAACAACGTGATCATACGGCAAGCCAGCAAGCGGGATTTTGACGCGATCTGGCCATTTTTTCATACCATTGTCTCGGAAGG
>JANTFI010000060.1 GCA_024763505.1 Gammaproteobacteria bacterium
GAAATTCGACGTCAATGTCAATGTTTCGGGCGGTGGCCCGAATGGTCAGGCCGGTGCGATCCGCCTGGGTATCACTCGCGCGTTGATGCAATATGATGAAACTTTCCGTTCGGCGCTGCGTAAAGAGGGGTATGTGACTCGGGATGCCCGCGAAGTCGAGAGAAAGAAAGTCGGCTTGCGAAAAGCTCGCAGAGCCACTCAGTTCTCTAAGCGTTAAACGCTTCGGATGCTTCGAAAAAAACCTGCTTTTGCAGGTTTTTTTTTGCCTGTACGATTATATGAATCGATCGAGAAAGTTTCTATAAACAACTGTTATTAAAGAAGGTTTTTGCAAGTCACCATTGACAATGGGCAGACCCGGTTCTACTCTTGATAGACAAGAATGTGAATAATTTCACATCGGCGCGATCGCGCTATTTCTGTTAGCAGTAGATATCGGAGAGATATTTTGCGATTGGACCTGGTCACCAATTTTCGGTTTTCTGCCTGCGGCTCGATGGTCGTGATGCTGCTGTTTTCCGGCGTGCTCATGGCGCAAACCGAAGCCGATTATCTCCGGTCGATTGAGGTGGAAGCTTCCGGCTCGTCTGTTGACTCGGAGACTGCTCGCTCGGCCAGTGAAAAATCGGGTAAAGACACCACACGATTGTTCGAGCGGGAGTCCGGGCAGGCTCAGGGTGGAGCACGGGTGGATTTAACCGCCGGTTTAACCCGTCCTCAATTCGAACAAGTGCTGAAAAACAGTTATATCGGCAGCTATCTTTTCTATAAGCGTTTGAGCGAGGCGCAAAAGGCTCGGGTTTATCAGTTTTATCAAACGAACCCGGACCCGGTACACGTCCGAAATCAGATTTTACAGGCCAGCAAACGATGAAAAACCACTATTTCGCCCCTTTTTTCTTGCTATTCGCAATGTTGTTGAATACCTCGCAACTGCTGGCTCTGGATGTCAAACTGACACCAACCCGTGATTATGTCGAAGTGATTCATCAGGGAAAATTGATCAAGGTGCAGCGCATTCAGGATCAGGATCACACCCTGACCGGTGGCTATGCCAAGACTTCTCGAAAGTGCCCGCCTTTTTGTATCCAGCCGATGCAGGTTGCTCCGGGTATTCAGGTTGTGGGTCAGGTTGAGATATTTGATTTCATGGAAAAGGAATTGCTCGATGGTGACGGGTTGTTGATCGATTCGCGCACACCAGCCTGGTGGAAGCGAGGCACCATACCCGGCTCGGTCAATATTCCTTTTGTCGTGTTTACGCTGGATCCGAACGACCCCCAACTGATCGAGGCAATGAAACTGTTGGGCGTCAAAAGGCGTGGTGATGTAGGGGGGATTTCCCGCGCAATTGAAGAAATCGGCTTTCTGGATGGCGATCGTAAGAACGATGACTGGGATTTTACGCAAGCCAAAAAACTGATTCTGTGGTGTAACGGGATGTGGTGCGGGCAATCACCTCGTGCGATCCGCGGCTTGCTTAAACTGGGGTATCCGGCAGACCGGCTGTTTTATTATCGTGGCGGCATGCAAGCCTGGCAGTCGCTGGGTTTGACCGTAGTCTTGCCCGACGAAGAGTAAGGCGAGCACCACCCAGCAGCCTGTTCAGGTCGGCTGCATAACAGCCTGAAAAAGTGCTCAGGCTGTGATTTTTTTAACCCCGCCTTCGCTACCCAGTAGTAATACATCGGCAGGCCGATGAGCGAACAGGCCAACAGTAACAACACCGGCCAACTGATTGATCTCGGTTTCCAGCTTCATCGGCTGCATGATTTGCAGGTTATGTACATCGAGAATGATATTGCCATTGTCGGTGATGAAATCCTCTCGCCAGACCGGCTGGCCTCCCAGTTTGACCAATTCGCGTGCGACCAGACTGCGCGCCATCGGAATGACTTCCACCGGTAATGGAAATTCACCCAGATAATCTACCAGCTTGCTGTCATCCGCTATGCAAACAAAGGTTTTGCTGGCGGCAGCGACGATCTTTTCGCGCGTCAGTGCGCCGCCTCCACCCTTGATCAGGTGCAAATGACGATTCGATTCATCCGCGCCATCGACGTAAATCGATAATTCTCCGGCTGCATTCAAATCGATTACCGGAATGCCGTGTTGTTGCATGCGTTCGGTCGAGGCTTCCGAACTGGAAACTGCAGCTTCGACGGCACCTTTCATTTTTTCTGCAATGGCATCGATAAAATGATTGACGGTCGAACCGGTGCCGACACCGATTACCGAGCCGGATTCAACGTATTCCAGTGCCGCGATAGCAGCCTGTTTTTTCTTTTCGTCTGGGGTCATGAGAGTTCCTTGAGTTAATGCTCGAATACTAACGATATGAGGTGCAAATGTCATGAAAAAATGATGTTTGCCAGATTGCCCCACGGTGCCGGCATGTCAACTGTTAAATGTTTGTAAAAGCTGGGTAAAATCCATGCTGTCTACCCTTTCGCAAGTGGCTGAAGCGCTATGATCCGGTTGCCTTAAAAGTTTCAGCGAAGGAGTGGACTATGAAGATGAAAATAAGTATGGCAGCCCTGACGGTATTGGTTATGGCGATTACGAATGTATGTGCAGGCTCAGTGACCAGTTACACGCAAAAGGTCGATGCAGAAGCGGCGAAAGTTTCCCGTTACACATCAGAGAAAATCGGCAAAAGTTCGCAGGAAATCTCTGCGCTTTTCGATGCTAACCGGATCGATATTCGTCACGGCAAACTGCCCGAGAATCTCAGCCGGGATGATCTGGAGAAACTGTTAAAGGATAATTTCATGGGCAGTTATATCTTTTATCAACGGCTGAATGAAACAGCCAGACAGGAAGTCTATCGGCAATATCAGATAAGCTCCGGGTTGGACCATCTGCGAGCGGCGATTATCCGGATGGGCCGCAAACCGCTTGGGGATAGCTAAACCGGTGGCCGATCACGGGCTAAGGAAATTGTTTTTTATCGGGCGGCTAAAAGATAGTAACCACCTAATAACAATAACAGACCGCCAAACAGGCTGCGCAAATGTGCTTCATGCAACGACAGTGCGACATGAGCGCCGCCGATCGCGCCAGCCAATGCGCCGATGGCCAGCGGAACCACCAGCGTCTTGCACACATTGCCCAGCCGCCAATTTTCCCAGCCGCCACTGAGGGTGGCGGGCAGGCGCGCCGCCAGCGAGCAACCCTGCGCCAGTTGCTGCGGCATACCTAGCCCGAGTACGAACAGCGGTGCGAGAATCGGTCCACCGCTGATGCCAATGATGCCCGCGACCAGACCTTCGATAATGCCGACTGCGAGCAGATAAGGCTGCGACCATTGCGCGGGCACCAGCAGCGAGAAGGGTAGCGAATCGCGGAAGATCACCAGTGCGCCGCCAATGATGACCACCAGCCCGAAGGATTGCTTCAGGGCCTTTGCCGGCAGCTTTTCCGACCAGGCGGCCGCCAGCGGCGTGATAATGAATGCCGGAATCGCCACCCACAGGGCTGCCTGCCAATCGAGGCTGCCACGCATGCCATACACAATCGAGCCGGTCAGCGCCGAGAAAATGGCGACCATAATCGCGGTGCCGCGCGCCTGCAACGGAGTCAGCCTGAGCCAGCTCATCAGCAAGGGAATTACCAGCGTACCGCCGCCGAGACTCATCAAGCCGCCGCCAAAACCGGCGATCAATCCGATCAAAAATCCTTTCGCCGTCTGTCCGTCGGCATAACGCGCCAGGTGCTTGAGCCGAGCGTATTTGCCAGAAGGAGTTATTGCCATGTCCAGTCACGAATCTCGGGCATATCCTGTCCATGCTCGATGATGTATTGCTTGTGTTCGATCAGTTTGTCGCGCATCAATTGTTTCAGGTAAGTGCCTTTGGAAGACAGCCCCGGCACATGCCGGATCACATCCATCACCAGATGGAAGCGGTCGAGATCGTTCAGCACCGTCATGTCGAAGGGTGTGGTAGTAGTGCCTTCTTCCTTGTAGCCGCGCGCATGCAGGCCCTGATGGTTTTTGCGCCGGTAAGTCAGGCGGTGAATCAGCCACGGGTAGCCGTGAAAGGCGAAAATCACAGGCTTGTCGAGGGTGAACAGGCTGTCGAAATCATCATCGCTGATGCCATGCGGATGCTCGTCTTTCGGTGGCAGAGTCATCAGGTCAACCACGTTCACCACGCGAATTTTCAATTGCGGCAAATGCTCGCGCAAAATCTTCACCGCCGCAAGCGTTTCAATCGTCGGCACATCGCCGGCGCAGGCCAACACCACATCGGGTTCGGCCTGCTGGTCATTGCTCGCCCAGTCCCACACGCCAATACCCTCCTGACAATGTTTGATGGCCGATTCCATATCCAGCCATTGCAGCTCGGGTTGCTTGCCGGCGATGATGACATTGACCAGATTGCGGCTGTTGAGACAGCGTTCGGTGACGCACAGTGCGGTATTGGCGTCGGGTGGCAGGTAGACGCGCACGATGTCCGCCTTCTTGTTGACGACATGGTCGATAAAGCCGGGATCCTGATGCGAAAAGCCATTGTGATCTTGTCGCCAGACGTGAGAAGTGAGCAGAATATTGAGCGAAGAAATCGGTCGCCGCCACGGGATTTCCTTGCTCACCTTGAGCCATTTGGCATGTTGGTTGAACATCGAATCGACGATATGGATGAACGCTTCGTAGCAGGAAAACCAGCCGTGCCGCCCACTCAGCAGGTAGCCTTCGAGCCAGCCCTGACAGGTATGCTCGGAAAGGATTTCCATCACCCGGCCATCCGGCGCGAGATGATCATCATAATCGAAGGTTTCGGCTTCCCAGCTGCGATTGGTGACATTCAGAATCGCGCCCAAGCGGTTGGATTTGGTTTCATCCGGCCCCATCACGCGAAAATTCTGCGCATCCATATTCAGCGCCATTACATCGCGCAGGAAATCGCCCATGCGCCGCGTGGCTTCATTGGTGATCGAGCCGGGCGCGGGAATATCGACCGCATACTGGCGATAATCGGGGAGCTTCAGGTCGCGCAGCAACAGCCCGCCATTGCCATGTGGATTACGGCCCATGCGCCGCTCGTTGAGTGGAGCCAGCGCCGAAAATTTTTCGCGCAGGCTGCCGTTTTCATCGAATAATTCCTGCGGGCGATAGCTCTTCATCCAGTGCTCCAGCACGCGGATGTGTTTGGGTTTTTCTGCCAGTTGGGCAAAAGGAACCTGATGCGCGCGCCAGTAGCCTTCCAGACGCAGGCCATCGATTTCCTTCGGGCAAGTCCAGCCCTTGGGGGTGCGCAAAATAATTATCGGCCACAGCGGGCGTTCGAGATTTTTATCGATGCGCGCGCGCTGCTGAATCGAGCGGATTTGCGCGATGGCATGATCCAGTGTCGCCGCTATGAATTGATGCACCTGCGCCGGGTCGTCGCCTTCCACCAGATAAGGGGTGTAGCCATAGCCCTTGAACAAATCGATCAATTCATCCGGGCTGATGCGCGCCAGCACAGTCGGGTTGGCGATTTTGTAGCCATTCAAATGCAGAATCGGCAACACCGCGCCATCGCGTTGCGGGTCTAGAAATTTATTCGAATGCCAGGCTGTCGCCGCCGGGCCGGTTTCCGCCTCGCCATCGCCGACCACGCAACTGACGATCAAATCCGGGTTATCGAAAGCCGCGCCATAGGCATGGCTCAGCGAGTAACCCAGTTCGCCGCCTTCATGGATCGAGCCGGGTGTTTCCGGTGCGGTGTGGCTAGGGATGCCGCCGGGAAACGAAAACTGGCGGAACAGTTTTTTCATGCCGGCTTCATCGCGCGAAACATTCGGGTAAAGGTCGCTGTAGCTACCTTCCAGATACGTGTTAGCGACGATGCCGGGCGCGCCGTGGCCGGGGCCGGTAACGAACAGCATGTTCAAATCCTGCGCTTTGATGACGCGGTTCAAATGCGCATAAATCATGTTCAGACCTGGCGTGGTGCCCCAGTGTCCGAGCAAGCGCGGCTTGATGTGCTTGAGTTCGAGCGGCTGTTTCAGTAGCGGGTTATCCAGCAGATAAATCTGCCCGATCGAAAGATAATTAGCGGCGCGCCACCAGCCATCGATGAGGGATAACTGTTGCGCAGAAAGTGGTGCGCCAGAAATAGTCGATTGATTTTTCAGCATGATGTTTTCCGGTGATGTGTTTGCATGATTTGGAGTGTTTGCGTGGCGATGATGACTTCTTCGTCGGTAGGGATAACCCAGGTTTGAAGTTTACTGTCGCAAGCGGAGATATTGCTGCGATTATCGAGATTGGCCTGTGGGTCGATTTGCAGTCCGAGCCAGCGACAACGCCGGGCGATTTTTTCTCTTATGGCGGCCGAGTGCTCGCCGATGCCGGCGGTAAAAACCAGGTCATCGATGCCATTCATCGCCGCCGCCATGGCCGCGATGGATTGGGCGCAGTGGTGGGCGAAATAATCCAGTGCAAATGTAGCGGCAGGTGCCACGCTTGCAAGCAGAATCTGTGCATCGTCCGAAATGCCGGAAAGCCCGAGCAGCCCCGATTCAAAATACAAAAGTTCAGAAATTTCATCGGCCGTCAAGCCCTGCTGTAAAAGATAAAGCACCACGGCCGGGTCGATTGCGCCACAACGCTTGCCCATCGGCAGACCGTCGAGCGGGGTGAAGGTCATGCTGGTGGCGACGCTGTGACGCTGATGCAGTGCGCACAGGCTTGCGCCGTGTCCCAGATGTGCCACCACCACTTTGCCGTCGGCGCGCTGTTGCAAAACCTGTGGTAATTTCGCGGCGATATAGTCATAAGACAGGCCGTGAAAGCCATAGCGTTTGACGCCTGCAAGTTCGGGGCGATCGGGCAGCGCGAAGCGTTGTTCCAGCGCGCTGCGCGAATGATGAAAAGCAGTGTCGAAGCAGGCAACCTGTGGCAAAGCCGGTTGCGCCTCGCGCAGCGCCGAAATGCCGAGCAGACCGGCCGGTTGGTGATTGGGCGCAAGCGCAGTCAGTGATTCGAGATAATCGATGACATCGTCGCTCACTACAGCCGCTTGGCTGAATCGTTCACCGCCATGCACGATGCGATGCCCGCAGGCCAGCAGTGTTGCATCGGGCAGGGTGTGTTGAATCCACTGCAGCAGGGTTTGAAGGGCGTGACCGTGATTAGAAAATTTCTTGTGTTGATCAATAAGAATTTGTTGCCCGGCATTCAACACTTGCCAATGGCTGTCGCCACCGATGACAGAGAATTGCCCGCGATAAATTGCCTTCGCTGAAACATTTTTTTGCTTCAGTTCAGCGATTTCAAACAACGCAAACTTGAGGCTGGATGAGCCACTGTTGAGGGCAAGAATGATCGCGTTCTGTTTCAACTGTAATGTCCGTGAATAAAGTCCATGAAAACAAAAGCGGCGACCGGAACAGATGCCGGCTGAGATAAAGCTCGATAATAACGCCATTTTCAATTTCGGTAATTGATTTTTTAGCAGTTTCTCAAAAACCAACCTCGGTTGCTCGGCAGTGCGCTGATCCACCCGGCAGACCCGTCGGGGTTTGTTTGCCCGTCCTGTTTCGTCTATTGCCTAAATACCCGGCATTCCCGATAATGGCCGGCCACTGAAGAGGGTTGTCCATGCCGGTTCCAGATTTTCTAGAAAAAGTTTTAACAGCACGCGTTTATGATGTGGCGATCGAGTCGCCGCTCGATGCCATGCCGTTGATTTCCAAACGCTTGAACAATCAGGTGTTGTTGAAACGGGAAGACTTGCAACAAGTCTTTTCATTCAAGCTGCGGGGGGCGTTTAACAAGGTTTTTCAGGTGGTTCGAAAAAATCCGGATATCAAGGGTGTGATCGCGGCTTCAGCCGGCAACCATGCGCAGGGTGTCGCACTCGCGGCCAGTAAATTGAAGATTCAGGCAATCATTGTGATGCCGAAAACCACACCGGCGATCAAGGTCAACGCGGTGCGTTCTCATGGTGCCAGAGTGGTTTTGCACGGCGAGAATTTTGACGAAGCCTACCAGCATTCGCGGGAACTGGCCGAGCAGGAAAAGCTCCAGTTTATTCATCCTTACGACGATATCGATGTCATGGCCGGGCAGGGCACGATCGCACATGAAATTATTCGTCAGTATCCGGATGACATCGAGGCGATCTTCGTGCCGGTCGGCGGCGGCGGTTTGCTCGGTGGTATCGCCGGTTTTCTCAAAACGGTCAAGCCTTCGATCAAGGTGATCGGGGTCGAACCGGAAGATGCCGCCTGCCTCGCCGCGGCGATGAAGGCCAGGCGACGGGTTACGCTGAAAGAAGTCGGCATCTTCGCCGATGGCGTGGCGGTGCGCCAGATCGGTCAGCTCACCTACAAGATGATTCGCGACCGGGTGGACGAAGTGATCACCGTGTCCACCGACCAGATCTGTGCCGCGATCAAGGATACCTATGACGATACGCGCTCGATCTGTGAACCGGCCGGTTCTATCTCGCTGGCCGGGCTGAAAAAATACGTGGCCGAACACGGCATCGAAGGCAAGACCCTGATTGCGATCAATAGCGGCGCGAATATGAATTTCGACCGGCTGCGGCATGTGTCCGAGCGTGCCGAGATCGGCGAGCAGCGCGAAGCCTTGCTGGCGGTGGAAATTCCGGAACAGCCGGGCAGCTTCAAGCAATTTTGCCAGCTCATCGGCAAACGTCAGATCACCGAATTCAATTACCGTTATTCCGACTCGACCCGCGCCCGGGTATTTGCCGGCATCCAGTTGACCGATGGTTTTGCCGAAAAGGATCGGATTATCGAAACGCTGGTACAAAAGAATTATGTGGTCGAAGATATGACAGATAACGAGGTTGCCAAGCTGCACACCCGCTACATGGTTGGCGGTTGTCCGGGCAAGGGCGTCGATAACGAATTGCTATACCGATTCCAGTTTCCCGAAAAGCCCGGTGCCCTGCTGCAGTTTCTGAGTCGGGTCGGCAAACGCTGGAATATCAGCCTGTTTCATTATCGCAATCATGGTGCTGACTATGGCCGGATACTGATGGGCATCCAGGTGGATAAAAAAGATCTCAAGGTGTTCCGGCAGTTTCTCAGGGAACTCGATTTCCCGTACTGGGAAGAAACCGACAACTCAGCCTATCAATTGTTTCTGCGCTGAGCGGGGTTGATGACTTCCTGCTCGGTCAGGATCAGGTCGAGCGGCACATCCCAGGGTTGATACGGTAAGCTAGGATGCTGCTGGCAACTGTGGGCCACGCCGATCAGGCGGGGGCGAACCCAGTGTTTGCGCGCGCAGCGAAAGGCCAGGCTGCGATCATAATAACCGCCGCCCATGCCCAGACGATTTCCCTGTCGGTCGAAAGCCATCAGCGGTACCAGTACGATATCCAGTTGCCGCGGATGCACGGTTTGCCCCCAGTGCGCGACCGGTTCGGCGATACCGAAACGATTGTGCTGCCAGCGGGTTTGCGGCGTCAGCTCGGCAAAGCGCAGGCGGGGTTCCAGGGGTTCATACAGTTTGGGGACGAAAACCCGTTGCCGGGTCGTGGCGATCCAGAGGTCGAGAGAGATTTCACCCTGCTCGGCCAGATAGGCGCCGATCTTCAACCGGCTGCGAAAAGCCAGCAGCGAATCCAGTCTTTGCTGCAACAGTCGGGCATTGCGGGTTTGTTGTCGAGGTGAAAGAGCTCGGCGTCGTTGCCGGTATTGCTGGCGGATTTCTTTGGTCAACATAAATAGTCGAGGGTTACCAACCACGGTGCCGTCGCAGTCTATCAACCTTGAACCGGGAAGTTCAGGTGGGAGAACCGGGCATCCTTCAGGCTTCCCGATAAATCTCGGGCATGCACACCAGGATGACACTGGAAATCCCGAAGTTGATAAATAGGCTCAAGGATTATGAAGGTGCTAACGAACACCGCAGTCAGTGGTAAAAACTATACTTCAGTTTGCCGGGCAATACCACGATGGCGCTAACAGATTTTTTTTATGACCCGGGCTGGATCATTAAATTTCCATTTGACGCGCCTGTTCCAGCGCTTCGGAAATTTTCATCTCCAGCTTCTTCAGGCGTGGCGGAATACCTTCCTCGATATCTTCCGAAGACTGGCTGGAATTGAGCAATTCGTGGGCAATATTCAAAGCGGTAATCACGGCGATACGTTCTGCCCCGATGATGTTGCCACTGTCGCGCACTTCGCGCATCTTGCTGTCGAGGTACTCGGCCGACGCGATCAGCGCGGCCTGCTCGCCGGACGGACAGGCGATTTTGTATTCCTTGTCCAGAATGGTGACATTGACCGGGGTCGCCTGATTGCTCATGAACTCAACTCCAGCGAACGCAGGCGCGTGATCATGGCTTCCACCCGGGTGCGCGCCAGCTCGGTTTTTTCGATCAACTGGGCGCGTTCGGACAGCAGGTTGTCCTGCTGGTGACGCAGGCTGGTGTTCTCCTGTTTCAGGTGAGCGACCGTATCGATCAGTGCGTCAATCTGGTTTTCCAGTTTTTGCAGATCGGATTCCGAATAGGCTTTATTATCGGGCATAAAATTAGTTCAGGTGGCCGGTGATTAACGGTACTATGCAATTTGCAAACGCTTTATATTGATCCACAATTCAGTGGAAATTTTGTCCCGAAGTATACAATGATGAAGAACCAACACAATGCCTGATTTTGATGACGTACAGGCCGCGCTGGAAAAACTGCAGGCCAATACCGATGCGGCCGAAGCACATGGCACACTGTGCGGGCTGATCATGGGCAAGCAGGATTTCGATCGCTGGCTCGTCACTACGCTCGAGCACAAGCCCGATCACGCCGATTTACAGGCACGCGAAAACCTGCAGGATTTGCGCGAATTGTTTGATCAAAGCAAATTGCAGCTTAATGATGAAGATATGTCATTCGAGCTGCTGTTGCCGGATGAAGACGATGAATTCGCCATCCGGCTGATCGCGCTGGCCGGTTGGTGTCAGGGCTTTTTATACGGGCTGGCGATGCATGGCGAAACCCTGCTCAAGGCATTGAGCGAACAGGGGCGCGAATGCCTCAATGACGTGCTCGAAATCAGCCAGCTTGAGCATGACGAAGAATCCACCGATGAAACCGAAGCCGTGTATGCCGAACTGGTCGAGCATGTGCGGCTGTCGGTGATTTATATCAACGAAGAATTGAACCCTGTGTTGCCGTCTCCGGTTCTGCAGTAAACCCAATAACCTCTATAACACTTTGGAATCACCACCATGACACCCACCGAATTCAAGCGCCGCCGCAACCAGCTGATGAAGATGATCGGCAAAGGCAGCATCGCGATTTTATCGTCCTCGCAAGAACAGGTACGCAATCGTGATGTCGATTACCCGTTCCGTCAGGACAGTGACTTTTTGTACCTGACCGGTTTTAATGAGCCCGAATCGGTGCTGGTGCTGATTCCCGGTCGCAAGCATGGCGAAACCATTCTGTTTTGCCGCGAGAAAGATCCGGTGCAGGAAACCTGGCACGGCCGCCGCGCCGGTCAGCAGGGCGCGATCGACGATTTTGGCGCCGATGACTCCTTTCCGATTGATGACATCGACGAGATTTTGCCGGGCATGCTCGAGGGTTGTCGCAAGGTGTTTCACTTCATGGGACGCTACCCGGATTTCGACCAGCAACTGATGGGCTGGGTTAATCAGATCAAGGCCAAATCTCGTTCCGGTGCGCATGTGCCGTATGAATATATCGCGCTCGACCATTTGCTTTACGACATGCGTCTGTACAAAAGCCGGGCCGAGATCTCATTGATGAAAAAGGCCGCGAAGATCTCCGTCGCCGCACATAAACGCGCGATGCAAATCTGCAAACCGGGTCTGTACGAATACACCATCGAAGCCGAGTACAACCACGAGTTCACCCGAAATAATGCCGAGCATGCCTATCCACCAATTGTCGGTGGCGGTGCCAATGGTTGCATTTTGCACTACAACGAAAACAGTGAAAAACTCAATGATGGTGAGCTGTTGCTGATCGACGCCGGTTGCGAAGTCGAAGGCTATGCCTCGGATATCACCCGCACCTTTCCGGTCAATGGCGCTTTTACTGCGGCGCAGCGGGCGATTTATGACATCGTGCTGCGCGCCCAGCAGGCCGCGATCAAAAAGGTCAAGCCCGGCAATCACTGGAATGATCCGCACAACGCCGCCGTGCGCGTCATCACCAAGGGGCTGATGGACCTGAAATTGCTCAAGGGCACACTCAACAAATTGATCAAGGAAGAAGCCTATCGCAAGTTCTATATGCACCGCACCGGTCACTGGCTGGGGCTGGATGTACATGATGTCGGCGATTACAAGGTCGGCGACCAGTGGCGCATGCTGGAGCCGGGCATGGTGTTGACGGTCGAGCCGGGTATTTATATACCGGCACATAGCAAGGGCGTACATAAAAAATGGTGGAATATCGGCGTTCGCATCGAAGACGATGTGCTGGTCACCAAACAGGGCAATGAAGTCCTGACCGCCGCGCTGCCGAGCAAGGCGGATGAAATTGAAGCCCTGATGGCGGGCTGAGATGGCGCGCAGCCTGTGCATCGTCGGTGGCGGCCCGGTTGGTTTGACCGCTGCGCTTGCGTTCAGTCGTCAGCACTGGCGCGTGCAGTTGCTCGAGCAGCGCGATTACCCGTCGGCACAGGCGCAGGGTGAATCACTGGATGCGCGCTCGATCGCGCTGTCGGCATCCAGCGTCAGCATTCTGACCTCGCTGGGCCTGTGGCCTGCGCTGCAACCGCATGCCGCTGCGATCCGGCATATCCATATCTCCAGTGCAGGGCATTTTGGCGTCACCCGCCTGCAACTGCAGGATCTACCCTTCGATGCAATGGGATATGTGATCGAGTACGATGCGCTGCTACAGGTGTTGCTGCAAGCCGCGCAACAAGATCCGAATATCGAACTCATCCTGCCAGCCGAGTTGCAATCGGTCGAACAAAACACCGAGCGGGTCGAGCTGGTTTATCGACAGGCGGACCAGCCAACGACACTGACTGCCGACTGGCTGATGGTCGCCGATGGTGCGCAATCGACGCTGCGCCAGCGACTCGGCATCGAGGCGCAGGTGATGGATTACCAGCAATGCGCGATCATCGCCAATCTGCAGCTGGAGCAGGCCGATGGCGATATCGCTTTCGAGCGCTTTACCCGGCATGGCCCGATGGCGCTGTTGCCGTTACCCGGCCAGCGTTATGCAATGGTGTGGACCAATCCGCCCGCGCGTTGCGATCATTTACTGGCGCTGTCGGATGCGGATTTTCTGCAGGCGGTGTATCAACAATTTGGCTATCGGCTGGGATATTTCAGCGCGCTCGGCAAACGTACGCGCTTTGCGCTCAAACGCACCCGGGCCAAACAACTGGTGGCCGGGCGGGCGGCGCTGGTCGGCAATGCCGCCAATACCCTGCATCCGGTGGCCGGTCAGGGCTTCAATCTGGCGCTGCGCGATGTCGGCGTGCTGTACGACTTGATGGCGCCGGACGCTGAAAACGCTGAGGATATCCCGCAGCGTCTGCAGCAATATCAGGCCAGCCGCCTGCCGGATCAGAATCGCGTGGTGCAGGCTGGTGACGGGCTGGTGCAATTGTTTTCCAATAACTGGCCGTTGCTCAACCATGCCCGCGCCGCGGCGTTGGCCGCGCTCGATCTGTGTCCGCCACTGAAACAGGAAGTCAGTTGGCAGGGCATGGGTTATGGCAGTGGCTGTTCCAGCCTGATGCGAGGGCAACTCGAATGAATGGGCAATATGATGCAGTGGTGCTCGGCGCCGGCATGGTCGGTGGCGCCACTGCGCTGGCGCTGGCGCGATCGGGTTACCGTGTCGCGCTGGTCGAACGGGCTTCACTGGACGACCTCAAAGCACCTGATACCGGCAGAGTCGATTTGCGCGTGTCGGCGATCAGTCCGGCCTCGCAGCATTTGCTCGGCCAGCTCGGTGTGTGGAAAGATATCCAGCCGCAAGCCTGCGACTATCATTATATGGATGTGTGGCACGAGCATGGCAATGCCCGCATGCACTTTGCCGCCGAACAACTGGCTATCCACCATCTCGGCAGTATTGTCGAAAACCGCTACATTCAGGCGGCCTTGCTGCGGCATCTCGAACCGTTGCCGAATGTCAGCCTGTTTCAGCAGCAGCCATTGAGTGACTTGCAGCAAAGCGATGAATCGGTGCAAATCACTATTGGTGATGGTCAAACGCTTTCGGCGAAGTTACTGATTGCCGCGGACGGGCGCAACTCCAGCGTGCGTTCGCGACTGCATCTGCCTGCCCTGTCCGGGGATTACCGGCAAACCGCCATCGTCGCCAATGTGCAGACCACCGAGCCGCACCGGCATACGGCATATCAGCGATTTCTGTCGACCGGTCCATTGGCCTTTCTGCCGCTGGCTGACGGGCAAAGCTCGATCGTCTGGTCGGCCGATACCGAACGCGCCGAAACCCTGCTGGTGCTGGATGATGACGCCTTTTGCGAAGCCCTGGCGACGGCCTTCGAGTATCGCCTCGGCGCGGTCACTGGCTGTAGTGAACGTGCCGGATTCGCGTTGGGCTGGCATAGCGCGAGCCAGTGGCTTTCCGGTCGGGTGCTGCTCATCGGTGATGCCGCGCACGGGGTACACCCGCTGGCCGGGCAGGGCGTCAATCTTGGGTTTGGCGATGTCGCATTGTTGCGGGAGTTGTTCAGCGGGCCGGATGTGGCGCTGGATACACGCCGCCGGCTACGTCGTTTCGAGCGTCAGCGCAAGGCGCAAACCCTGACCGCCACCCATTTGTTCGGCGCGCTGAAGCAAATCTACGGGCATGAATCGCTAGCTCTGGCACGTTTGCGCGACCTCGGCATGAATCTGGTCGAAAATAGTCAGATGATCAAGCGAACTGTGCTGCAGTCGGCAATCCGCAATATGCAGTGATTTTTCTCCGCAAATGGTATAGACAGTCTGCTTGACTATCCGATATGCTTTTGATTCTAGGAACGAATATAAAAATAAAGTCATGCGGATACGCCAGACAATCGTCACCAGTTTTCTCCTGATTGCGCTTCAAGCATCAATGGCTCTGGCGCAAACCAGTTACCAACCGCTGGTTTTCACTGTCTCGGGTTTTACCATTTCAGGAGAAAACCCGATCGGAGATCAGGCGCAAAAGGTATTACAGCCTTATCTGGGTGAGCAATCCGGGCTGGAAGGTTTGTCAGCCGCCGCCGATGCGCTGGAACAGGCCCTGATCTCGGCGGGCTACAGCTTTCACCGGGTGTCGCTGCCGCCGCAATCGCTGGACAGCGGCCAGGTCGAATTGCAGATCGTGCGCTTTCGCATCGGCGATATCCTGATCAGTGGCAACCAGCATTTCGATGAAGAAAATATTCTGCACGCCCTGCCTACACTGAAGCCCGGCGAAACCCCCAATACCAAGCAATTGGCGCGAACCCTGAAGCTGGCCAATAACAATGCGTTCAAAAATATCGTGATGAAATTTCGCGAGGGCAACAGTGAAGACAGCATCGATGTGGATTTGAAGGTGCAGGACCAGAATCCGCAACTGTTTTTTATTACGCTGGACAATACCGGTAATGAAGACAGCGGCGAATATCGCACTACGCTGGGCTACCAGCATGGCAATCTGTTCAATCTCGATCATTCACTAACGCTGACCCTGACGGTTTCGCCGGAGGACACCAGCTCGACCCGACAGATCGGCGCCAATTATCATATTCCACTTTATGCGCATGGCGCCAATCTGGACTTTCTGCTATCCGATTCGGAAGTCAATTCCGGTGAAGTGGCCGATGGTGCCGCGGTCACCGGCAAGGGACAGGTGTTCGGTTTCAACTATAGCCGTCCGATGTTGACCGATACCCAGTTCAATCACCAGTGGTCGGCTGGTCTGCAATTCAAGAACTTCAATAACGATATCGATCTGGGTGGCGGCAGCGTGATCGAATCGGATGTGCAGAGTGTGCCATTGATGCTCGGATACAGCTTCAGTTACAACCGCAAGGGCAGCGCCTTGAATGGCGGCTTGCAGCTCAGCTCCAACAGCGGTACCGGCGGCGATAATAACGATGAAAAGTACAATACAGTTCGAACCGGCGCCGAAAAGAGCTGGAGCAAAGTCACCTACAACCTGTCCTATGATGTCGCCTTCGGGCAGGACTGGCTGCTGCATGCCGGGCTGAGCGGTCAGAGCAGTTCAGACCTGTTGATTCCGGGCGAGCAATTCGGCGTCGGCGGCAGTCGTTCGCTACGCGGCTTTGAAGAACGCTCGGTCACCGGCGACAGCGGTCAGCAGGTTTCACTGGAGCTGTGGATGCCACCGCTCGCGGGCATTCGCTTTCTACTGTTTGTCGATCAGGCCAGTCTGGATACCAATGCCGGCGATGTCACACCGGCCGAAAGTTATCAGCTTTCATCGGCCGGGCTGGGTCTGCGCTGGAGCTGGAAACAGCAACTCAGTCTATCTATTGATTATGGACAAATCATCGAGGGCGGCGGAGCCGACGCCACCATCAATCAGGATGGCGACAGCAAGGCGCACCTCAACCTGGTCTATCGTTTCTGAGGCAAGACATGAAAAAATCAACCCGCCCCCTGTTGCTGTTCATTGCCCTGATCTCTTTTTCAGCCCAGTCCGCAACCGAGGTCGGCGAGGTCAGTTTCTCGCGAGGCGTATTGACTGGGCAGGTCGGTAACGAACCGCCGCGTATTCTCGGCAAGGGTTTCAAGCTGCACAATGGTGAAACGTTGAATACCGGCTCTTCCGGCTTTGCACTGATCAAACTCGACGATGGTTCGCGCATGACGTTGCGTCCGAAAACCAGTTTCAAGATCGTCAATGTCGATACCCGGGCGGGCCGTGAAAACGCCTTCATGAGCCTGCTGCGGGGAGGATTTCGCGCCATCACCGGCTTTATCAGCAAGCGCAACCCGCAAGCCTTTCGTGTTGGCACCCCGGTTGCCACCATCGGTATTCGCGGTACAGAATTCGACGCACGCCTGTGCGAAGGCAATGAGTGTGCCGAAGAAAACCGGTCAACCGGCAAGAAAGCGCAGAATGAATCCACCGTGATCGGTCGGGTCGCGCTGCTGCGCGGCAAGGGTTCCGCGATTGGCCGGGATGACAAGCCGCGCACCCTGACCACCGGTTCGGCCATTTATCAGCAAGACCAGCTGGAAACCGGCATCAAGTCGTTTGCGGTCATCGCGTTTAATGACAAGAGTCGCGTCACCATGAGTCCGGCTACCGTTTTCAAGATTGAAGAACATCACTACAAACCGGCCGCGCCGAAAGAAAACAATGGTTTTCTGCGCTTTATTCGCGGTGGTCTTCGACTGGTGACCGGCTTGATCGGCAAGCTCAATCAACCTTCCTATCGCGTGGCCACGCCGACGGCCACCATCGGCATCCGCGGCACCGGATTCGATCTGGCCTGCGATGGCGAATGCGTCGACAAGACCGCCTTTTTCAACCCGCAACGCGATACCCTGGCCGCATCGCT
>JANTFI010000061.1 GCA_024763505.1 Gammaproteobacteria bacterium
TGCATCAGGCCGACCAGGTGGTTGATGAAGTGATGGCACTGGCGACCCGGCTCGATGGCGCGGTGTCCGGCGAGCATGGCATCGGCCTGACCAAGATTCAGTATCTCGAAGAAGACAAGCTCAAGGATTTCGCCGATTACAAGCAACGTATCGACCCCGAACAGCACTTCAATCGGGGCAAACTCCTGGCCGGCTCCGGCTTGCAGAATGCCTATACGCCTTCACTGAGACTGCTCGAACAGGAAGCCTTGATTCTGGAGTATTCGGACCTCGGCGCGATCAACGATTCGATCAAAAACTGCCTGCGCTGCGGTAAATGCAAACCGGAATGCATGACTCATATTCCGCGCGCCAACATGCTGTATTCACCGCGCAACAAGATACTCGCCACCGGCCAGATCATCGAAGCCTTTCTGTACGAAGAACAAACACGGCGAGGTATTTCGCGCCACCATTTCGATGAACTCAACGATGTCGCCGACCATTGCACCACCTGTCATAAATGTCTCGCTCCGTGCCCGGTCAACATCGATTTCGGTGATGTCAGCATCGCCATGCGGACTCTGTTGACCAGGCAGAAACAACGCCGCAAGAGCCTCGGAGGCATGCTGGCGATCGCTTATCTGAATCTGAAAGACCCGATGATGGTGCAATGGGGCAGCAAGCTGATGCTGAACTGGGGATTCAAGTCGGTGCGGTTGTTTCGCGCGGCGCTGAAAACGCTCGGCCTCGCACCGCCGCGCATCGACAAGGCTCGACCGACCACTGGCAAGCCGGTGGTCAAACAGCAAGTTATCAATTTTGTCCGTAACCCGGTCAATGCCGGAATGCCGGCGAAAACCATGCGCCAGTTGCTCGGTGCCAATGACCGTGAAATGGTGCCGATTATTCGCAACCCCGAGGTTCCGCAAGAGCAACGCGAGTCGGTATTTTATTTTCCGGGTTGCGGTTCCGAGCGCCTGTTCAGTCAGGTAGGCCTGGCGACACTATCGATGTTATACGAAACGGGTGCCCGTACCATTCTGCCGCCGGGTTACCTGTGTTGCGGTTATCCGCAAATCGCCGCAGGTGAAGAAGAAAAGGGGACAGAGATCACGACGCAGAACCGGGTACTGTTTCATCGCATCGCCAACACTTTGAATTATCTGGATATCAAAACCGTGATTGTGTCTTGTGGCACTTGTCTGGATCAACTGGAAAAATACCAGTTCGAAAAGATCTTCCCCGATTCGCGTATTCTCGATATCCACGAATACCTGCTGGAAAAAGGCATCCGGCTGAATGAAGCGAGCGATACCGAATATATTTACCACGACCCTTGCCATACTCCGGTCAAGAATCAGGTGCCAATCGAACTGGCCAGCGATTTGATGCAGAAAACGGTTCAACTGACCGACCGCTGTTGCAGTGAGTCGGGTACGCTCGCGACTTCGCGCCCCGATATCGCGCACCAGTTATTCAGCCGCAAGCTCGAATCGATGCAACAGGCCAAACAGATTGCACAGGCGGGTGATACGAAAAAAGAAGTCAAGTGCCTGACCTCTTGCCCTGCCTGCCAGCAAGGCTTGTCGCGCTATGAAAAACTGACCGGCATGAGCACCGATTATATCGTCGTAGAACTGGCCAAACAGAATCACGGCGAAGACTGGATCGAGCAATTTCTCGACAAGGCAGCGCACGGTGGCATGGAGAAAGTGTTGTTGTGACCTATTCGTTTTTTGTCACCGGCCATAAGGGTTTCGAGACCGCGTTATTTCATGAAGTACGCGATATCATCGCGCCGGTAGCAGCTGCGCAGTTGAAGAAGGTTTATGGTGGGCTGGAACTTGAAGGTTCTCTGGAACTGGCTTATCGAATTAGTATTTATTCGCGTCTGGCCAATCGGGTATATCTGCCGCTGGCAACTTTTCGCGCTGACAATGAGCAGGCTTTGTACGAGGCGGTTTACAATATCGACTGGTCTCAGCACCTGACTTCACGTAACAGTCTGGCGGTGTCGGCTTCACTGTCGCGTTCTGACATCAACCATTCGCACTATGCCTCTTTAAAAGTGAAGGATGCGATCGTAGATTATTTTCGTAACACGGTAAACAGTCGGCCGATCATCGAAAAGGAACGACCGGATGTGCATGTGCATCTGAATATCCACAAAAACAATGCGACGTTGAGTCTGGACTTATCCGGTCAATCGCTGCACCGACGCGGCTATCGCTTGCAACACAGTGGCGCACCATTGAAAGAAAACCTCGCCGCTGCGTTATTGTTTCAGGCCGGTTGGAACCGCGACAGCGCAAAAGAAAACAGCCTGATCGACCCGATGTGTGGCTCTGGCACCATTGCGATCGAGGCGGCAATGATCGCGGCCAATATTCCGCCGGGGCTGGATCGTGACTATTTCGGTTTTTCGCGCTGGCTGCAGCATGATAAAGCGCTGTGGGAAAAGTGCCTGAGTGAAGCCGAGGCCGGCATCGATGAATCGGCCGAGCCGGAAATCTTTGCCAGCGACAGTAGCGACAAGGCGATCGATATCGCAAAGGATAATGCCATGCGGGCAGGCGTCGAAGAATTGATTAAATTCAAGGTCATGCCGATAGAAAAGCTTTCTCCTGAAGTCGTGCAAAAACCGCCGATTATCTTGTTCAATCCACCTTATGGCGAACGCCTGCAGGTAGAGCAGGGGCTGGCGCCGTTGTACGCGCAGATGGGCAAGGTGTTGCGCGAATTTCAGCACGCGAAGATTCATATCATCTCCGCCAATCCCGATCTGTTGCACCGCCTGCGCTTGAACCGAACCGCCAAGAAAAATGTCAACAATGGCCCGATTCAATGTGTGTTTGCCTCGTTTGAAACCGGTGATGACGTGCGAGCGGATTCATCTTCTGCAAAGGTCATCGAGCTTCCGAAAAAATCTCGCTCGGCACTCGATCTGGATGGGCAGGAAGCGACCGCCTTGCGCAATCGTTTGCTTAAAAATAACAAGCACCTGGCACGCTGGGCCAAGCGCAACGATGTGACTTGCTACCGGGTTTATGATGCCGACCTGCCGGAGTTCGCGTTTGCGCTGGACAAATACACCAATGCACTCAATCCGAAGCAGGCTTGGTATCACTTGCAGGAATACCAGGCACCGAAAACCATCGATGCCGACAAGGCTTTGCAGCGTATTAAACTGGCCGAATCGGTGGTCAGGCAAGTATTTGAATTGTCGGAAAATGAATTATACAGCAAGCAACGTCAACGTCAGCGTGGCAAACAGCAATATGAAAAACAGGATCGCCAGGGCGAATTGTTTCAGGTACGAGAAGGTGCTGCGAAGCTGTTGATCAATCTGACCGATTATCTCGATACCGGCTTGTTTCTCGATCACCGCACCACGCGGCAACGAATGTTCGAACAGGCCAAAGATAAGAAAATGCTCAACCTGTTTTGCTATACCGCATCGGTCAGTGTACAGGCAGCACTTGGTGGCGCGCGTCAAGTCATCAGTGCGGATATGTCCGGCACCTATATCAAATGGGCGCAGGAAAATTTTGAACTCAATGAGTTGGTCGGTGCAGAAAAATACCGGTTCATTCAAGCGGATTGCATCGATTTACTGAACAAGCCACAAGACTACAAACTGGATGCAGATTTCGATCTGATCTTTCTCGATCCGCCGTCTTTTTCCAATTCCAAAAAGATGCGCGATGCGCTGGATATACAGCGCGACCATGAAGCGTTGATTGAAAAATCGATGGCGCTGTTGAATGAATCCGGCACATTAATTTTTTCCACCAACAAAAAAGGTTTCAAGCTGGGCAAGGCAGTTGAGAAACGTTTAGCAGTGAAGGACATCACCGCTCAAACCATTCCGGAAGATTTCAAGCGTCGACCGAATATCCATCAGTGCTGGGAAATCAGCCGCGCATAAAAAAGCCGGGAAAACCCCGGCTTGTTGGATACATCTGAAGAGAGTTTATTGTTTGGAGAAATTACCCAGGCCATCATTCAGATAGGCGACACCATCACCTTTATCATCGGAAGCCAGGTCCAGATTGCCATCGCCATCGGCATCCTGTACCCGTAGCCACGGAAACCAGTTATCGGCATCTCCGCCCGGGTTATCGACGCGTGTGGCCGTTTCATCGGTAAAGTTGCGATTACCGTTATTGGTCAGCACTTGCAACGTACGCCCCATATAAAATCCCTTGCCGACACCATCATTGCCATCGCGCGTGCGGTTGATGATCAAATCACGATCTCCGTCGTTATCAATATCTTCGGCATCGAAATCCAGCACGGCACCGAAATACTGCACATTGGGCACCACATAGCGTTTAGCTGAGCTGAACGATCCAGCACTACTACCCCAGAAAATACTGGTTTTGTCGCCATCGCGTTCATGGGCACCCACCAGTAGATCGACAAAACCATCTTCATCCACATCGATTAATTCCGCACTGAACACCTTGCTGATGCTGCCATCAAAACGGTCCGTTTTTTTGGTGAAAGTGGCATTACCGTCGTTGATGTAAAAGAAGGGTGAAAAGCCTCCAACAAAGATATCCATGTCGCCATCGTTATCGATGTCTGCGGCGGCTCCACCATGAAAAAAGCCTTTTTCCGGCAGCTTGCTCCAGTTGAACAGGCCGGATGATTGTTGCATGACCAGTTTGGGGTTTTCACCTGGAAACGGGCTGGCATCATAGCCATGATCAAGAATCAGGATATCATCCAGACTATCGCCATTGAAATCAGCCACGATACTCTTGCGAGAATGCGAAGCCGGTGGCGCACTGGCATTGACAAACGAATCAGGTGCTGCGGTAAAAGACGTATCGTTGCCGCTGTTCAGGTACATCATGCTACCAGGCGTTAGCTCGGTGAGTGACTGAAATTTACCCGAGGCCATAAAGATATCGGTATCACCATCCTGATCAGCATCGAGGTAAGTGATGGCATCACGCAGATTTGCGCTGCCCGGCAACGTCAGAATAGAGTAATCGATCCACACTGAGGGCTTTGCCGCATGGCTGTAAGAGGTGCCGAGATTGGCGTCGGCAGCGGCGCTGGTGCCGAGATTGACGACACTACCGCTGCCGCCATTGCTGCCACCATCGCTACCGCCTCCGCAGGCTAACAGACTGAAGGATACGAGTGTTACAACTGCAGGTTTTATCATTATTTTTACCATTGTAATGAGTGGAACTGAAAGTGTAGCTGCTTTTCTTCAATTGTCTTGCTGCAACTTAACATTGGCAGGAACTGGCTGAGCCTTGTCGATATCTGATAGTATCAACGCTCCAGTTTTTACAGCAGTCAGCATGTCACAACGCGAAATTAGCGATCAATATCTCGACCTCTTCCTCAATGACACCCCGATGATGGATGTACGCGCACCGGTGGAATTCAACCAGGGGGCTTTTCCGAATACCCAAAATATTCCGCTGCTGGATGACGAGCAGCGCGCCGTGATCGGCAGGCAGTACAAGGATGCCGGACAGGATGAAGCGATCGAACTGGGGCTGAAGCTGGCGACACCGGAGATTCGCGCGCAGCGCCTGACCGACTGGAAAGCCTTCGTTGAAAAACATCCTGACGGTTATCTGTACTGCTTTCGTGGCGGTCTACGCTCGCGCACTACACAGGCATGGCTGAAAGAGCAGGGCATTGATTACCCGTTGGTGGTCGGCGGCTACAAGGCGATGCGCCGTTTTTTGATTGAACAACTGGCGCTCAGCGTGCAACAGATTCCTTTCGTTATTCTGAGCGGACTGACCGGTTCCGGCAAAACCCGCGTATTGCAGAAAACACCGTGGCATATCGACCTCGAAGGGCTGGCCAACCACCGCGGTTCCGCATTCGGGCGCAATGTCGATGACTTTCAACCAACCCCGATCAATTTCGAGAATGCACTATCGATCTCGGCACTGAAATATCGTCATCAAAATCCGCAGTCGGGCGTATTGCTGGAAGACGAAGGCAAACTGATCGGTCGGCTGATCATTCCGCAGGATTTCCACAACAAGATGGTCGAATCACCGCGCATTTTTCTCGAGCGCACAACAGCCGAGCGAGTGCAGATTATTCGCGAAGATTATATCTCGGCCAACTGGCCGCTGTATCAGCAACGACATGGTGAGCAGGCAGAAGACCGGTTTTCCGAATTCGTGCTGGATAATCTCACACGCATTCGCAAGCGTTTGGGCGGCGAGCGTTTTCAACAGATTCAGCGCATCTTCAGCGTCGCACTGCAAAAACTGTTTGACGAGGGTGACAGCCAATATTTTGATGCGGGCATACAATCTTTGCTGGTGGATTATTACGACCCGATGTATCGCTACCAGTTACAGAAAAAGCCGGTCGAAGTGGTCTTTCGCGGCGATGAAAGCGAGATTCTCGACTGGGCCGAGCAGCATTTGAAAAAATATTCCGGTGCCATCAAGGGCATCGAAGCCTCGGTCGGTTTTGGTTGATGAAAACCCTGTATCTGCTGCGTCACGCCAAATCTTCGTGGAAAGATTCAACGCTCGCCGACCGAGATCGACCGTTGAATAAACGCGGTTTGCGCAATGCGCCTGAGATGGGGCAGCGCTTGCGAAGAAAATGTGTGCAGCTCGATCGAATCATTTCCAGCCCGGCTCTGCGAGCCTTGACCACGGCGCGCCTGATAGCGGCCGAAATCGGTTTCCTGCCCGAACAGATCGAGCAAAACGATGCGCTTTATTTCACTTCATTCATGGCAATGCTTGAAGTAATCCGCCAGACGCCCGAACACATCAACCGTTTGATGCTGGTCGGGCATAACCCCGACATGACGAGTTTGCTGCATCTTCTCGCACCCTGTGACATCGAAGACATGCCGACTTGCGCCATCGCCACTCTGCAATTCGAGGTTGACTGGCTGGATTTGAAACCGAAGCAGACTACACTCGTCGATTACGACTACTCGAAAAAGACCTGAACTTAGTAGACCCGGGCCGAGTCTTAGCAACAGATTACAATAATAAAGTACCTGACAATTCTGCAAAGCACTGAATTCTGACGACCGGTTCTGGGCCTGACAGTGGGAACTTTCCGCTGTAAACACGCCCTTTTGACTTGCCCGGATTGATTATTTTGATGACCAGAGTTGTTGCCTAATCATTTGATGACTCGCTTGGTGGTTATAAATTACAATGAAAAAAATTATCACACTGAGCCTGATTCTCGCCGTCATCATTGCCTTTCAGGTATTCGATCTCGGTCAATATCTGACACTCGATTACATCAAATCCCAGCAAGCCGCTATACAGGCTTATTATCAACAACACACACTGCTCAGTGTCGTCGCCTTTTTCTTTTTGTATGTGCTGGTGACAGCGGCATCCTTGCCCGGTGCGACTGTCATGACACTGGCCGCCGGAGCTATCTTCGGCCTGTTCAACGGTGTGTTGATCGTGTCATTCGCCAGCTCGATCGGAGCAACGCTGGCGTTTCTGGTATCTCGATTCATCTTGCGCGATACGGTTCAGCAGAAGTTCGGCGACAAGCTGACTGCGATCAATGC
This sequence comes from Gammaproteobacteria bacterium, assembly GCA_024763505.1. Lineage (GTDB taxonomy): Bacteria > Pseudomonadota > Gammaproteobacteria > JACNJF01. Next base: position 7,529 of record JANTFI010000061.1, read on the forward strand.
CGGTATCGAGAAAGACGGGGCTTTTTATCTGTTTGCATTACGCCTGGTGCCGGCCTTTCCGTTTTTCGTTATCAATCTGGTGATGGGGTTGACACCGCTGAAGACCTGGACGTTTTACTGGGTCAGCCAGCTCGGCATGTTTGCCGGCACCATCGTTTATGTCAACGCGGGTACCCAGTTGGCGCAACTGGAATCAGCATCGGGCATTCTGTCGCCCAAACTGATTCTGTCGTTCGTGCTGTTGGCGATTCTGCCTCTGATCGGGCGCAAGATTATTGCCACCATCAAAGCGAGTAAAGCGATGAAATCCTTCAAAAAACCTGAAACATTCGACACCAATCTGGTTGTGATCGGCGGTGGATCAGCTGGTCTGGTGACGGCTTACATTGCGGCGGCAGTCAAGGCCAAAGTCACGCTGATAGAAAAATACAAGATGGGTGGCGATTGTCTGAACACCGGTTGCGTGCCGTCGAAGGCAATCATCCGCAGCGCAAAATTCCTGTCTCATATTGCGCGCAGCGAAGAGTTCGGCATCAAAAAAGCGAGCGCGGATTTCGATTTTGCCGATGTTATGCAGCGTGTGCAAAGCGTCATCCAAAAAATCGAGCCGCATGACTCGGTTGAGCGTTACACTAAACTCGGCGTGGATGTCATCGAGGGCGAGGCACGTATCGTTTCGCCTTGGCAGGTCGAGGTCAATGGCAAAGTCATTAATACGCGCAACATCGTCGTCGCCACCGGCGCGCGGCCGTTCGTGCCACCGATTCCTGGGCTCGATCAGGTCAAATATCTGACATCGGATAACCTTTGGGAAATACGCGAACAGCCGGGCAAGATGATCGTGCTTGGCGGTGGCCCGATCGGTTGTGAACTCACGCAAAGTTTCAACCGCCTTGGTGTTAATGTAACCCAGGTCGAGATGGCGCCACAGATTATGGGTCGTGAAGACCCGGAAGTCTCTGCCTTGGTGATGCAAAAATTCGAGCAGGAAGGGGTCAAAGTGCTGGTCAACCACAAGGCCAAACAGGTCGTGGTCGAGCAAGGTGTGCAGAAACTCATCGTCGAACACGAAGGTCAGGATATCGAGCTGGAATTCGATACTATTCTGGTCGCGGTCGGCCGTGCCGCAAACACAGCTGGTTTTGGGCTACAAGAAGTGGGAGTGCAACTGACCGACCGTGGCACCATCGAGGTCGATGAATTTCTGCAGACCAGCATCCCGACCATTTACGCCTGTGGCGATGTCGCCGGGCCTTATCAATTCACCCACACCGCCGCGCATCAGGCGTGGTACAGCTCGGTCAATTCCCTGTTTGGTATCGTCAAACGCTTCAAGGTCGATTACTCGGTGATCCCGTGGGCGACGTTTACCGAGCCGGAAGTCGCGCGCGTGGGGTTGAATGAAACCGATGCGAAGCAGCAGAATATTGCCTATGAAAAAACCGTGTACGGAATCGATGATCTCGATCGTGCCATCGCCGACAGTGAAGCGCATGGCTTCGTCAAGGTGCTGACTGTGCCGGGCAAGGACAGGATTCTCGGCGTCACTATCGTCGGCGAACATGCCGGTGATTTGATTGCCGAATATGTGCTGGCGATGAAGCATGGTCTCGGCTTGAACAAGATTCTCGGCACCATTCACATCTACCCGACACTGGCCGAAGCCAACAAGTATGCTGCCGGTGAATGGAAGCGCGCGCATGCACCGCAGAAATTGCTCGAATGGGTCGAGCGGTTTCACCGTTGGCGCAGAGGCTGAATCCGGCACACAGATCATCCAGCAGTGTTTTGGTGCCGGAGTCATCCCAAACAGCCTCCTGGTTTTGCAAGGTGATTTATTTCAGAACTACCCGTGCTTCTAGCAAAACTGTTGCTGCAGAGCCTCGGCATCAATCCAGGCGCGATTTTGCCCCAGTTTTTTGAGTAACCCCAGGCGTCTGAATTCTGCTGTTGCCTTGCTGGTACTCTCGGTTGTAATGCCAAGCATGGCACCCATGTCTTCCCGAGTCGGCAGAAAAAAGAAATCATCGGTGGAAGCCTGGTCGAGCAGCAGTAAAAGACGCGCCACACGTTGTCGGGCTTTTCCGGTCGATAATCGGGTTATCCAGTTATCTGCGCCGCTGAGAGCTTTTTGCCAGCGATTGATCAAGCCCTGATGTAGATTGGGCGTTTCTTTTTGTAAACGCTGAATTAGCGAGACTGGCAGGCGGCAGACCTGAACCAGATCCAGACAGACCGCATCATGGTCGGCTACCTGACCATTCAGGCTTTCCAGACCGGCCAGATCCCCCTGGCTGAGGAGCCGCACAATACGCCGATCGCCATTAGGCAAATGCTGCACCAGTTTGATCAGCCCGGCTCGAATGGTGTAAACCGAACTGATATTTTCACCCTGATAATACAGCCTTTGCCCTGGTTCAAACTCCATGTCATCGATGGGCTGATGAATGCGGTCAAAATCTTCGTGGGTAAGGTCAGAAAACAATACAAGGTGGCGGATGGCGCAATGTTTGCAGCGCTCGGCTCCGCGCCAGGCTCGATCTATTTTATCAATTTGCACAGTGTTTAAATTCGGGATTTAAATATTTCAATGCCTCAGTTCTGAGGCTAGCCTAGAATAAGCCGGTAATTTGCGATCTCAACGGGAGTTTACCATGCAAAACGACAATCGATTACAAAATATGCCCATCACTTTTTTTGCAATGGTGATGGGTCTGGCCGGTTTGACGCTGGCTTGGCAAAAGGCCAGCGAATTATATCACTATCATGAGCTGACTTTCGACACTCTGCTGGTCGTGACCGTAGTGGTTTTTGTTACGTTGACGATTTTGTATCTGTTCAAGGTGCTGCTCTATCGCCGGGATGTACGTGAAGAATGGAGCAACCCGGTCAAAATGAATTTTATCCCGGCGTTTTCGATCAGTCTGCTGTTGTTGTCAATTGCATTTCTTGATATTTCGATGGATACCAGTCGTGTGCTGTGGTCGACTGGCATGATACTGCACATGATGATGTCACTGATGGTGATCAACTCCTGGCTGCACCACGATAAATTCGAGATTCACCATCTCAATCCGGCCTGGTTTATTCCTGCTGTCGGCAATGTCATCGTTCCACTGGCGGGCGTACCGTTGGGCTATATCGGGTTGTCCTGGTTTTTCTTCAGTGTAGGCATTGTATTCTGGCTGATTTTGATGGTGGTCGTCTTCAATCGGGTCATTTTCCACGCACCATTACCAAACAAACTGCTTCCGACCCTGTTTATTTTGATCGCACCACCTGCGGTTGGGTTTCTGTCTTATGTGAAATTGACCGGAGAAATCAGCCCGCTGGCACAAGTGTTGTATAACTTTGCCCTGTTTTTGACGATTTTGCTGCTCAGCCAATTGCCGCGTTTCGCCCGCTTGCCATTTTTCATGTCATGGTGGGCGTACTCCTTTCCGCTGGCGGCCATGAGTATCGCAAGCATGGTGATGGGTCAGATGACCGCAGTGAATGCTTACGGGTATATTGGTCAAGCGATTCTGTTTGCGCTTAGCGCTCTGGTATTGTTGTTGCTCTGGAAAACCCTGTGGGCGGCCAGCCATCGACAAATTTGTGTGACCGAAGCCTGAATTAACCAGAGGTATACAAGATGAAAATTGCAGTAACCAGCCAGAATTTCAAAACCATCACCAGTCACGCCGGCAAGACGCGCCGCTTTCTGGTGTATTCGGGCGGCGACAATGGTGAATTGATTGAACACGAGCGTATCGACCTGCCGAAAGATATGTCGATGCATGAATTCAAAGGCGGTTATCACCCGTTATTTGAATCTGATATCCTGATCACCGGTGGTTGTGGACAGGGTTTCGTTCGCAAGATGGCCGGGCACAATGTCAAGGTCGTGGCTACCAGCGAATCCGACCCGCAAACCGCGGTACAGAAATTTATCGCAGGCGAAGCATTGCCTCCCGCCGAGCCGCACGAGCATTAAAAAAACATTCGAACAGGTACCTTGATATGAGCCGCTTCCCCGGGTTACCGGAAAACACGAATTTGTCCGATGTTTTCAAAAGTTTTCCTGGCGGAGCGGCTCCGTTACTGGAATTTCATGATATCGTACTGCGCAAGCCATCGCCGCTTTCGGTGGCACAACGCGAATTGATCGCAGCGCTGGTGTCGGGGTTAAATGATTGCCGATTCTGTTTCGGCGCGCACAGCATTATCGCAGAATCCTTCGGCATCAATCCCGAGCTTTTCGGGCAATTGCTCAGTGATATCGATAGTGCCGAAATCGATGCTGATTTCAAACCGCTGCTGGCCTATGTCAAGAAGCTCACACAAAACCCGAGCCGTGTCAGCGATCAGGATGCGCAACAGGTGTTCGACGCCGGCTGGAGTGAACAGGCGCTGCACGATGCGATCACTGTCTGTGCCCTGTTCAATTTCATGAATCGCATGGTCGAAGGGCATGGTGTAGTGACCAATGATGCCATTCAAAATGCACAGAGAGGACGGGCGCTGAAAAATTCGGATCAGGCCGAGTTGGCCACCAGTTATCGAGACTATGGACGTATGATCGGGGTGTATCCCGGCGAGCCGGGTGAAGACAATCTGCCCGGTTAAGTGTCTGGGGATCGATATCTGCCGGTTGATAAAACCCTCTGAAAGAAATGAATTCCGATAGCAATCGCTATGTGAACCCGGTCTGGCGGTTGACTCGATCCAGTCCGGTGTCCAACGCGGGCCTGCTAACTTTCGCAGTCGGAAAAACTCCGTTACTGCTGGACGTTTCTAGCGGCTTGCATGTGCTGAGCAGGGTTGAAAGTATTGAATCAAGTGGTACCTCAGACTCTCGGCCTTCTCTCTGGCTTGAGCCAAATCATCTGTCCGAATTTCAAGTGTGATTCAATACAGGAAATCTGGTATTTCTTCTGTACATACTACAGCTCTTACTACTCGAATGACTACGCCCTGTTCAGCGCAATTCGACCTTGATGTTGTCGGCCATAACGGCGATGATTGCTACGAACAGCCGATGACATCGACCTGTGTGATTGCACCAAATGGTGAAATCGTACACGCCTTTGTCGATGCCGATTTCTGGCGTCGCATGGAGCCGGCCGTGATTATAGAATTCCTCAAACAAATTTGATCAGAGAAAACATGCAATACCGAAAACTGGGCAACACCGATCTGGAGGTCAGCGTCATTTGCCTCGGCACGATGACTTTTGGCGAGCAAAATACGCAGGCCGAAGCCTTCGAACAAATGGACTACGCACTGCAGCAGGGGGTGAATTTTTTCGATACCGCCGAGCTGTATTCGATTCCTCCCAAAGCGCAAACCTATGGCAGCACCGAAACCATTATCGGCCACTGGCTCAAACAAAGTGGCCATCGCGACAAAATTGTGCTGGCTTCCAAGATCGCCGGTCCGGGACCTGGCTGGGTCGATCACATTCGCGGCGGCCATTCAAAATTCGATCGCGCCAATATTACCCAAGCACTGGATGACAGCCTCAAGCGTCTGCAAACCGATTACCTCGATCTGTACCAGTTACATTGGCCGGAACGCAAGACCCAGGTGTTCGATACGCTGGCTTATGATGAAGAGCCAGAAAATTTTACGCCGATTGAAGAAACCCTGGGCGTGCTTGGTGAAATGGTCGAGGCTGGCAAGATTCGCCACATCGGGCTATCCAATGAAACACCCTGGGGGACGATGCGGTTTTTACAGGTGGCACGCGATATGAATTTGCCGGTCATGGTCAGTGTACAGAACCCTTACAGCCTGCTCAATCGTACTTATGAAGTCGGCATGGCGGAAGTGTCGATTCGTGAACATTGCGGACTGCTGGCGTATTCGCCGCTTGGCTTTGGCGTTCTATCCGGTAAATATCTGGGTGGCAAACTGCCCGAAGGATCTCGGCTCGCACTATGGCCCAATTATGCGCGTTACAGTAGTCCATCCGCCATACGTGCGACCGAAAAATACGCGGCACTGGCGCAGCAGCATGGCTTGTCGCTGGCGCAGATGGCGCTGGCTTTCGTCAACACGCGGCGCTTTTTGACCAGCAATATCATCGGCGCAACCACTCTGGAACAATTAAGTGAAAACATTGCCAGCATCGATGTGGAGTTACCAGAGGCCGTGCTGGAGGGGATAGAAATCATTCACCGCGAGATTTCGAATCCGAGTCCTTGAGAGTTGGCGGCGAGGCTATTCCATCCCCAGCAGTGTTTGCAATAACATCTCGATTTCAGTCATTTCTTGCTCACTGAGTACTGTGAGTTTCGCGTTTTTTAGTCGACGATTGTCGATGGTTCTGATTTGATCCAGCATGATGTCTGAATCCGCTTGCAGATTTTCACGTGACTTGATGCGATAGCGCAGTGGTGCAGCATCATCTATCAATTGGCTGGTGAGCGGCAATACACTGGTGCTGGGATGATCGATTTCGTTGAGCAAATCACTCTGAACCACCAGACAAGGCCTTATCTTGCCGGCTTCTGTTCCCTTTGAGGAGTTGAAGTTGGCGAGGTAAATACAGCCTCTTTTAAAGCCCATCGTCGTCAGCATCCTGAAATTCATTGACGACTTGCAACGCCTGATCTCTCGTTTTAGCAGAAGCAGCGCGTATTTGCTGGCGTATGGCTTCCTTTTCCAGCTGTTTCTGGTAATTCCTGACTGCTTTTCGAATCACAGCGCTACGCGTTGTCTGCAGGCGCAGTGACAATTGATTGAGCAGGGTATCAAAATCTTCGTCGGCTTTTATGCTGATGGTTTTCATGGGTAATACCTTGGTAATACGAAAATAAGTATAACCGACTCTGCGCTGTTCATTGGATTTTTTTCATCCACAGGCAATCCGCGGAACCGCATCCCACGAGCAGGTATACCCCGGTGACAGCCGCTGTTGGCGCATGGTCCACTTGCCGGTCAAGCCTTCCGCGCCGAAAATCAGCGCATCGCGCCCGAAGCGCTGATTGATGCCATCGATCACGCCCATCAATTCATCGGTATGTTTGTCCTGCCCGGGGGTGAACAGGTCCGGCTGGTAAAATTGCCGGTCGCGGATATCGAGCAGGCCGATGCCGCATTTGGCGAACAGTGCGCCGGGGCGGTAAATCTGCGCCATGCCTTGACGTGCATAGCGAATGATCAGCGTGCTGTCGCTACTGGGCCAGGGCAGGCGCATGACCAGACTGTTGTTGTAAAATCCGGGTTTGAATTCGGACGTGAAAGCGAACAGATACAGACTGCTGCACAGGCTGTTCTGGCTGCGCAGCTTTTCGGCCGCGGCCGCGGCATAGCGGCTGATGTGGCGCAATAATTCTTCCTGGCTGGATGTCTTCTGGCCGAACGAACGGGTGACGAAGATTTCCTTTTTCGGCGCGGGCTGTTCATCCAGCGCGATGCAGGGTTCGCCATTGAGTTCGCAGATGGTGCGCTCGACGTTGACGCTGCTTTGCTTGCGGATAAAACGCGCATCCGCCTGCGCCAACTGGTAGGCGTTGTGGATGCCCAGCGCATTCAAGCGCTGACCGAGGCGCTTGCCGATGCCCCAGATTTTGGTGATGGGCAGGCGCTTTTGCAGCCATTTCCATTTCTCAGGGGTATCCAGCACCGCGACGCCGGAATCCTTGATCTTCTTGGCCGCATGGTTGGCCAGTTTGGCCAGCGTCTTGGTCGGTGCGATACCAACCCCGACCGGCATGCGCACATGCCGCCACAGTGTATCCTTGATCAGCATGCCGTAGTCATTCAAATCCTGCGGCATACCCGAAAAGTCGAGAAACATTTCATCGATGCTGTATTGCTCGACCTGCGGCGAAAAATCGCGCAGCGTCGCCATCACCTGATTGGAAATATCGCCATACAGTCGGAAGTTGGCCGAGAAAACATGCACTTTGTGGCGTTTCAATTGCGCCTCGATCTTGAAGAATGGCTGCAGATCCGGCACGCCGAGTTGCTTCGCCTGCTGGCTGCGCGCGATGATGCAGCCATCGTTATTGCTTAGCACGATGACCGGCTTGCCGCGCAGATCGGGGCGAAACACTTGCTCGCAGGACGCATAGCAGGAATTGCAATCGACCAGCGCAATCATGGTGCCGGGGGGAGGGAGCAGGTTGTTGCCCGCCCGGGACGCGGTGAATACATCCCTGTACGCTCTGCTGCCGCATCTCTGCGGCAGAAGCCCGGGAAGACAACAACCTGCACCCTCAATATCTGCAGCGTTTCCATTTCAAACCTGCCGCAAATGCCGCTTGATGCTGTGCGTGACCACGCCTTCGATGACCATATCCTCGCGCCCGTCGACATTGATCGGCGGGTATTCATCATTCGCCGATAACAATTGCTTGCGCCGGGTATCGAGAATCTTGCAGGTCAGCTCGCCATCGAGCGCGGCGACCACGATAGCGCCGTGCACATGCGGGGCAGAGCGGTCGATAATCAGCAAGTCGCCCTGGCTGATACCGATATCGCGCAGTGAGTCGCCCTCGGCCCAGGCAAAGAAGGTCGCCGCCGGTTTCTTGATGAGAAACTCATTCAGATCGAGCGGCCGGTCGATGAAGTCATCCGCCGGAGAAGGAAAACCGGCGCGTACGCGACTGGCATACAGGGGTAATTCCTGACGTGATAAATCCTGCGCGGCGGGTTGGAGACGAATCAGCATAATAAAGTTCTCAAAATGTTCTCATTAGTGTAGAGTGAAAAAAATCCAAATACAACTGCGGCGATATCATTGTCCTTAACCATATTGATAGAGTTACTCGGTCTAAACGGGGGCTTGAAAATTCACTGTCAAGACTCACATCAATGACTTCGGTATGTTTTAATACGCAACTTATTTTTTCCAGCAGAGTCCCGCCATGAAAACCGATCACGCCCAGCGTAAATACCTGAATCAATACCAGCCGCCTGACTTCACCATCGAGCGCACCGAGCTGGAATTTATCCTCAATGATGGGGTGACCACGGTACGCAGCCGCCTCAAGATGCGTCGCCAGACCGATGACCTGCAAGCACCGCTGAGTCTCGACGGGGTGGGGCTCAAGGTAGTGGATTTACAGGTTGCCGATGAATTTCTCGATGATTCGGATTTCAGCTACGATGGCACCCTGCTGAGTATTCCCGAAGTGCCGCATGAATTCGATTTCTGCGCCACGGTGGAAATCGATCCTGACGCCAACACCCGCCTCGAAGGACTATATCGCAGCAGTGGCAATTACTTCACGCAATGCGAGGCCGAAGGCTTTCGCTGTATCACCTTTTATATCGACCGGCCGGATGTGATGTCGGTATTCACTACCACCATCCGCGCCGACAAAAAGGCCAACCCGGTGATGCTGTCCAACGGCAACAAGCTGGACAGCGGCGTGGATGGCGAGCGCCACTGGGTGAAATGGCATGACCCTTTCCCCAAACCGTGCTATCTGTTCGCGCTGGTGGCGGGCGATCTGGCCTGTGTTTCCGGCGAATATCAGACCGCTTCCGGGCGCAACGTCGCGCTGGAGTTTTACACCGAACACCACAATAAAGACAAATGCGATTTCGCGCTGCGCTCGCTGCAAAACGCGATGCGCTGGGACGAGCAAACCTATGGCCTCGAATACGATCTCGACCTGTACATGGTCGCCGCGGTCGATGACTACAACATGGGCGCGATGGAAAACAAGGGGCTCAACGT
>JANTFI010000062.1 GCA_024763505.1 Gammaproteobacteria bacterium
ATCTGGGAGAAGTAGAAAAGAGAATGATGGTGCCACCTTTCGAAAATGCCTTGTTCAGTATGCAGGTGAATGAAATCAGCGAACCGGTTAAGACACAATTCGGCTGGCATTTGATCAAACTGCATTCGATTCAGGGTGGGGATACCAAAAGCTTTGAGGATGCGCGCGACGAAATCGAGAAAGAACTCAAGACCGAGCTGGCTGAAAACCAAATCTATGATCTGGCCGAAAATCTTGCCAGCATCGCATACGAAGAGCCGACCTCGCTGGAGCCTGCTGCTGAGCAACTCGATTTGAAAGTTGAAACGACTGACTGGTTCTCCCGGGCGCAGGGAGAAGGCATCGCATCTGAAGAAAAAGTGCGCGAAGCTGCTTTTTCGGATGAGGTTTTAAACCAAAAAATTAACAGCGAATTGATCGAACTTGCGGATAACCGGGTAGTCATCATTCATTTAAATGAACATCAACCGGCTGCACAGAAGCCGCTTTCAGAGGTTCGTCAGCAAATCATTAACGAACTAAAAAAACAAAAAGGTCGTAAGCTTGCGCAGGAACAGGGTAAAAAGGCGCTGAATGCACTGAAGTCCGGTGAAAAAAGTATGCAAGCAATTGCTGATGAAGAGAATACCGAGCTACAAGATGTCGGCTATGTGAAGCGAAAGGATGGAAAGCTTTCTTCCGAATTACTAAGTGCTGCCTTCGTGCTGCCCAAACCGGAACACAACCAGCCAATTTATGAAGGTGTATCCCGGTTAAATGGTAACTACAGTATTCTGGAATTATCCGAAGTCAGGGTTGGACAGTCGTCTGAGGATAAAGGGGCAGAAGAGCAATTACGTAAAACATTAAATGGTGCCAAAGCCAATGCCGAGTATCAGGCTTTGATCAAGGAGTTGACGGATCAGGCTGAGATTATTCGCACGCCGGTCACTGAGTTGCAGTAGCGATTGAGATGTTGTCTGCAAGTCTGGCACGAATATCAAACATAAAGCCTGATGCATTTGCATCAGGCTTTTTTGTTTATACAGTAACAGAGAAAAGTTTAATCGAGTACGCCCATGCTCATGATGTTGTAACCGGCATCTACATAGATATTTTCGCCAGTGATCCCGGCTGCCAGATCCGAGCATAGAAATGCGCCGGTATTACCGACATCATCAATAGTGACATTGCGGCGCAAGGGAGCGTTGTGTTCCACTTCATCCAGAATTTTTTTGAAGCTGCCAATGCCGGATGCGGCTAGTGTCTTGATCGGGCCGGCGGAAATGGAATTGACGCGAATGCCTTCTGGACCCAGTGCGGCAGCCAGATAACGTACGCTGGCTTCCAGCGAAGCCTTGGCAACACCCATGATGTTGTAATTAGGCAAGGCTCTTTCAGCGCCAAGATAACTCATGGTAATGATCGAGCCATTGGTTCCCTGCATCATCGGCCGCGCCGCTTTGGCCATTGCTGACAGGCTGTACGAGCTGATTTCATGTGCGGTGGTAAAGGCAGCACGATCGAGGTTTTCCAGATAGTCTCCCTGTAGTGCTTCACGCGGAGCAAAGGCAATCGAATGAACCAGACTGTCGAGCGCATCCCATTGCTTGCCTAACAAGGTGAACAGGTTATCAATATCTTCATCATTGGACACGTCACAGGGCAATACGATGTTTGAACCCAGTTCAGCGGCGAATTTTTCTACACGAGCTTTCATCTTGTCGTTCGGGTAACTGAATGCAAGCTCGGCACCTTCACGCTTCATTGCCCTGGCGATGCCATAGGCGATAGACCGATTGCTGGCTATGCCCGCGATTAATATTTTCTTACCGCTTAAAAAACCCATCTTGTCTTCTCGTCATTGAAAACAGCTATTTTCGCAATGAATCTGACGCTATGCAAATTGAATCGGTTTTTCCTGAGCGGGTCAATTGAGTGTAAGGACTCGGTGAAAATGCCAACCTTGTACGGTGTTTCCGAAAAGGTCTGGCCACTGTAAGCCAGGCAGAGTTAGAGATGATTATTGGACGCATGTGGGCAGCGCCCTGGTACCATGTCATGAATCTTCCACGTCGTCCAAATCCAGCTTCAGGCGTCGTTTTGAAATGCGGTTAAGCATTTTCTTATACTGTTGCTGGTCAATAGCACCGCTATCCAGTGCTTTTTTAAGGTCTACCAGTTCCTGTCCAAAGGTCGTGTTGACGTTAATTTCCGAACGCTCGGACTTATAACAGGCACTGAGTACAACACTGAGTGTGAGAATGACGATCAATCTAATCATGGTTTAATGATTTTTGAGTTGAGTTGAGTTGAGTTGAGTTGAGTTGGTTTGGTTTGGTGTTTTTGTTGCCTGCGATTTGCCAATGCCAGCAGGCAAGGGGTGATCACCAGGGTCAGCAGCGTGGCGAAGGCGAGCCCACCGGCGACCGCAGTTGCCAGCTGTGACCACCACTGTGTGGATGGACCGCCGAATTCGATGTTGCGTCCGATCAGGTCGATATTCATTTCCAGTACCATCGGCGCCAGACCGATAATGGTGGTCACTGTGGTCAGCAAAACAGGGCGCAGACGCTGGGCGCCGGTACGCAGTATCGCTTCATAGCCATCTATGCCTTTGGCTTTGAGAACATTGTAGGTGTCGATCAACACGATGTTATTGTTGACGATGATACCGGCCAGCGAAATTACGCCGATGCCAGACATGACGATGCCAAAAGGTTTTTGAAACAGCAGCAAGCCGAGGAAGACACCGACGGTCGAAAACAGTACTGCACTCAGAATCAACAACGATTGGTAAAAGCTGTTGAACTGGGTGACCAGAATAATCGCCATCACAAACAGCGCAATCACAAAGGCTTTTTCCAGAAAGGCTTCGGAATCGGCCTGCTCGGTGTTTTCGCCCTTGATATCGATTTCCACCCGCGGATCTATGCCCAGTTCTGGCAGGGCGGCCTTCAACTTGGGTAGCTCCAGACTCAGCAATGAGCCTTCGGCCATATTGGCATTGACCTGCAGGATGCGCCGCGAGTCGGCGTGGCGGATGCTATCCACCTTGGGGGCCGCACTTCGGGTTACGAATTGGCTGATCGGTACGTCGCCGTATTGGGTTTTCAGGCGCAGCTCGTCCAGGTGGCCGATATCTCTGTCCTTGACCGGATAGCGGATGCGGATATCCAGTTCGTCATCGACGTCGTGCGGGCGATATGAGCCGACCTTGAGGCCGCTGGTGACCAATTGTACGACATTGCCGACCAGTGCTGCATCGGCGTCGAAACGGGCGGCGTTGGCGCGATCGACCTGCAGGCGCCACTCGATGCCGGGTTTGGAGCGGCTGTCATCGATATTGGTAAAGGCTGGATTCTTTTCCACCGCATGACGAACCTTCAGCGCGGCAGCATCGAGCAAGTCAGGGAAACGCGAACTCAACTCGACTTGCAAATCTTTGCCATTATTGATGCCGCTTTCATCCTTGCCGATTTCGATTTCAATGCCGGCCAGATCGCTGAGACGTTGCTCCATCTCCTGTATAATCTCGGCTGCCTTGCGTCGCTGTTGCCAGTCGATCAGGTTATAGCGCAGCCGTCCGATGCGGTCACGCCCGCCGGTGTAGCTGTACAATGTTTTGATTTCAGGCATGTCTACCAGTCTGGATTCCACTTCACGGATCAGCGCATCCTTTTCATAGATTGATAAAGCACCATAGCCGCGCACAGTGATGTTGCCGCCTTCCGGCTCGACATCGGGAAAGAATTGCAAGCCAAGACCGGATGCACCGTAGGCGGAAAATACTACTACCGCAAAAATCAATGTGGCGATCAGGGCTTTCCAGGCATGGCGCATGGCGAAGTCGAGTAGTTTTATATACCTGCCGGTGAAACCGCCGAGAGAGTGAATATCGCCATCTTCCATCTGCAACAGACGGAGTCGGGTGGTTTCCGAGGTCGGCGGCGGGTTACCGAGCATCGCACCCAGAGTCGGCACGAAAAGCAGGGCCATGAACAGTGATGCGGTGAGTGTGGCAATTAGCGTGATCGGCAGGTATTTCATGAATTCACCCATGATGCCAGGCCAGAAGATCAGCGGGGCGAAAGCTGCCAGTGTGGTTGCGGTTGAGGCGGTAATCGGCCAGGCCATACGACGCGAGGCTTGCGAAAAGGCCCGTTTTGCCGGCACGCCTTCATTCATTACCCGGTCGGCGTATTCAGTGACCACAATCGAGCCATCCACCAGCATGCCCACCGCCATGATCAATGCGAACAGCACGACAATATTGATGGTGTAACCGAGCAGCGACAGAATCAGAATGCCGCTCAAGAACGAGCCGGGAATGGCCAGCCCGACCAGCACCGAGGTGCGCACACCGAGCACGCCGATGATAATGATGATGACCAGCAGAATCGCCGACACGACATTGTTTTGCAGATCAGACAGCATATCCTTGACCTGCTCGGAGCTGTCAGCCGAATAGGTGAGCTTCAGGTGCTGCGGCCATTTCTTTTGTTCTTCGGCGACCTTTTGCTTGATTTTTTCGACCGTGGCAATGCTGTTTTCGCCCGGCCGTTTCTTGACTTCGAGTGACAGGCTGGACTCTCCGTTGAGACGCGCAAAACTGGTCGGATCCTTGTAGCTGCGTCGCACAGTAGATACATCGGCAAAGCGTACGATCTTATCGCCATCGACCTTGACCGGTAACTCCAGAACGTCTTGCAGGTTTTCAAAAACCGCCGGAATCTTCACCGCAAAGCGGCCCTTGCCGGTATCCATGGTGCCGGCAGTGATCAACTGGTTGTTGCGCGAAACAAAGCGGTAGATATCCTGATAATCCAGCCCGTAGCTTTCCAGCGCGAGCGGGTCGAGAATCACTTCGAGCTGATCGATGCGGTCGCCATTGAGTTCGACTTCCAGCACTTCCTTGAACGACTCGATCTTGTCCGATAAGTCACGCGCTATCCTGATCAGCGCGCGTTGTGGTAACGGGCCCGAAAGGCTGATCGTGATGACCGGATTCTGGTCGGCCATGGTGACCTGGTTGATGCTGGGTTCGTCCGTGTCGGCCGGTAATTGCGCCTTGGCCGTGGTGACCCGGTCGCGCACATCACTGAGAGCTTCATCGGCATCGAAACCGGCGATAAATTCGAGCGTGACCGAGGCGTGTCCCTCAGAGGCCAGCGCAGTCATTTTCTTGATGCCTTCAATGGTTTTTAGCTGGTTTTCCATCGGCTTGACCAGCATGCGCTCGGCATCTTCCGGTGAAATACCATCATGCGACATCGAGACATAGATGAAGGGGATGTTGACATCCGGATTGGATTCTTTCGGTATGCTGATGTAACTGATCAGGCCACTGCCGATGAGCAGGATGAAGATCATCACCATCGTGCGGCTGCGCGACAGCACACCTTCGATGATTGCGTGCATGTCAGCTGGCTCCTTTGCTTTCGCCCGTTGTTTTGGCGGTTTTTTCAGGCACTGGTTCTACTTTGTCCCCTTTTTTGACGAATGCCTGGCCGACCGTGATGATGCTGGCTTGCGGATCGATACCGCTGACCCATACGCCGTCAGACTCACTCTTGATGATGCGAATCGGGGTAAATTCGACTACATCCTGCTGCACCCACTTGATGCCGATATCCCCAGCTTCGTTGAGAGAAAACAGCGCTGGCGAAATCTTGATCGCGGTTTCCGTCTGCAGTGGGATACTGATTTCGGCGCTCATGCCGGCAATCATTTGCTGCCCGGGGTTGGCCAGTTCCACCTCGACCCGAAAGGTGTTGGTATTGGCGTTGGCCTGAGCCGAGACAAATCGAATGCGGCCTGCCTGCTGCTGGCCATTGTTAAAGCGTATATCGGCTTTCTGGCCAGGCTTTATGTTGAGTCTGTCCAGCTGACTGGCATCGCCTCGAACAATGATCGGATCGGTTTCGATCAATGTTGCCAGCTTGTCATGCATGGCGACGAACAACCCGGGTTCCATATGTTTTTCACTGACAATACCGCTAAACGGTGCCCGAATCTGGCAGCGTTCGATATCCAGTTGCAGTTTACTCACACGTGCCTCGGCTTGTTTCAACAAAGCCTGTGCTTCGGCCAATGCGGCTTTGCCCTGATAACCGTTCTGGTTGAGGGACTTCGAACTCTGGTATTCGAGTTCACGCTGCGCCAGTTCGGCACGGGCGTGCTCAAGTTGCTGGGGGCGGTCATATACATCGATTCTGGCCAGAATTTGCCCCTGCTTGACCGTTTCACCGCGATCGACCAGTACTGTTTCAATCTGGCCGCTGAGTTGAGGGCGAATATCGAGACTGCGGGCCGCTTCGCTGACGCCATAAAGGGTCAGACTTTTTGTGACTGGCTGCGGTGCAATCCTGCGCACCCGAACTCGCGGGATGATGGTTTCCGTTTTAGCTACGTCTGCAGTGGAGTTATCTTCGGAGGATTCATTTACCGTTGATTCGGCCTGCAACATGCCGGAAGCCATCCACGCGGTTAGCGCGAGGATTATCAGCAGTGAATAAATCCACGGATTTTTTGTCAGGGTTTTCATGTTTTATTCCGGGTTAGCGGCTTTGCCGGTCCATATCCTCGAACTGTTGGTCGAGGTTGAATTTTTTCGAGGTGACATAACCTTCCAACTTGCGCAGCCGGGTTTCCAGCCGCATGAATTTGTTACGCGCTTCCGACAGGGTATTGCGCGGTGAACGGCGGTAGCGTCGCCAATAGTTTTCATCGTTCGGGTCGCTATACAGATCTACCGGCTTGGGCGGTAGAAAGATCACGCCGAAGATATACACGGCAACGGTGACGAAGGTAAAGGTAATGCCGGCCAGCACGGTCGCAATCCGCACGATGGTGACATCGATTGAAAAATAATCGGCCAGCCCGGCGCAAACGCCGCCGATCTTCTTATTTTCGAGGTCGCGGTAGAGCCTGACGTGTCCATCGGTTAAGGGGTTATTGCTCTTCATGATCTTGTCCTCCAGCCGGGGACTTCTTCATCGAGAATGGTTTCCAGTGACTCGATGCGTTGTTCGAATTTATCCGCCTGCTGCCATAGTTCGGCCAGCGTTTCTTCATCGGCCTGCGACAGTGATTTGGCGGAACGGAACTTGGCCATGTAGTGCAGAAACAGCCAGATCGGCGCGACGATGGTCAAAAACAGAATAGGGATGATAAGTAGCTCTTCGGCCATGATTTTTCTCGGTTTATCGTTAGGTGATGACCTTAGTCATCGAGATTTTTAAATTGCTGGTTGAGGTCGTACCGGTCACTGGTGACGATTCTTTCCAGAACCTTGATGCGTTCTTCCAGCATGCTGATTCGCTCATCAGACTGCTGCTGAAAGTTTTCATCGGTATGTCGGCGTCGCGATTTGATTTCCTGAATGGCGATCTTGCTGACCACTCCCAGTGCGACGATAATGACGACCATTTCAAACACGTTCATTGCTTGGATTCCTGATGTAGAAGTATTGGCTTGCTGGCCAGAAAAAGTGGCGGGTTGCAACTTTTATACTAGAGCCAGCAAGGCTTTACAAGCGACAAATCAATCGTCTTTTTTCGGTTGCAGTTTGGCCTTGAGTTTTTGCAATTCATCGTCGATGACATCTTCCGCTTCGAGTTCGGCAAACTGGTCATCCAGCGAGGGATCGCGGCCAATATCGAAGGCGTCGACCTTGCCTTCCATCTGGTCTATCTTTTCTTCGATACCTTCAAAGCGGCCGAGGGCATCGCTGATGCGATCATCATGCAGCTTGGAGCGGGTTTTCAACCGGCCGGATACCGTGTCATGCTTAAGAGTCATCGCCTTATGACGGTTTTTGGCATCATCCAGCTTGGCTTGCAACTGGCCGATATCTTCGTTCAGTTTGGCCAGGTGATGCTCCAGCTCGACCAGATCCTGCTCCAGAGTTTCTCCGGCTTTTTCCAGATTATGCTTTTCGGTCAGGGCGGCGCGTGCCAGATCCTCACGTGATTTGGCTATGGCCAGCTCGGCCTTGCGCTGCCATTCATTGACTTCGCGTCCCATCAAGTCGATTTTGCGCTGCAGCTTTTTCTTGTCGGCAATGGTGCGGGCGGCATCCGAGCGGACTTCGACCAGCGTGTCTTCCATTTCCTGAATGACCAGGCGGATGATTTTCTCCGGGTTCTCCGCCTTGTCCAGCATGACGTTGAGATTGGAGTTGATGATGTCGTTCAAACGGCTAAAAATTCCCATGATATTTTCCTCAATTAAAGGTTCAGTAAACAATCTTCTTTCGGTTGGGTCAGTATGACAACCGGAATGCTTGAGAGCGGTGCCACACCGACGTTTTGAATCGGGTTCCCTGCCAACACCAGGTTGGCAGTGGTGTATTGCTTGTTGCTTGCCAGCACCAGTTGAGGGGCTGCCTGTTGGCCAGACAACTGGGCTGTGAGTTGCTTGTCCAGCGTATCGGTCAATTGACGATTCACCTTCTGGCTCCAGTCGATCAATTGGCTGGCGTCCACCATCTTGCTGTCATCCTGAAAGCCGTCAGCAGATTCTGCATTGGCTACGTTGATTGTCAGGCCAGCCATCAAAGCCAGAGAGATTGCGGCAAGTTTGAAAGTGGTTTGTGATTTGGTTTTCATTGTTTTCTCCAGTTAAACATTGGCTTTCGCCTTTGCGATGTATATAACAACTACCGTGCCAACTTTGTAAAAATCAATTTAAGTTATTGAATAATAAGAAAAAATAGAGATTTCTTCCGGAATTTCCAGCGTATTGTGGTAAGGCTTAAAAAGCTATAAAATGGCTTAAAAAACCACTAAAGGTATAAAATGGCTAATAAGGATGAGCGTAAATTGATCGGTGAATCACCGGCTTTTCTCAGTGTGCTGGAAAAAGTCTCGCATCTGGCGCCCTTGAGCAAACCGGTGCTGATCATCGGCGAGCGCGGAACCGGCAAGGAGTTGATGGCAGAACGGATGCACTTTCTGTCGCCGAACTGGGATAACACCCTGATCAAGCTGAATTGTGCGGCGATACCGGAAAACCTGCTGGAGTCTGAATTGTTCGGACATGAAGCCGGGGCCTTTACCGGCGCGACCAAACGTCATATCGGTCGTTTTGAACAAGCCCACGGTGGCACCCTGTTTCTCGATGAAATCGCCAATATGTCGATGCGGCTACAGGAAAAGCTGCTGCGCGTAATTGAATATGGCGAATTCGAACGGGTCGGCGGGCGCGAAACCCTGCGTGTCAATGTGCGCATTGTCGGTGCGGCCAATATGGACTTGCCGGGGATGGTCGAGCAAGGGCAATTTCGTGCCGACTTGCTGGATCGTCTGTCCTTCGATGTGGTTACGCTGCCGCCACTGCGCTACCGGCGTGAAGATATCCCGTTGCTGGCACAGTTTTTTGCTACCGGCATGGCTAAGGAGTTGCAGCGCGATTATTTCGCAGGGTTCTCGGATGGCGCACTACAGGCATTACACGATTACGACTGGCCGGGCAATCTGCGACAGTTGAAGAATGTGATCGAACGCGCGGTCTATCGTACCGCGGAGGATGAGTTGATCGATCAAATCCAGTTTGACCCGTTTGAGTCACCGTTTCGACCCTTGTCGGGGCAAACGCGAAACGTGGCTGAAAAGGTTGTTTCTGGAGAACAGAGCGATGAGGATTCCTTGTCGCCGACTTCTGCCAGCCCGGCAGATTCCGCGCAGAAATCCCGCAACATTCCACAATCGGTGGATACGACCCAAAGCTTAGAGCCGGATATGCCGCAAGCCATACCCAATGACTTCAAGGCTTTCATGCAGCAGCAGGAGCAAAGCTGGCTGCGTCGGGCATTGGCGCAATTTCGCTTCAACCAGCGTAAAACCGCGCAGGCGCTGGGCTTGAGTTACCACCAGATGCGCGCCTACCTGCGAAAATATCCGCACTTGCTTGATCAGTAATGCGCCGGAATACGCGCCGGTTTCCACTGCCTGACCGCTTCGGCCAGAATCTCTGCCGGTGTTGCCTGAGCCAATTCCGGAGTTGTGTCCTGACCGAGAAATTGCAAGGCGCTGCACAAGGTGGCCGCAGCTTGATCCGGGTCCAGCGCGGTCGCGCCGGTTTGCTTGCTGAGCTTGTCACCGTTCGGGTTTTTCGCCAGTGGCAAATGCAGATAGCGGGCGGGCTGGTAACCGAGTAATTGATTCAGGTACAGGTGGACCGGCGTTGACATTAGCAGGTCGGCACCACGCACGATCTGGTCGACCTGTTGAAAAGCATCGTCGATCACTACTGCCAGATGGTAGGCGAAAATCTGATCGCGTCTTTTCATCACCAGATCGCCGACTTGCCCGGCCAGGTCCAGTTGTTGCCAGCCGAAAACATCGTCCGTAAAACCAATGTTGCCGGCTGCCTGCAGGTTCAGGCGCAGGCTGTTGCCGTCGGCCTGAAGTTTTTTGTCACGGCAGTGTCCCGGGTAAATCATCCCCAATGGACCTTGTTGAGGGGCTTCGCGCCTGAGTTGCTTGCGGCTGCACTGGCAGGCGTATAGATATCCGTTATCCAGCAGTTTTTGCAGCGCGAGTTGATAGGCTTCAAAGCGCTGGCTTTGATACAGCACCGGGCCATCCCACTCAAAGCCGAAGGCTTCCAGCGAATGCAGGATTTGATCGGCACTGCCGGCCACCACCCGGGGGGTATCGACATCCTCGATGCGTATCAACCACTGGCCGTTATGCGAACGGGCATGGCAATAACTGGCTACGGCGGTGACCAGCGAACCGAAATGCAAGGGCCCCGATGGTGTGGGGGCAAAGCGACCAATCGGTTCTGCGCTGAAAGGAGCCATAGTGCCGAACGCTTACCCCTGCTGCTTGAGGAATTTCAGATATGCCGGGGCTTGCAGCGGTTCGGAAAAATAAAAGCCCTGAATCAAGTGACATTGCCGTTTCAGCAGAAAATCCAGCTGCGCCTGGGTTTCGACGCCTTCGGCAATCACCCGCAAACCCAGATCCTGGCCGAGACTGATGATGGCACTGACCAGATTGGCGTCATTGCGATCTTCCGCTACATCGCGAATGAATTCCTTGTCGATCTTGATGATATCGATCGGGAAGGCGCGCAAATGCGACAGCGACGATTGACCGGTGCCAAAGTCGTCCAGCGCAATCTTGAATCCGTGGTCATGCAGTTTGTTCAGGCATAAAGAAGTATTTTTGATATCTGAGATCAGCGTGTCTTCGGTCACTTCGATCACACAGTGAGCAACTTGATCGATCTTGCTCAATAGTTGTTGCAGAATTTTTTCGCGGTAATGCGACTGCTGGAATATCACCGATGGCATGTTGATGGAAATGGTCGGGAAGACGGATAGCGTTTGATGCACCTGTTGCTGAAATTGCTGGCTTTCGCGTATCAGCCAGCAGGTCAGGTCGTACAGAATTTCCGAGTTATCGAGTATGCCGAGAAACGCCTCGGGGGGAAGCAAGCCGCGCTCCGGGTGACGCCAGCGCAGCAAGGCTTCGCAACTGAAGGCTTGCGGGTCGAGTGTATCGATCATCGGTTGATAATGAATCTCGAACTGGTTTTCGGTAATCGCTTGCCGCAGCTGGTTTTCAAACTGGATGATCGATTGTTCGGCATTGATCAAGTCTTTACGGAACCAGGTGGTTTGATCGCCGCCCAGATGCTTGGATTGATACATGGCAATGTCGGCATAGCGAATTAGCGAAGTGGGTTTGCGGCTATCCTGCGGTGAACAGGCGATCCCGATAGAGGTGGAAATATGCACTTGCTGCTGATCGATGTAGAAGGGTTGCTTTATCCGGTCAATAATCTTTTTGCTGATGATTTCGGCTTCATCCTGTTGTTGAAGGTTTTCGACGATGATGGCAAATTCATCGCCGCCGAGCCTGGCGACCGTATCCTCGGATCGAATGCATTGTTCGAGTCTGGCGGCGGTTTCCTGCAATAATTTGTCGCCGAATAAATGTCCCAGCGTGTCATTGATAATCTTGAAGCGATCCAGGTCCAGTAGCATCACGGCTACGCTGAGACCGCTGCGTTCAGTCAGTTTCAATGCGTGTTGCAGCCGTTCATTGAACAGCAGACGGTTGGGTAACTTGGTCAGGGCATCATGGTGTGCCATGTGGTCGAGGTGATTTTCGCGCTGCCGGATCTTTTCGCTCATCTGGTTGAAGGCTTCCACCAGATTGGCCGTTTCGCGCGCGCTGGCTTTCAGGTTCAATTCATGTGATTGACCCAGTGACTGCATTTTCAGCGCGCGAGTGGTGCGGGCAATCGGGCGCAGGATTTGTCGGTCGAGTACCAGATAACCGACCACCGAAAACAGCAATACGAACAGGCTCATGGCGATAATGAAAAACGACAGAGACTGGTTGATTTCATTCAATTGGCGGATATCTTCGACGGATTGCTGTTCGAGGTTTTCCCGCAGTGCGCTATAACCTGCGTAGTATTGGTCCATCAAGCGCTCGATTTGCATCAGGATGTCGATATCCTTGCGCCAGTCTTTGCGGCCGATCAGTTTGATGGCTTCTATATGCGTTCTCGTCCAACTGTCGATATCCTGTTGCAGTTTCGGTAGATAGATATCGCGAATAAACAGATAATCGCCTCCCGAGACCAGGGGTTTGAGCTGTTGTAATTGCTGTTGCAACAATGGCAACAGTAAGTCGAGATTTTGCTGGCGCGATACCATGCCATCGGTCGATACACCAAAGAAACCGAAGCGATTGGCGAAAATCAGCCGGAAATCCGAAGCAATCGAAATCCAGGTATTCTTGATTTTCAACACCTGGTTTTGCAACACCAGACTGTCCGGTTCCTGCTCCAGTTCATCCAACATGCTGTTGAGAATTTCCAGAATGTCATTATTCAGTGGCAGCAATTGTTCCGAAATAATCAGGGTGGAAGGAATCCACAAGGCAGTATTACTGCGTATGCTGATCAGGTTTTGCACCGCGAGGTCGAGCTGCTGTGGAATGTTGCGGATGAATTGCTGGTGGCCCGTCGGGGAAATGCCCTCGATGGCTGATAAATCCAGCTGGTCAGACAATAATTTCAGGCGAGCAATGGCTTGAGTGGTTTGACCGGCGCTGTGCAGTAACGGATCCAGACTATATTGATAAATCTGTACCTTGACCGTCGGAATCTGGTTGATAATCGCATTCAGTGCTGAATAAGTTTTTGCCCGTTCAATGATATTGTTACGAGTGATGTCGCTGGCCTGGGTAATCTGCCTCCAACTGGCATAGCTGAAAAGCCCGAACACGATCAGTGCCAGTGAAATGAAAAACAGATATCTTCCGCGGTAACTGTCCATGGAAGGGTAGAAAGTCCGTTTCCTTTTCATCAACTCGATATCCCGGATTATTCGTTTACCAGCAGCAACTGCAGCATATTCTGGTAAATTTCCGACAGGGTTTCTATACCGGCGAAATCCACATATTCATTGATTTTGTGAATGCTGGCATTGACCGGACCAAGCTCCAGCACTTGCGCACCGGTCGGGGCGATAAACCGGCCATCCGAGGTTCCACCGGCAGTCGATAACTCGGTCGTGATGCCGGTGACCTGCTGGATCGCCTGTTGCGCGGCATCCAGTAGTTTTCCGGTAGAAGTCAAAAACGGCAGGCCCGACAGGTTCCACTGTATTTCATAATCCAGTTGATGCGTCTGCAGGATTTGTTCGACCCGCTGTTTAATGTCATCGGCGCTCAGGCTGGTGGAAAAACGTAAATTGAAGTCGATGACGACTTCGCCGGGGATGACGTTGGTCGCACCGGTGCCGGCGTGAATATTGGAAATCTGGAAAGTAGTGGCGGGAAAGAATTCATTGCCCTGATCCCACTCGGTGGCGGCCAGTTCTGCCAGTGCCGGGGCAGCTCGATGGATCGGGTTGTCGGCCAGATGTGGGTAAGCGACATGACCCTGCATGCCTTTTACCGTCAGCCGCGCACCGAGCGAACCGCGTCGCCCGTTTTTAACGACATCACCCAGCGTGTTGGTGCTGGATGGCTCACCGACCAGGCACCAGTCGATTTTTTCATCGCGCTGCTGCAGGGTTTCGATAACCTTGACAGTACCATTCACCGCCGGGCCTTCTTCATCACTGGTGATCAGAAAAGCGATCGAGCCGGGATGATCCGGGTATTGTTCGACAAATCGTTCACAGGCTACCACCATGCTGGCGATGCTGGATTTCATATCGGCTGCGCCGCGGGCGTACAACAGGCCGTCACGCAACTCCGGAATAAAGGGGTCACTGTCCCATTGGTCCAGCGGTCCGGTCGGTACGACATCGGTGTGTCCGGCAAATGCAAATAAAGGGGCCATAGTACCACGTCGCGCCCACAGGTTGGTAACTTCACCAAACTGCAGGGTTTCACATTGAAAACCGATGCGACTCAATCGATCGCACAAGAGTTGCTGGCAACCCTTGTCGTTTGGCGTGACTGAATCGATCGACAGTAAATCGATCGCCAATTGTTGCGCTGCTGTATTCATGCCGCCAACTCCTGTTGCCACAGATCCGGGTCAAAGCCGAGCAATAATTTTCCTTCGGCGGTTTCCAGCAAGGGTCGTTTGATGATGGATGGATTTTGCTGCATGACTTCCAGCGCCCGCGCCAGATCTATCTGGTCACGGGTATCCTGATCGAGCTTGCGCCAGCTGGTGCCGCGTTTGTTGATCAGGGCTTCCCAGCCAAGTTGCTCTGCCCACTGCTCGAGCCGCGCCGGGTCGGTGCCATCTTTCTTGTAATTATGAAACTGATACGCGATGCCCTGCTGGTCGAGCCACTTGCGCGCCTTTTTGATGGTGTCGCAATTGGGAATGCCATACATAGTCAAAGTCGCTGACATTATTGGATGTCTCGCAGTAATTCGTTGATGCCGACCTTGGAGCGGGTTTTTTCATCCACCTGCTTGACGATGACGGCGCAGTACAGGCTGTACTTGCCATTGTCGGAAGGCAGGTTGCCCGATACCACCACCGAACCTTCCGGGATGCGGCCATAAGTCACTTCGTCTTTTTCGCGGTTATAAATCTTGGTGCTCTGGCCAATGTATACGCCCATCGAAATGACAGAATTCTTTTCCACGATCACGCCTTCCACGACTTCGGAACGCGCGCCGATAAAACAATTGTCTTCGATGATCGTCGGGGCAGCCTGTAAAGGTTCGAGCACACCACCAATGCCGACTCCGCCGGACAGGTGTACATTCTTGCCGATTTGCGCGCAGGAGCCTACGGTCGCCCAGGTGTCGACCATGGTGCCAGAGTCGACATAAGCGCCGATATTGACATAAGACGGCATCATCACCACGCCGGGTGCGACGAATGCGCCGCGTCGGGCGGTGGCCGGTGGTACCACACGCACACCGCTTTCACGAAATTCGCGGGTATTCATGTCGGCGAATTTGGATTGCACCTTGTCGTAATAATTGGTGAATCCACCCTTGATGAATTGATTGTCTTCAATACGAAACGATAACAGCACGGCCTTTTTCAGCCATTCGTTGACTTGCCAGCCTCCACCGTCTTTGGGTTCGGCTACGCGCGCCTTGCCACTGTCGAGCAGGTCGATGGCTTCGGTAACGGCATCCTTGACCAGTGTTTCAACATTGCGCGGCGTGATATCGGCACGACGCTCGAAAGCATCTTCGATAATTTGTTGGATGTCAGACATGGTTTCTCCAGTAGTTAAAGTGACAAGGTTTCAAAATATTGTTGGATTCGTTGTGCAGCGTCTCGGCATTCGTCCAGTTCGGCGACCAGCGCCATGCGCACGTAGCCTGCGCCGGGGTTGCCTTCATCGGTGTCGCGTGACAGATAGCGGCCGGGCAGCACGGTTATGTTTTGTTCGGCAAATAACTGTTGCGCAAATTCATCATCCGCCTGTGGCGTTCGGGCCCAGAAATAAAAACCGGCATCCGGATTTTGCAGCGGTAATGAATTTTGCAGTATGGTTTGAAACAGCGAAAATTTTTCGCGGTAGCGATCCCGGTTGTCGATCACATGTTTTTCATCCTGCCAGGCCGCTATGCTGGCAGACTGGGTGGCTGGAGGCATGGCACAGCCTTGATAGGTGCGATAGAGCAGAAATTTTTCAATCAGACGCGCATCGCCAGCGACGAAGCCGGAGCGCAAACCCGGCAGGTTGGAACGCTTCGACAGGCTGTGAAACACCATACAACGATCATAATCCTGCAGCCCCATTTCGGCGGCGGCCTGCAACAGACCCGGCGGCGGATATTGTTCATCGAAATAGATTTCCGAATAACACTCGTCGCTGGCGATGACAAAATCATGCTGCTGGGACAGGCGGATCAAGCGTTGCAGATATTCCAGTGGCATCACCGTGCCGGTCGGGTTACCGGGCGAGCATATATAAATCAATTGGCAGTCTTCCCATTGCTGTGCGCTGATGCGATCGAGGTCGGGCAGGAAATGATGATCGGCGTTGCAATTCATATACAGCGGCTGCGCACCGGCTAGCACGGCCGCGCCTTCATAAATCTGGTAAAACGGATTGGGCATCAAAACCAGAGGACGCGGCATGCTGCGATCAACCACGCACTGGGCAAAAGCGAACAAGGCTTCTCGGGTGCCATTGACCGGTAAGATCGAGGTATCGGCATCCAGCGGTCGGGGTAGCGAAAAACGGCGCGTCAGCCAATCGCTGATGGTTTCACGCAATGCATCGACGCCGCGCGTCAGCGGATAACTGGAGAGTTGATGGGTGTGTGCGATCAGGTTTTCCAGCACGAAATGCGGCGCCGGGTGGCGTGGTTCGCCGATCGAAAGCGCGATGTGATCCAGATGATCAGGAGCCGATACCTGCGCCTTGAGTTGTTTGAGTTTTTCAAAAGGGTAGGGGTGGAGCCGCGCTAAATCTGGGTTCATGGTATAGGCATTCATCGGGTGACCCGTTATTATAACGGATTCCTCGACCAGTGAAAC
>JANTFI010000063.1 GCA_024763505.1 Gammaproteobacteria bacterium
CGCTATCAGCGTCAGTCCCGATATTGCAAACAAGACAAACAGTACATCGGCACAGACAATACCAAAAGCTAGGGCGACGCCGTTGGCCAACCCCTCAGTCAAGCTACGAGAAACCACCAGCACAACGCTGGCACCGGGAATGGCTGCCAACAACAGCAAAATAGCGAACAGGGAAAAAGACTCGGCAAGGGTCATCGATATCGCGCGATTCCGGGCGGAGAATCTTCAGCGGTTTACAGTACTGGCGAGGTAGCCGGTATGTGTCTACCGCGAGTCGGTCAATGCGGCGTCATCAGGCCTACCAGCAAACGAGCCGCATCAGCAGCTTCATGGCCGAGATCGGTCAGGTAACCGCCATCGTGTTGCGTCACCAACCCTTTGTCGAACAGGCGCTGGGCTGTCGCGACCACAGCCGCATCGGCGGTCGAATGGTGTATTTTCAATCCTTCCAGTGACGAGTCCGGAAACTTCATCAGCAGATTCAATTCATCGATCAGTTGGTCAGTAAAGGTATCCATTATCTCGCCCGGTAAAAGAGTTAAAGTCTCGGCTACATGCCGTTGCCGAAATTATCGTGGAATATTTCGGTGGATTCGCGCATGTTCTTCAGCGCTACCGCATAACCCTGAAGTATGCCCAGCGCCCAGTCAATGCGTTCACGAAAATACGCATCGGCATCGGCGTTATTATCGGCGGCATTGTCATTCAAAATGGTTTCGATATTACGCAGAATCAAGTGTTCAGGAATGTAACACAAGCGATTGTTTTTATAACTGCTCATGCGTAATTCAGCCACTGGATAAGACCCGCCATCACCGGAGGATACCGCAGTAATCAGTGCCGGCTTATGACCCAACTCAAACCGGCTGAACATCAGAAAGAAGTTTTTCAACCCGGCCGGGACCTGACCATGCCACTCGGGAGACACGATGATAAAGCCATCACATTCGGCTAACTGTTTTTTCAATGGATCGAGCCGCGCATTCCATTTTGCGTCGTTTTCCCAGATTGCCTGATCCCACAAAGGCAACGGATTGTCGGCCAGCAGATACAGCCAGCTTTCAAGATTCAGCGCTTGCAGCCGCTGTTGCATGTGGCGCGCGACCTTTTCACTCTGGGACGGATTGCGGTGGCTACCGCTGATAATGCCTATCTTCATATTGGATCCTGTTGGTTGATTTCGGGCTACCCCGGATGTTGCATGGAGATACCGGATATTGGTGCGTTTGGCGTGCTCGAGAGTGCGCCAGTTCGTTGAATCGGACAGCGAAAAGCACAGCCATCGCTACGCATTGAGTGAAAAGCCGTGCTATCGGGCACGCCAGACGTGCAAGCGCCGGTATAGCGATTCTCTGGTAACACTGTGTTACTTGCCAATGTATTCATCATTCCTTCTGTAATCATATACTTGCCCGATAAATCTAACGTCTTCGTGCAATATCCGGGCTAACATAGCATTTGCCGAGCGCAAAAAAAAACCCGCATGACGCGGGTTTTTTTTGCTCGGCGGGCCGCTTATTTCTTGGCCGCTTCGCGTTCCTTGACTTCCTTGATGACTTCTTCAGCCACATTCTTCGGACAAGGTGCATAGTGATCAAATTCCATTGAGAACTGACCACGACCGGAAGTCATGGTACGCAGATCACCGATGTAACCGAACATATCCGACAGCGGTGCTTCGGCCTTGACGCGAACACCGGTCGGGCCGGCTTCCTGCGCCTTGATCATGCCGCGGCGGCGATTCAAGTCGCCGATGACGTCACCGACGTGATCTTCCGGTGTGAACACATCGACCTTCATGATCGGCTCGATCAACTGCGGACCGGCTTTAGGAATGGTCTGGCGATAAGCGCCCTTGGCGGCGATTTCAAACGCAACGGCTGAAGAGTCAACCGCGTGGAAGGCACCATCCACCAGCGTCACTTTTACGTCCAGCAGCGGGAATCCGGCCAGAACGCCTTCATCCATCATCGACTTGAAGCCTTTCTCGACGGCAGGCCAGAATTCGCGCGGTACGTTACCGCCTGTAACCTTAGATTCAAATTCAAAACCACTGCCTGATTCACCCGGCTCGATGATGTAATCGATCTTGCCGAATTGACCGGAACCACCCGACTGCTTCTTGTGGGTATAGCTGTCTTCGACTTTCTTGGTGATGGTTTCACGGTAAGCCACTTGCGGCTTGCCGACTTCCACATCCACACCGTGGGTACGGCGCAGAATGTCGACCTTGATGTCGAGGTGCAATTCACCCATACCCTTGATGATGGTTTCGCCCGAATCTTCATCGGTTTCTACGCGGAAAGACGGATCTTCGGCAATCATCTTGGACAGTGCGACACCCATTTTTTCGGACGCGCCCTTGTCTTTCGGCTTGATCGCAATCGAGATAACCGGATCCGGAAATACCATCGGTTCCAGCGTAGCCGGATGTTTCGGGTCACACAGAGTGTGTCCGGTTTGTACGTTTTTCATACCGACGATAGCGATTATGTCGCCTGCCTGCGCAGAAGTCAGTTCTTCACGCGAATCGGCGTGCATTTCCACCATTCGGCCGATACGCTCGGTTTTTCCGGTCGCAGTGTTCAATACGGTATCGCCCTTGTTGATCTTACCGGAATAAATTCGGGTAAAGGTCAGCGCGCCGAAGCGGTCATCCATGATTTTGAAAGCCAGTGCGCGCAGCGGGCGGTCCGGATCTACGATCGCGAATTCTCCGGTTTCGTGACCTT
The DNA here is from genome assembly GCA_024763505.1 of Gammaproteobacteria bacterium. Lineage (GTDB taxonomy): Bacteria > Pseudomonadota > Gammaproteobacteria > JACNJF01. Next base: position 2,733 of record JANTFI010000063.1, read on the forward strand.
CCAGGTCGACTTCCGGTTGCGGCGGAACTTCGATCGGGCTCGGCAGAAAATCAACGACCGCATTCAGCACCGGCTGAATACCCTTGTTCTTGAACGCGCTGCCGCAATAAGTCGGGAAGAAATCCAGTGCGATGGTGCCTTTGCGGATACAACGTTTGATTTCTTCCATCGAAGGCTCTTCGCCCTCGAGGTAACCCATCAGCAATTCGTCGTCCTGCTCCAGCGCGGTCTCGATCAACTTTTCGCGATATTCCTCAACCTGGTCAACCATGTCATCCGGAACATCTTCCAACTTGTAATTTTCCGGCTGTCCCGACTCGTCCCAGACCCAGGCTTTGCGGCTCAGCAGGTCAACCACGCCGACGAAGTTATCTTCGGAGCCGATCGGCAGAACCATGACCAGCGGATTGGCGCCCAGTACGTTTTCAACCTGATCGACCACACGGTAGAAATCGGCACCCAGACGATCGAGCTTGTTGACCAGAATTATCCGCGCGACTTCCGATTCGTTGGCATAACGCCAGTTGGTTTCGGATTGTGGCTCTACACCTCCACTGCCACAGAATACGCCGACACCGCCGTCAAGCACTTTCAGTGAGCGATACACTTCGATGGTGAAGTCAACGTGACCCGGAGTGTCGATGATATTCAGACGATGGCCATCCCATTCACAGGAAGTCGCCGCCGACTGGATGGTGATGCCGCGCTCACGCTCCTGATCCATGAAGTCGGTGGTTGCTTCACCATCGTGAACCTCACCGGTCTTGTGCACTTTACCGGTCAGTTTCAAAATCCGTTCGGTGGTCGTGGTTTTACCCGCATCAACGTGGGCGAAGATGCCGATATTCCGATATTTTTCCAGGTCAGCCATAGTCGTTCTCAAAAACAAAAAAATTAAAAAAAGCGCTTATGCATCCGTGTTTTTCGCACGAAGGCAGTTAAATTCAGTAAATACTCCACCTTATCTGACCCCTGACGGGCAGACCAGAAATCTTAAACTATTGATTTTAAAGGCAATATAGATTGGCGGAATTCATGCCGGCGCATATTCTATCACGATTTTTCACAGGGGAAAGAATTTAGTGCCTGCCGCCACTGGCTATTTCAAATAGTCTGAAATCACGCGCCAGTCTTGCAGTTTCTGTTGCCGGTTCTTGCTCGCATGCGCCGGACTGGTCGAAGGCAACCGGATGAAATCCAGCGAGTGTTGTTTTGGTAGTTTATCCAGGACGGACTGCCGGAAATATTGTTCCGAAGCCGCGCCATTAAACGCAATCAAATGCAAAGTGGGATGCTCGGCCAGCAAGCCGGGAATATCATTGGCAATCCGGTCGTCGCGCTGGATGGCGGAATCCAGACTACCCTCGCGACGGCAAGCCTTGAGGGAATCCCACAGTGCGATCGGGTGTCGCTTGATCTGCTCGATGCGATGCTCATAGTCATCCGACCACTGCTCGCCGAGTATCTCCGACATGATCGGCCAGAATGCATTGCGTGGATGCGCGTAGTACTGCTGTGCCTCAAGCGAGGCAATGCCCGGCATACTGCCAAGAATCAGCACTTTGGGGTTGCGGCCGATAACGGGGGCAAAGGATTCTACGAAGGGCATTGTTCGACGATTAAAAAATGATAACTCTCGCAAAGGCGCGGAGGCGCAAAGAAAACAAATTTAATAATGAAAAAAAAAAGCTCGTGAAGCGAACTGAAAGCGTCCTCCACCCAATGCCAGGCAGAGCCAGCTAACTTATGAATTTTACGTGAACATTTTAACTGATTACGCAACACCAGGTGGCGGGTAGCAGCTAGAAACAGCGTTATTTGCAAAATGACGCTGAGCGCGTGCCGGGGTTCGTCGAGCAAGGCGGAAATCTGCTAAAAAGCGCAGCGTATATAAAATACGTGAGCATTTTTAGCAGGATTCCAACGCCGCCCAGCGGATTCCCGGTGCGTAATCAGCGTTATTTGTAAAATGACGCTTAGTGCGTATCAGTGGCTCACCAGGCAAGGCGGGATTGAGCTAAAAAAGCGCAGCGTATAAATAAATACGTGAGCATTTTTAGCGCAATCACAACGCAGAATGGTGGGTCACTGATGCGTGATAAACGTCATTTTTTCATTTGGTCGAAGAAGTCGGTATTGGTCTTCGAACTCTGCATCCGCGCCAACACAAACTCCATCGCTTCCAGATCATCCATCGAATGCAGAAACTTGCGCAGTATCCAGACCTTTTGCAAGTCTTCCTGGGTCATCAGCAATTCTTCACGACGGGTGCCGGAACGATTGATATTGATCGCCGGGAACACACGTTTTTCCGCGATACGGCGGTCGAGGTGCAATTCCATATTACCGGTACCCTTGAATTCTTCATAGATAACTTCATCCATCTTGGAACCGGTTTCGATCAGCGAAGTTGCAAGTATGGTCAGGCTGCCGCCCTCTTCGATATTTCGTGCCGCGCCGAAAAAGCGTTTGGGGCGATGCAACGCGTGGGCGTCTACACCACCGGTCAACACCTTGCCGGAAGAAGGAATGGTCGTATTATAGGCACGCGCCAGACGGGTAATGGAATCCAGCAAAATTACGACATCGCGTTTATGCTCGACCAGACGCTTGGCCTTTTCGATGACCATTTCGGCCACTTGAACATGACGACTGGCCGGCTCATCAAAGGTCGAGGCAACCACTTCGCCCTTGACCATGCGGGTCATTTCGGTGACTTCTTCCGGACGCTCATCGATCAGTAATACGATCAGATAACACTCGGGGTGATTGGCGGCAATGCTTTGTGCAATATTCTGGATGATCATGGTTTTACCGGCCTTTGGTGGTGACACCACCAGCCCGCGCTGACCTTTGCCGATGGGCGACACCATATCGATGACACGCGCGGTTATATCTTCGGTACTGCCATTGCCACGTTCCAGCGACAGCCGATCCTGGGCATGCAGCGGAGTCAGGTTTTCAAACAGGATCTTGTGCTTGACCGCTTCGGGCGAATCAAAGTTGATCTGGTCCACCTTCAGCAGCGCGAAATAACGCTCATTATCCTTGGGTGGACGAATTTTACCGCTGATGGTGTCACCGGTACGCAAGTTGAATCGGCGAATCTGACTTGGCGATACGTAGATGTCGTCCGGCCCGGCCAGATAAGAGCTGTCAGCGCTACGCAAAAAGCCGAATCCATCCTGCAAAATCTCCAGCACTCCGTCTCCGAATATATCTTCGCCCTTTTTCGCCTGGGCCTTAAGCAGGCTGAAGATAATATCCTGCCGACGCATGCGAGAAGTATGATCGCCACCCATTTCCTTGAGCAAGGCGATCAATTCCGGAACAGGTTTTTTCTTTAATTCGCTGAGATTCATAGTGATTTGGATAGGAAGGAAAAATGGTCAGAGACCAGTGACAGAAAAGGGAAACCGACTAATGGCTAAATGACCAGGGATAAATTTACAGAAATAAATTCGTTAATTCAGGACATTAAATAAACAGGATATTTAATATTCGGGTATTAGGGAGTTTTTTATTTAGCTGCCGCCGCGGGAATGGGCAACCTAGTTGGGCGCAGGTTAGCACACAAAAAACAGGCCGTCCACTAAGTAACGGCCTGTTTTGTATAAATTCAGATATTACTGTCGATAAAAGCGGTCAATTGAGATTTCGACAATGCGCCCACCTTGGTGGCTTCGACATTTCCACCCTTGAACAGCATCAGAGTCGGAATCCCGCGAATACCGTATTTCGGCGGGGTACCGGTATTTTCGTCGATATTAAGCTTGGCGACCTTGATCTTGCCGTCGTACTCATCGGCAATCTCTTCGAGTACCGGGGCAATCATTTTGCAGGGACCGCACCAGTCAGCCCAGTAATCAACCAACACAGGCGTATCAGACTGAAGTACATCAGCTTCAAAGCTGTCATCGGTCAGATATACAATTTTATCACTCACTTCGGATTCTCCAGCTCAAAATCATTGAGTTCATTATCAGGACGGCTAATTTATTCAACTCACCTGTCGGTGTCAACTGCAAACCCTTGCAGCCGGAAACGCCCCGCAATGCAATAAATCGGGGTAAGCGTGTTACAATAGCGGCGTTAAGCATACTGAAAATGATTCAAACCTCTATGAGTACACAGCATTTAACAGAGACGCGTTTCAGCGCTCTGCCACTGGCACCCAGCCTGCAACAAGCCCTGAAAGACAATAATTTCGAATTTTGCACCCCGATTCAGGCCAAAGCCCTGCCGGTGCTACTGGCCGGTCGTGATTGCGCCGGTCAGGCACAGACCGGTACCGGCAAAACGCTGGCCTTTTTACTGGCGGCCATGCAGCGTTTGATTGCTCATCCCGAGATCAAGACTGAGGCCGGCAAACCGCGTGTGCTGATTCTGGCGCCGACCCGTGAACTGGCAATTCAAATCCACAAGGATGCCGAGCGGCTGGTCAGCCACAGCGGGCAAAGCGTCGCCATTTGTTATGGCGGCAAAGGCTACGAGCAGCAAAAAGCCCAGTTCGAAAAACCGGTCGATATTCTGATCGGCACGCCGGGGCGACTGATCGATTTTCTCAAACAACGCTTGTACACCCTGAAATTCACTGAATGTCTGGTGCTCGACGAAGCCGATCGCATGTTCGACATGGGATTCATCAATGATGTGCGCTACATGCTGCGACGGCTGCCGCCGCCGCAAAAACGCCTGTCGATGCTGTTTTCGGCCACCATGGCGCAAAAGGTACTGGAACTGGCGTACGAACATATGAACAACGCCGAGTTGATCAAAATCGAATCAGACAGCCCGGCGGTCGAGCGAATCGAGCAAAGCATGTACCACCCGGCCAACAATGAAAAAATCTCGTTACTGCTGGGTCTGATCAAGAAACACAATCCGCAGCGTTCGATCATTTTCGTCAATACCAAACATGCCGCCATCCGCGTATGGGAATACCTGATGAGCAACGGTTACCCTTCGGCACTGATTTCCGGCGACATTCAGCAGAGCAAGCGAGAAAGCCTGCTGAAAAAATTTCACGATGGCGAATATGCCTTTCTGGTCGCCACCGATGTCGCTTCACGCGGCCTGCATATTCCCGATGTCACGCATGTATTCAATTACGACTTGCCTGATCTCGGTGAAGATTATGTCCACCGCATCGGGCGAACCGCACGGGCTGGCAATAGTGGACATGCCATCAGTTTCGCCTGCGAAGATTACGCCATGAACCTGATGGATATCGAAAGCTATATTGAAAAATCAGTACCCAATGAAAGCATCACCAGCGAATTACTGGTCAAACCGGAACCGCGCAAACGCTTGATGAAACGCAAGCCGCCGCGTGGCGACAACCGTGGCGGAAAGGGACGCTCCAGAGGCAACGGGCAGCATCACTCACAATCAGGCAAGCCGAATAAAAGCGATTCGCAAAGACGCCGCCGGCCAGCGCGCAAACCGTCCACATCCAATCCGAAAAGCGGTCAGAGCCAAGCGTGAAATATTCAAACATCCTCCTGCTCGGCGGCAGCGGCTTCGTCGGGCGACACCTGGCAGCAGAATTGGCGCAGCGCGGCTATCGGGTCACCCTGCCCTGTCGCCGACCGCATCGGCTGCAAGCCCTCAAAGTGCTGGCCAATATCAACATTTTGCAAGCCAATATCCTGCAACCGGACGAGCTAGGAAAGTTATGCCAGGGGCACGATGCCGTCATCAATCTGGTAGGCATTCTGAATGAAAGCAAAAAGCTGAGTTTTCGCCGGATGCACGTCGAATTTGTTCAATCTGTGGTTCAGGCCTGCCAGAAAACCGGCATCAAACGCTTGTTGCACATCAGTGCGCTGGGCGCCGATCAAGCCACCGGCAGCAGCCAGTACCTGCGCAGCAAGGGTGAGGGTGAAAACCTGATCCATACCTTCGGCCAGAACAAGCTGCATGTTACCAGCTTTCAACCCTCGGTGATCTTTGGCGAGGATGACAGCTTCATCCGCCGTTTTGGTCAAATACTCAAACTGTGCGATGCGACGTATACCTTCTACTTTCCACTGGCTTGCCCGAACAGCCGTTTTTCGCCAGTCTATGTCGGCGATGTGGTCCGGGCGATAGCGAACCGTGTCGATGACCCTGGCTCTTTTTCCAAAAGATATCCGTTGTGCGGGCCGGAAACCTGGACGCTGCAACAAATCGTCGAAATGATTGCAAAGGCACAGGGCAATCGCTGCAAAGTGATCGGCCTGCCCGACAGCCTGTCGCGGTTACAGGCCATGCTGTTGCAAAACCTGCCGGGCAAGTTATTCACGCTAGACAATTACCGCTCGCTGCAAACACCAAGCACTTGCCCGCAAGGTGTCACCCACTGCCCGACCAGCTTTTCGGGCTACCTCGGCGGATTGGCATCGATGCACAGCAATCGAACCCAATATGATGAATACCGCAAAAACCTGAACCTGTAAGCCTGATGAAAATCTATCGTGTCGGAGGCATAGTTCGTGACCGCTTGCTCGGTATCGATGCCCAGGATACCGACTGGGTCGTGACCGGCGCCACCCCCGAACAAATGGTCGAGCAGGGATATAAACCCATCGGCAAGGACTTCCCGGTTTTTCTGCACCCGGACTCACGCGAGGAATACGCACTGGCACGCACCGAACGAAAAGTCGCGCGCGGTTATGCCGGATTCCGTTTCAATACCGATCCTTCCATCACCATTGAACAGGATCTGGCAAGACGTGACCTCACCATTAATGCCATCGCCGAAGACGAGCACGGAAACTACATTGACCCCTTTAATGGCCGACAGGATATCGAGCAAAAAATTCTGCGCCACGTATCACCCGCCTTTGTCGAAGACCCGTTACGGGTCTTGCGTGTGGCACGCTTCGCGGCACGCTTTCATCACCTCGGGTTTCGCATCGCCGATGAAACTTGCGAACTGGTGCGCCAGATCGGAAAATCCGGCGAGCTCGACGCATTGGTGCCAGAGCGCGTCTGGGTCGAAATGGACAAGGCACTCGGCGAGATCGACCCACAAATCTTTTTCACCAGTCTGCGCGACTGTGGGGTGCTGAACATATTATTCCCCGAAATCGACGCCCTGTTCGGTGTGCCGCAAACCGCGAAATACCACCCCGAAGTCGATACCGGCGTGCATGTCATGATGGTACTGAAAAAAGCCGCCGAACTGGGCTACGACCAGGAAACCCGTTTCGCCGCACTGACCCATGATCTGGGCAAGGCCACCACGCCGCCCGACATTCTGCCGAGCCATCATGGGCACGAACAACGCGGCGTCAAGATTACCCGCCGGTTTTGCCAAAAGTGGCGCGTACCCAAAGCCACCACCGAACTGGCGCTGATGACTTGCGAATATCACACCCATATTCATCGCATCTACGAAATGAAGCCCTCGACCATCCTCAAGTTTTTCAGCCAATGCCACATCTTCCGCCGCCCGCAGCGCTTTTACCAGATGACCCGTGCCAGCATCGCCGACGCGCGCGGGCGGTTGCATTTCGAAAACGATCCGTATCCCCAAGCCGATTACGCCTGGCGACTGGTACAACAACTCGTTGCGCTGGACACATCACCGATCACATCCAGCGGCAAACAGGGCAAGGCGATGGGGCAAGCGATCTACGACTACCGGCTTGATTTTTTGAAGTCGATCATCGAGCCGGAACCGGAAAAATCATAACCCTCCACTTTTATAACCCTTCACTTGATGAATTGGCCACGGCTTACCGTGACTGCCCACTATGACTGAAAATTCACCGTCAGAGTTTCGCCCACTGCCAGCGCTTCCAGATAAGGCATCGACAATAAAATTCGCCGTTCTGGCCGCGAATGGATACTTTTGGATAACAGCAAGGTATCGCCGGAACGTATCTCTAAACTGCCCTTGGCCGGCCGTTTCAAGCGCAGTTGAAAAAATTGATCCCTGTGGCTATCTGTCAGGGTTACGCGTTGCGGCATGACGTATTTAACTTCATCACATTGCACATCGACCCGGATCGAATGGCTGATGTCGGGTAGCTTTCCATCCAGATCCGCTTTTATCGACCCGGCCAATTGCCTGCCTTCGCGCCAGCACCATCCGGCGGTTTCAACCGGGCGCAGTACATTTCCGGCGGCGACATAGGCGGCATCAGAACAGCGACCAAATTGATCGACAACCGGCCCCTGGGTGAGCGGGTCAATCTGCAAATTCCCGAGCCTGGCCAATGAAGCTTCGGGGGTAAACTGGCCGCTAAAAATGACGCCATCACAGGCTATGCTTTGCTGCGAACCATCGGCCACCTGTACGTTCACGGCGCTCACTTTTTGCTTACCCTCAATCTCCAGCAATTGCGTATGTGTCAGCACATCAATGCCAAACAGGCGCGGATAAAACTGCAAGGGTTGTAGCGCAATGATGCGGTTATTTTGTTCCAGCATGGCGACCGGTTTGATGCCGGCATGACGGCAACTGGCAATGGCTGAAAAAGACACCAACTCACTGCCGACAATGACTGGACGATTGAATGGCTTTTTATGGCTCAGATATACCATCGACTGCAACGCGCCGGTAGTCATTATACCCAGGGGGCGCTGGCCGGACACCAGACGAGGTGCGCGAGGATTCTCGCGAATGCCGGTGGCGATCACGACCTTGTCGGCCTTGATCTGATGCCGGCCTGATTCCAGCGAAAGTGTTAACAGCCCCTCTTCGCCCAGCTCGACGACGGAGGCATTCAACTCGATTCGAACGCCCTGTTGTTGCGCCGTCTGCACCATTTTTCGCGCATACGCCGGCCCCGGATAAATACGCTTGAATTCCTGCAGGCCGAATGGTGAATGCCCGCAGTGGCGCGGGTTGCCACCGGCTTCACCCATTCTTTCCAGCACCACGATGTCATCGACGCCCAGCTTTTTTAACTCGATGGCACAGGCAAGGCCTGCCGGGCCAGAACCGATGATCGCGACGGTGCAACGCTGTGGAAAATCACTCATGCTCATCATCCAGCGCCAGCGGGTTGTCAAAATGCCCGGCGGTCAATTCGCTCAGCCGTGCCGAGCAGTAAAAACCCTGGCAACGCCCCATGGTGGCACGCGTTCTGCGCTTTAAACCGGACAGACTGCGCGCAGGCATTTCACCCCCCAGCGCCTGTTTGATTTCGCGCTCGGTCACCCATTCGCAATGGCACACGATGCCGCCATTGCCTGCGCGTTGCCAGTCACGTTTTTCGGTTTCCGCCAGCGGTGCAACCTGCGGGTAAACAATGTCGTCAAGCGCCGTATGCCGATGTCCGAAGTTTTCGTAGTCTCGATAGATTCTTTTGGCGATGCCCAGCGCAGCGGTCAAGCCGGTCGAGCGGATACCACCCACGCAGATGTAATGTTTTTGCCGATCGTAAGACAAGCAGTAATCCTTGAACTGAGTAGCGGGGCGAATACCGGCAAAAGTCGCGGTAATCGGCATACCGGCGAGACCCGGCAGAATTTCTTCACCTTTATGGCGCAACATTTCCAGCGTCGATTTATCCACCGACGCATCTTCGCGTTCGGGTTGCTCTTCGGCGGTCGGGCCGACCAGAACATTGCCAAAAATCGTTTTGCAAACTACCACCCCCTTGGTGATTTCATTCGGCACCGGCAAGATGATGGCGTTAAGCAATTCGCTGGCCGCTTTGTCATAAACGATAAACTGGCCTTTTCTGGGGCGAATCTCAAAATCGCTATGCTTAAGCAAGCGTTGATCCACTACATCGCCGTACAGCCCGGCACAATTAATAACGGTGTCGCCTCTGACCACGCCTTTGGTTGTATTGAGCTGCCAATAATCGCCTTCGAAAACACCGCTCAACACTTCGGTGCTGCGCCACAATTGAGCACCATTTTTTAGCGCTTGCAGCATATAGACATAAGGCGCTGTCCAAGGGTCGATAATGGATTCTCGCGGCACATGAATTGCTGCCCGAACATGGGATGACAGTCCGGGTTCCTGCTTTAAAACTGCTTTGGCACTGATCAGCTCAACATCTTCCACACCGTTGCGGTGTGCTTTTTCGAGGATACCCTGTAATTGCTGCTCCTGCTGGGTCGTCCACGCCGTCACTAACGCGCCGGTTTGTGACAGCGGCAGCCCGAGCTTTTCACGGATATTTCGGTACTCCTGATGACTTTCGGCGATACAGGCCTGTTCGACCGAATCGGGCGGAGCATCGAATCCGGTATGCAAAATGGCACTGTTTCCCTTGCTCGCACCGGCCAGAATATCACTGCCTTTTTCCAGGGTCAGAACCCGCGCGCCTTGTAATGCAAACTGCCTGGCCATGGCGCAACCTACAATGCCTGCGCCAACAATAATAACGTCAAATTGCGGCGGTAATTTATTTACTGTCTTGTCTGACACAGGAGTTTTTCCAAAATCACTCGTGCTGGGTTATGCTGAAGCCATCAAGATGACTCATTAAACACTCATTTTTGACCATATGGTCACTCATAGGACAAGTCTAGTATGAAACCCGGCGCACGACAATTAAAGATTATCGACCTCATTCATCAGCAGGACAAAGTAAACGTGCCCGATCTGGTCACTTTATTTGGTGTCTCCGCCGAAACCATACGGCGCGACCTGAGCGCCCTCTCGGCACAGGGGAAAGTACAGAAAACCCACGGTGGAGCCTGCGCGCCACGCATTATCGGCGAAGGCTCTTTCCAGCAGCGTTTGCGTAAAAACGTAGTTGAAAAGCGCTTGATTGCGCGCACCGCTGCAGCATTGGTTCAACCTGGCGATTCACTGTTTATCGACACAGGCTCTACTACACTGGCGTTTGCAGAAGAAATCAGCCGGATCGATGAGCTGACCGTCGTCACCAATTCAAGCGACATTGCGCGCATCATTGCTGCTAACCCGAGTGCTCAAGTTTACTTGCTGGGCGGCACCTATCACGCCGATAATCACCAGTCGATAGGGCCCATGGCGATTGCCCAGTTAAAAAACTTCAGATCACAACGTGCGATTTTGACCATCGGCGGCATTCACCAAAAGGCGGGCATTACCGATTTCAGCTGTGAAGAAGCTCTCATCGCTCAGGCCATGATTGCACAGGCAGAGCAAACCATCGTGCTGGCTGATTCAAGCAAGCTGCAGCTGGTGGCCCCGTTTGCAGTCTGCGAGTTGAATGCAGTCGATCATTTCGTTGGCTACAAACCTCCCCAAGAAGTACTGCTTCAAGCCCTGCACCGCGAACGGGTAGACTGCCTTTTTGCCGCAGAGGCTACCAAATAAATACACACTGCCGACTTCGGATTTGATAATTAAGTGATTTGCCTAAATTGCCTGTATTTCCTCTTTATTTCTGTTAATAATGATGACATAGTCAATAACCGTAGTGGTTATTGTCATGTTACTGTTACATGAAACCTATAAAATGAGCTTTTTGTTTTCAGACACTTTATAACTCGATAGGAGAAACACCCATGCTTCTTAAAAAAGCCCTTATTGGAGCCATTGCACTGGCTCTATCAACCGGTGTCATGGCCGGAGAAACTCTCAAGATCATTACCTGGAAAGGCTATGCCGATAAAGACCTGGTCAAGGAATTTGAAAAAGAAACCGGCATCGACGTCAAGGTTACTTACAGCAACAACGAAGAAATGGTTGCCAAGCTGCGCGCCACGCGCGGTGCCGGCTTCGATCTGGCTCAACCCAGCCAGGATCGCATCACGGCGGTCCAACTGAAACACAAGATTTATCAGCCGATCGATTACAGCAAGATCAACACCGATCAATTGATCACATCCATGGTTGATGCGGTCAAGAAAAACACCAACGTCAAAGGCAAGGCTTACGGTGTGCCGCACGTTTATGGCACCACCGGCATGATCGTCAACAAAAAGAATGCGCCCGATGCCAATGACTGGTCAGACCTGTGGAACCCGAAGTACAAGGGCAAGATTTCTTATCGTCTGAAACGTCCGATTCTGATTGCGACTGCATTCGGTATGGGCTATGACCCGTTCGCACTGTACAACGACAAGGCGGCTTACAAAAAGCTTATCGACAAGGTTGAAAAGAAATTAATCGAAGCCAAACCGCTGGTGAAAAATTACTGGACCAGTGGCGACACTCAGGTTGAAATCATTAAAAGTGGCGATGCCGATGTAATTTCCGGTTGGGATGCCAAGGGCTGGGCAGTTCACAAGATCAATCCGGATATCGATTTCATCGCACCGAAAAGTGGCGCACTCGGCTGGATCGATACCTTTGCAATTCCTGCCAAGGCGAAAAACGTCGACGCCGCTTACAAGTGGATCAATTTCATTCTGCAACCCAAAAATGCGGCACGAATGACCAATGCCACCAAGTACGGAACTGCCTCCAAGGATGCAGTCAAATATCTTGATAAAGCGGTTAAAGATGACTTCCAGCGCTCTTTCAGCAAGGCTGACATCGACAACATCAAATGGCATCCTCCGGTTCCTGATGGATTCGAAGCCATCGAAGCCAAAGCGCTCGATCGTATCAAAGCAGCCAAATAACTCTTTGTATCGATACCCGGATTTGCTCCGGGTATCGAGATTGAAGGCTACAAAAAATCCCTGTCGACTTTTTCCAGCAGGGCTTTTTTATAACCTTCAAGCGTAGTGGAAAGTTCATGGATAACATTTTAGAAGTCAAAAACATTTCCAAACATTTCGATGACTTCACGGCTGTCGACCACGTTGACTTCGACGTTGAAGATGGAGGGTTCTTTTCCATACTTGGTTCTTCCGGTTGCGGCAAAACCACGCTACTGCGCATGATTGCCGGCTTTCTGCAGGAAAGCGAGGGCGATATCCTGATTCGCGGCCAATCGATGAAAGGCATCCCACCGGAAAAACGGCCGGTCAATATCGTGTTTCAGACGCTGGCGCTGTTTCCAATGATGAATGTGTATGAAAACGTCGCCTTCGGCCTCAAACGCCAGAAACTCGGCAAGCAGGATATCGCCGGGCGAGTCAGCGAAATGCTCGAACGCGTCGGCCTGCAAGGCTTCGAGAAAAAGAAAGTCACCGAGCTTTCCGGAGGCCAGCGCCAGCGTGTAGCAATCGCGCGTTCATTAATCATGCAGCCATCCATTCTGTTGCTTGATGAACCACTCGGCGCACTTGACCGCAAACTGCGCGAACACATGAAGGTCGAGCTCAAGTTGCTGCAAAAAGAAATCGGCACCACCTTTATCTACATCACGCACGACCAATCTGAAGCGCTGGTGATGAGCGACAAGATCGCGGTCATGCATCAGGGTCAGTTTGAACAAATCGATACCCCGCGTGAACTTTACAAAAACCCGAAAACCGCATTTGTTGCCGGTTTTGTTGGCGACAGTAATCATTTGGCTGTCAATAATACCGAGGGTGAAATGCTAAGTACCTCGGGCGGCTGGAAGATTCACAAATCTGGCTTGTGTGAAAAACCCGAACAATTGTTCATCCGCCCGGAAGCGCTGATCCTGTTCCCAAAGGAAGCTACCGGGGAAATATCAACCTTCAACGCCAGCATCAAAACCATCCTGTTCGATGGCTCCAATACCAAGTTACAAACCCACGTCGTCGACAGCAATGAAGAATTACTGATTTCGCTGCCGCAGAATGCCCAGTTCGAAGGCTTGAAAGAAGGCGACGTAATACCGGTCGGCATTCACCATGATGATCTTAAATGCTATTAAGATAAAGTCTGAGGTAACGTCATGAATCAGAAAAAAGGCTTTAACTTCACGTTTTATCTCTTGATCATTCCGGTGCTGCTATGGTTGCTGCTACTCATTGTGTTTCCGCATATCGACTTACTGGTGAGTTCATTTCAAATCGAAAACGATGATGGCGAGATGGTTTTTTCACTGGCCAATTACATGGCTTTTTTCACTCAGGAAATCTATTGGCTAACCTTTGTCAAAACCGCTTCTTACGCGATTGGCGTGACGATTCTGGCATTTATCATCACCTTTCCGATAGCGTTTTATCTGACCAAAGTCACTTCTCGCAAGATGGCGAGTTTTCTGGTCCTGTTGTTATTGATTCCATTGTGGGTGGGTGAACTGGTAACCGTGTATGGCTGGATGGTGCTGCTCGGTGATCACGGTATTATCAATGAGTTACTGATCTCCATCGGCGTCATCGATTCTCCTTTGAATTTGTTGTACACCAATTTCAGCATGATCAT
>JANTFI010000064.1 GCA_024763505.1 Gammaproteobacteria bacterium
ACCAGTTGAGAAATCTTGTCGCCAAAGTGCTGCTGCAGGGCTTCTGCATGTTGCTGTAAATCGTCAGACATCTTAGCGTGCTATGGTATTGGTGCGTTTGATCTTGGCCTGCAATTGCAGGATGCCGTAGAGTAGCGCTTCGGCGGTTGGCGGGCAGCCCGGCACATAGACATCGACCGGCACCACGCGATCGCAGCCGCGCACCACCGAGTAGGAGTAATGATAATAACCGCCACCATTGGCGCAGGAACCCATCGAAATCACCCAGCGCGGCTCGGCCATCTGGTCATATACCTTGCGCAACGCCGGGGCCATTTTATTGACCAGCGTGCCGGCCACGATCATCACATCAGACTGGCGCGGACTGGGACGAAACAGAATACCGAAACGGTCAAGGTCGTAGCGTGAAGCACCGGCCTGCATCATTTCCACCGCGCAGCAAGCCAGCCCGAAAGTCATTGGCCACATCGACCCGGTGCGCGCCCAGTTGATCAGTTTGTCGGCACTGGTGGTGACGAAGCCCTGTTCGAGAACGCCTTCTATTCCCATTCCAGCGCTCCCTTTTTCCACTCGTAGATAAAGCCGATCACCAGCACGCCGAGGAAGATCGCCATCGCCAGCAGGCCGAAGGTGCCGATGGAGTCGAGCGCCACCGCCCACGGAAACAGAAAGGCGATTTCAAGATCGAAAATAATGAACAGGATGGCGACCAGATAATAGCGAACGTCGAATTTCATGCGGCAATCTTCAAACGCTTCGAAGCCGCATTCGTAGGGAGAATTTTTTTCTGCATCGGGGCGCGAAGGCCCGAGCAGTTTGCCGAGAATAATGAAAGCCGCACCCATCACCGTCGTAACCGACAGAAATATCAGAATGGGTAGATAGTTACCTAACATAGTTTCAGTCGCCCCGGCATTCATACTTTATAATAGTGATGGCGGAGTCTATTGTGCAGGGGTGTATGAGTCAAGAAAAGCAGGATAACGTTTCGTTATGATCGAATAAGTGAATTTATCTTGACTCTTCAGGCCCGGTATCCGAATTGCGGTGCCAATCAGACAAAATTTGCCTACAACTCACCTTGCTAAGCAGCGGCTGGTGCGAAGCGGAGCGGCTATAGAGCTGGAGTTTACAGTGAAACGGCACATCCCTGTGCAGCCCCGGACGGCCGGAGAATTATCCGCCGGCCTTGCCCTCCTTATAAAGCATCCAACCGACAAAGATCAGCGCAGTTCCATCGAAGAACAGACTGATACCCACATACAGGCCAACCAGCCACATCGAGGTAGCCGGCCAGCCGACCAGAAAAAGCCCTGCCAGCAAGGCAGACATCACGCCATTGAAAGCCATCCAGCCCCAACCCTTGTCCGGATGGATACTTTGTGCCAGCACAAAGCTGCTAAAAGAATCCATCAACAGATAGATCGCCAGCAACAGACCAACACTGGCTACGCCGGAAAGCGGATAAACCACCATCAACACACCGGACGCGATCAACAGAATCGGCTTGAGCCAGTCCATGATACTGCGCCGGCTGTATTTGAATGTGTGCATAGCCCAAAACAAACCACCTAGCAGCAGCAACCAGGCCAGCAACACTTCCGTACCCAGCGACATCATTTCTGGTAACAGAATACCGACTGCACCGAGCAGCGCCAACAAGATGCCAATGAAAAGCGAGTAAGAACCGAATCGTTTTACGACTTCGTTTTTTAGATCAATTTTTTGCATGGTTATTTCCCTGATCATTCAGTTAATTAGTGCATACTACTATAAAGCACAGGGACACCCGGTTCTGTCACCTGAGTGATAACAGGCATAAAAAAACCGTCCAGAAGACGGTTGTTTTATCACCAAAATGGTGCCGACGGCCGGAGTCGAACCGGCACGGCTCTCGCCACTACCCCCTCAAGATAGCGTGTCTACCAATTCCACCACGTCGGCTGTGATCATTACTCTGCGGGTGGCAGGTCAGAACCTGCGGCTGGCGCCTGCATGGCTTCACTGGCGTCAACCGGCGGCAAATCGCTGGCCGGTTGTTGCAGAATGGTTGAAGGTTGCTCGACCACCTGCGCGGGTACGCTATCGACAACCGAGTCGACAATACTACTCGGGGCGGCACGATGACTGGCCAGATAAGCCAACGATAAGCTGGTGATAAAAAACAATGTCGCCAGTACAGCCGTTGACTTGGTCAAAAAGTTACCGGATCCCTGCGCACCGAAAACCGTGGCTGAAGCACCACTACCGAAAGCGGCACCGGCGTCTGCGCCCTTGCCATGCTGCAGCAGGATCAGAGTAATCAGCGAAATCGACAGCAGAACCTGCAGCACCAGTAAAATTGCGTTGATATTTTCCATGAAATATTCTCTAAGGGTTTAAGCCGATTTTCCGATAGCCAGGAAATCTTCTGGCTTGAGCGAAGCGCCACCGATCAGGCCGCCATCAATATCCGGTTGTGAAAGCAGTTCCGCAGCATTGCCGGCATTCATGCTGCCACCGTATAAAATCTGTACCTTTTCAGCGACCTCGGCATTCAGTGCCGCCAGTTTGCCACGAATATAGGCATGCACCGCCTGAGCCTGCTCGGGCGATGCGGTTTTACCGGTACCAATCGCCCAGACCGGCTCGTAGGCAATCACACACTTGGCAATGGCTTCAACACCCTGTGTATTGATGACCGCGTCGATCTGGCGGGAAACCACATCTTCGGTGACGCCGCTTTCACGCTCTTCCAGTGTTTCGCCGATGCAAAACAGCGGAATCAAACCGGATTCAACCGCCATTGCAAAGCGCCTGGCCACCAGTTCGTCAGACTCACCATACAGGCTGCGGCGTTCAGAGTGACCGATAATGGCATACTGACAATCGAATTCTTTCAGCATCGATGCCGCCAGTTCACCGGTAAATGCTCCGGAAGCCTGATCACAGACATTCTGCGACCCCAGTCCGATATGAGCATCGCCAATCAGTTCGCGCACGGCCGGAATATAAACGGCCGGAGGGCACACAGCCATGTCGGCATTGGTGACATCCGAAAGGCCGCTTTTGATGCCATTCATCAATTCGTTGATGCTGGCCAGCGAGCCATTCATTTTCCAGTTTCCGGCAATCAGGGTACGACGCATGCTTACCTCGTGAGGTGTGTGTTCAAAACGGGCGCAAAGGGTACAAGTCTACGCCACAGAAATCAATGCCTATCAAGACTTATCCAATGATATATCCGGGATATTGGCCATTTTCGAGTATCGGCTTGCCGGTCGAAGCCGGCGTTATCGAGATCGCAAACTTGCTATCGCTTCGTGCCTGCCTTCAACAGGTGAAAAATCGATTGCTACCGCTCAGTGAATCGCAGCTACTTGCTTGACTACATCGGCAACCTGGTTGGCCAGGGTGTCGACCTGTCGTGCATCCTGTCCTTCGACCATAACCCGGATCAGTGGCTCGGTGCCAGAGGGTCGCAACAACACCCGCCCACGGCCATTTAGCTCTTTCTCGACCTGCTCTACCGCCAGCTGAATCTGCGGAAAATCGCCGGCATCAAACTTGTGCTGCAGCGGCACATTGATCATGACTTGTGGATATTTGTTCATTCCCTGACGGGCTTCGGCCAGCGAGACATCCTGCTCGACCATCCAGTTCAGGACTTGCAAAGCGGCAATAATGCCATCGCCAGTGGTCGTCTGGTTGAGGGCAATAATATGCCCGGAATTCTCACCGCCGATATACCAGCCATTGGACTTGAGTTTTTCCATCACATAGCGATCACCGACATTGGCTCGCTCGAACGCGATGCCTTGCTGGTTCAACGCATGTTCAAGTCCCAGATTGGTCATCAGCGTACCGACCACACCGCCTTCCAGACCGCCTTCCAGCAATTGGCTCTTGGCTATGACGAACAGGATTTCATCACCATCCATGACTTCTCCGCTGGCATCCATCATCATCACCCGGTCTCCGTCACCATCAAATGCGATGCCGACATCGGCCTGATGCTCGAGCACCAGTGCGCGCATGGCTTCGGGATGCAGCGCACCACAATCCTTGTTGATATTCAAACCATTCGGTTCGACGCCCATTTCGAAGACTTCTGCGCCCAGTTCGCGAAACACGCTCGGTGCCACGTGATAAGTCGCACCATGCGCACAGTCAAGTACGATTTTCATACCCTTGAGTGAAGTGCGAAACGGGATCGAGTTTTTGCAGAATTCTATGTATCGTGCGCGGGAGTCTTCCATCCGATAGACTTTTCCCAGATCGCGCGATTCGACCATTTTCAAGTCTTGATCCAGCATTTTCTCTATTTCATGCTCGGTCGAATCCGGCAGCTTGAAGCCATCCGCATTGAAGAATTTGACCCCGTCATCGTAATACGGGTTATGCGAAGCGCTGATCACAATACCCGCCGTGGCACGCAACGCCTGGGTCATATAAGCCACTGCCGGGGTCGGCATCGGACCCATCAATGTGACATCCAGGCCGGCCGCAGCCAGGCCGGCTTCCAGTGCCGCTTCGAAGATATAGCCGGAGATCCGGGTATCCTTGCCGATCACCACATGCCCCTTGCCTTGTTTCGATAAAACCTTGCCGGCCGCCCAGCCGAGTTTCATGACAAAGTCCGCGGTCATCGGTTCCTGGCCGACCCGGCCGCGAATGCCATCGGTTCCGAAATAGCGTCTGGTCATGAGGTTCCTCTCGGGTTATGGATTCTGAACAGTTTGCAGGGCTTGCACTATAGCCAGTGCATCCACGGTTTCTGTGACATCATGCACACGAATGATATTGGCTCCGGACATCGCTGCAATCACCGCGGCCGACAAACTGGCCGCAAGGCGCTGGTCTACGTCTTTTCCGGTGATCAGCCCCAACATCGATTTGCGCGATATACCAACCATCACCGGCAAACCATACAGCGTGAATTCATCCAGTCCATCCAGTAACTGCAGGTTTTGCTGCAACGTTTTGCCAAAGCCGAAACCGGGGTCAATAATCAAACGGGAACGCTCAATCCCGGCTGCGAGCGCGGCATCGATTCGCTGCTGCAGGAATTCACTGACTTCGGCCACGACGTGGTCATACTGCGGGTTGTCCTGCATCGAGTCCGGCGAACCCTGCATGTGCATCAGGCAGACTCTCAAGCCACAATCGGCGGCGGCCTGCAGCGCGCCTTCGCGACGCAGCGCCCACACATCATTGATAATATCGGCGCCTGCATCGGCGGCGGCACGCATCACTTCGGGTTTGCTGGTGTCGATCGAAATCGGGATTGATGAAAAACGGCGGATCGCTTCGATCAGCGGAATGGTTCGGCGAATTTCTTCATCAACCGGGACTTCGGCCGCCCCCGGCCGGGTCGATTCACCGCCGATATCGAGTATGTCGGCCCCTTCATCGATCAACTTGCGGGCGTATTCCAGCGCCGTATCGGTTTGCACAAACCGACCGCCATCGGAAAATGAATCGGGCGTGGTATTGATCACCCCCATGATGTTGATTTTATTCAGGTCGAGTTTCATCGATAAGTTTTATCGAAGTAGGCAGGGCAATCCATAAGATGACATAAAAAAGGCCGGGTGAAATCACCCGGCCGCTACAGAGCCAATCGTTAGTGCAAGCTGGCGGGGTCAGATAAATCCGGTTTTTTCTCGACCTTGTCCTTATCAGCTTTCTTGACACTGGCATCATCACCGCCGTCCGATGGATTGCCCGGGGTGGTGTCACTCCAGTCTTTCGGTGGCCCCGGTTCCTTGCCCTGCATGATCGTATCGATCTGATCCGAGTCAATGGTTTCATATTTCATCAGGGCGTCTGCCATCAAATGCAGTTTTTCAATATTCTCTTGCAAGATGTCATAGGCGCGCTGGTAGTTGCGGTCGATAAAGCCGCGAATCTCGGAATCGATCGCATGTGCGGTTTCATCCGAAACGGTTTTGGTATTGGTCACGCTGCGACCAAGAAACACTTCGCCATCATCTTCCGAATAGGTCAGTGGCCCCATGCGGTCGGACAGTCCCCATTTGGTCACCATATTGCGCGCAATCTCGGTGGCCCGTTCGATATCGTTGGAGGCACCGGTGGTTACCGCATCATCGCCGAAGATCAATTGCTCGGCGATGCGGCCACCAAACAGGCTCGAAATCTGACTTTCCAGATGCTTGCGGCTATAGCTGTAGCGGTCTTCTTCGGGCAAGAACATGGTCACGCCCAGCGCGCGTCCGCGCGGGATAATCGATACCTTGTACACCGGGTCATGCTCCGGCACCAGCCGTCCGACAATGGCATGACCGGCTTCGTGATAAGCGGTGAGCTTTTTCTCATCGTCTTTCATGATCATCGACTTGCGCTCGGCGCCCATCATGATCTTGTCCTTGGCGCGTTCGAAGTGTTCCATCGTCACCAGTTTGTTGTTTCCGCGAGCAGCAAACAGGGCTGCCTCATTGACCAGATTGGCCAGATCGGCACCGGAGAAACCGGGTGTTCCCCGAGCGATAACCATGGCATCGACATTCTCGGCCGCAGGAACCTTGCGCATATGCACCTTGAGGATTTGCGCACGGCCACGAACATCCGGCAGCGGTACGACAACCTGACGGTCGAAACGTCCGGGGCGCAGCAGCGCAGGATCAAGCACGTCAGGACGGTTGGTGGCGGCGATGACAATGACGCCCTCGCTGCCTTCAAAGCCATCCATTTCAACCAGCAACTGGTTCAGTGTTTGTTCGCGCTCGTCATGACCGCCGCCCAAACCGGCACCACGATGGCGGCCGACCGCGTCGATTTCATCAATAAAGATGATGCAGGGACTATGCTTCTTGGCTTGCTCGAACATATCGCGCACACGCGAGGCGCCGACACCGACGAACATTTCGACGAAATCGGAACCGGAAATCGTAAAGAAAGGTACCTTGGCTTCGCCGGCAATAGCCTTGGCCAACAGGGTTTTACCGGTGCCGGGCGAGCCGACCATCAAAACGCCGCGCGGAATCTTGCCACCGAGCTTCTGGAATTTGGAAGGATCGCGCAGAAATTCGACCAGCTCAGCTACTTCTTCTTTCGCTTCATCAACACCGGCGACATCGGAAAAGGTCACATTGATCTGGTCTTCACCCATCAACCGTGCCTTCGACTTGCCAAATGACATCGCACCGCGGCCACCGCCGCCGCCCTGCATCTGGCGCATGAAGAAAATCCACAACCCGATCAGTACGATAAACGGGAACCAGCTGATAAACATATGCGCCAGCAGCGAGGGTTGCTCCGGCGGTTTGGCGACGATGCGCACACCGGCCTTTTGCAGGTCGCCGATCAGCGGCGAGTTATTGGTTTCCGGGCTATAGGTAGAAAAGGTCGAGCCGCTGGCCAGTTTGCCTGTGATTTTTTGACCTTCGATCACCACTTCGCTGACTTGTCCGGAATCAACCTGAGCCAGAAAATCGGAGTACACCATGTTGCGACCGGCGCTTTCGCGGGTGCCAAAATTCTGGAACACCGACAGCAGCACGACGGCGATCACAACCCATAAAATCAAATTCTTTGCTACGTCATTCACATTCAGTTACCTGACTCGAAGGAGCCGTTTTTAAACAAATTGCCTTGCATTCTTACATATCACTCAGGGTGAATACAGTGATTATGCCGATTTTGCCTCACTTGAGGCCCTGACAAACCGCATAAACTTCACGGGATCTGGGGCGCGATGCCCTGGGCTTGCGGAACTTGACCGACTGAAAAGTCTGGCGGAAATCCCTGACCAGTTCATCGAACCCGGCACCCTGAAACATTTTGACCGCAAAAGCACCATTTTGATCCAGCACCTGACGGGCAAAATCAAAAGCCAGTTCCACCAGATACATGGATTTGGGCTGATCGACGGTTTCAATGCCACTTATATTGGGGGCCATATCCGATAATACAAGGTCTACTCTGGCGTTATCGATACGCCCGAGAATTTCATCCAGCACGGCTTGCTCGGTGAAGTCGCCGGTGATGATATCGACATCGTTAATGGCATCCATCGGCAGGATATCGACCGCGATCAGGCGACCGCCCTTGCTGGCAAATTGCCCGGCATATTCACTCCAGCCACCGGGGGCGGCACCGAGATCGACGACGAACTGGCCTGGCTTGAGCAGGTGGTCTTTCTCCTGCAATTCGATCAGCTTGTACACCGCGCGAGAGCGATAGCCATCGAGCCGCGATTGCTGCACATAATGATCGGAATGATGTTCTTGCAGCCAGCGTTTGCTGGACTTGGATCTGGCCATGATGGATGTCGTGTAAAATCGGCCGCTTATGATACAATCCGCGCCCGTTCAATTCCATGTCTGTAGCCGTATGCCCTTAACCAGCCAGCAGGTACGCGCCCTGCGCGCCGAATCTCACCGCCTCAAGCTCAAACCTGTGGTCATGATCGGCCAGCACGGGCTATCGGAAAACGTCTTGAACGAACTGGAATCGAGCATCGACCACCATGAATTGATCAAGATAAAAATCCCGGCCGGCGACAAGGCCGACAAGCAGGATTTGATCGATCAAGTCTGTACATCCCTGAAAGCCGAACGCATCCAGAGCATCGGTAACGTGGTCGTATTGTTTCGCAAAAACCCGAAAAGCACGCGGTTTCTGAAATTTGTAAAGAATTGAAGCGAATTCCGGCTACGGATATTCACACGCTAAATCGATGCACCCGAAAACCAGAATTTGATACATAGTACTGCCGCTAGCGTCTCTTGATAATAATCAGCGGATCCAGATCAGGATATCCGGGCACTACCACATTGTATTTAAAACCGGCAAGATCGGAATCCGGACGTACGGTTACCTTTCCTTTGGCTACACCTTTCCTGGCGCTGAGATTTCCCTTGAATGGGCTTACCCTGTCAAATTCGATCTTGAAATCCAGCGGTTTGCCCACCGATTTAAAAATAATGTCATCACTGGGGCAGGCCACGACCGTATCTGGTTTTACCATCGGTTGACCATTGCTGATCAAAACCTTGACGCTGAATTGTCTGGGCTGGGGTGGACATTTGGATAAGAATTCATTGAAATTTTGCTGCTTTCCGGTAGCGCATCCGCCAAGAGCGAACACCGCTATCAACCCCATCAACAGGTATGTCGGTGATTTTTTCATTGGTTTCTCCTTAGATGTAATCCTTCGTGTTTTATTTCTGGTTCTCAGGTTGATCGCCTTGCACAATCGATTCAAACCAGTGTTGATTTCGGAAGGGAGCAAACGCTGGCTCCGCCTTCACTAGAAAGCGAGGGTACCCTTGTTTGACTGCTTGTGCCAGCGCGTTTTTCATCGCATCAAGCTGATTACTGTGCGCATACGTCAGCGCCAGATACAGTTGCACAGAAGGATCTGATGAATGCTGCAAGTCATTCTTGTCGATCAACTCGCGTGCCGCTTCCATTTGCCCCAGCCGGGCGCGCAAGCGACTGATGATGACGAGAATAATTTTATCGTCCGTATTAATTTCAGTTTCTTTATTGCAACGAATCAAGGCTTGCCGATCGGATTCGATGGCCTGATTCTGTCGCTCGGGGATCTGGTGCAGGGCATCGGCCAGATTGGACCATAACAGGCATTGCTCGGGGGTCAGCCGGATGGCTTTCTGATATAACTCACGAGCCTTTTCAAATTCACCATCATAGTAATACATGGTTGCGGCATTGGATAAAATCGTCGCCGAAGGATCCAATTGCGCCTGTTTGCCAAAGATTTGTGCCGCCTCCTTGATACGCCCCTGAAATAACAATGTGGCACCAAGATTGGCATAGGCATCGACGCTGTCCGGAACCAGTTCGACTACTTTTCTGAAAGCGGTTTCGGCCCTGGCAAAGTCTCCGCGATCAAAATTGAAGCCACCATAACTGACCCAGGCTTTCCAGTTTCCCGGTTGCAGGCCAACCGCCCTCAGATAAGTCTGTTCCGCCAGATCCGGTTGGTCGTTATTGGCGTAGGCATCGGCAAGCCCGATGTAGGCTGAAATATTGCGCGGCTCAAGGCTGATCGCCCGGTTAAATGCCGCGATCGATTGGGTCAACTTTCCTGTGCCCCGGTAAATTTCACCCAGAGCGGTCTGGACTTCCGCCGATTCGGCATTCAGGGCTTGCGCCTGCAAACAGGCTTGTTCCGCCTGATCAACCTTGCCGGTATCCTTTTCCAGTAGATATGTCCCCCAATACGCATCACAAAGACCGGCATAAGCAGCCGCAAAACCATCATCCAGATCGAGCGCTTTTTTATACAGTGAAATTGAAACTGCCAAGGTTTTTCGATCATCGGGCCGCTTGGCATATTCCCGAGCTTGCAGATAATATTGATACGCCTGAGCAGAAATATTGGGCGTGGCGGTTTTCTTGCTTGCGATCGGTAAATTCCATTGCTGGCTCAAAGCCTGCTCGATGCCATCGACCAGTTTGCCTTGCAACGTCCACATATCGGTTAATTCTCCATCCACACTGCCTTTTCCGACCAGCACGCCATTGTCTGCCCGAACAATCCGGTAAGTCAGCCGAACCCGACCCGTCTGACGTTGCATGCTACCCGATATAATCACATCTGCCCTGCCCTGATCTTCCGCTGTGCTGACAAACACACGGGGAATCCGTTGGATGCGGGCGCGTATTTCATCCTCGATACCGATGGTGTAATACTGTGGCAGGGAATCCGGATTCAGGTTTTGAATTTTATTGAGCGCGACCTGATAGTCACGACTCGGTGGCGAAGAGAAAATGGTAGCAGAGGCATACATCACCAACAGCAACATGGCGGCAATCAACGCCAGACTGATGAATTTGTGCGTACCCAGATAAATTTTTAATCGTCTGAATTGAAGTTGCAACCGCTTGGCCACACTGACCGGGCCGTGAAACAAATGATAAACCTGCAGGTTGCTGCCGATATTTTTCAGTTCCGGCCGACCGAATTTGACGCAATCTCGCTGCTGCTGCGGTTGCAGCGACTGATAAACCGGTTCTGAAATACAAATACCTTCGGGGTCTCCCAGCGATTCAAGCCGGGCGGCAATATTGACATCATCTCCGTAAACAATATCTCCTTTTTCCAGCACCTCGCCATAGTGCAAGCCAATTCTTGCCTGAATAGGGTCAGCGTGATCTTTGTTGTATTGCTGTAGTGAACGCTGAATTTCAAGCGCAGCTTCCGCCGCCTGCCTCAAGTTGGAAAAGGAGGCGAATACGGAGTCACCGGCAGAATCAATCACCTTGCCGGAATGGGTCTGGATTATACGAAACAGGATATCCCGGTATTCGGCCAGGCGTTTGATCGCCTGCTCTTCATTCGCCACCATCATGGAAGAATAGCCAACCAGGTCGGTAAACATGATGGCAAGTTTTCGATTGGCGGCTTGATTCATCACGTCTCGACAGTAACAGGATAGCGAGCCAGAGTTGCAGTTGAATTTTCAATCGAGCCAGGCATCAGGAAACTGAAAATAGGCAGCATCAGCAAACAGACATCACGCGGAAAATACAGCCTAGCCTACAGGATTTCATCCGGCTAATAAAACCAAACTTCAGTCTGGACAAATTTGTGCCAGAGTGATTTTCCAATCGGCAGCGAAAACCGGCTCAGGTTTTCAACAGGGACGATAATTGCTGCTCCAGCTTTTCGACGCGTTGCTGCAAGGTCAGCACTTGCTCGCGCAGCGAAGGTTCGGATGAACGCGCAGCCGTTGGTGGATTCTGGCTTGCGTATTCTTGCAGATCGATTTCGCCCGAGAATTGATGCATGTACTCGCTGTCCTTGCGCCCCGGCTGGCGTGGTAGCTTGACGAGCAGCGCAGCACCTTCGAAATCGATCAGTGAGTTCAGGGTTTCCAGCACTTCCTGATGATCAGAAAATTCATGCAGGCGGCCGCTGCGTGATTTGAGTTCGCCCGGTGTCTGCGCACCGCGCAACAATAGCAACGTGATGACGGCAAATTGGGCCGGATTGAATTGCAGTTCGCTAAAACCGGTATTGCAAAAGCGGTGCTTGTATTTTTCCACCCCGCGCTTGAAGTTTTCTTCCACGCTGAGCAGGTTTTTCGCTTCCAGCTCGCGCGCGGCATGTTGCACTTCGCCCTGGGTCAGTGACATCACCGGATTGCGACTGGATTTCTGGTTACAGGCGTTGGTCAGAGCATTCAACGTCAGCGGATACTGGTCGGGCGTGACCACGGATTTCTCCAGCAGGCAGCCGATTACACGTGCTTGTTCGGGGTTCAATTCGGGGATATTCATGATCCGGTTTCCTGATCGACTTTTGCCTGCCGTGGTGGAAGAAGTCCCACCCTGCAAGATGGACTGACTCGGTTGAACGCATCAGCTTGTCATCTACTTATGGGTACGATCTTTTTCTAAAACTTACTGTGACGTAGCGCTCTGGGCAATGCAATTTCATTCGACAATAACTATGGACCTTACACGTAATGCACAGCCGAGATGACGTATTCCTTGGAACCGGCCGGTGCTTCGACTACGACTTCTTCGCCTTCTTCCTTGCCGATCAGTGCTCGCGCAATCGGTGAACTGATGGCAATGCGGTTTTCATTGATATCGGCTTCGATATCGCCGACGATCTGGTAACTGACTTCTTCTTCGGTATCCACATCGAACAAATCAACGGTACTGCCGAAAACAACGCGACCATTGGCGTTGAGTTTGGTGACATCAATAATCTGCGAGTTGGAAATCGCCGACTCGAGTTCCTTGATGCGTCCCTCGATAAAGCCCTGCTCTTCGCGCGCGGCATGATATTCGGCATTTTCTTTCAGGTCGCCATGATCACGCGCGACCGCAATCGCTTCGATCACGGTCGGTCGACGCACCGTTTTGAGTTCCTGCAATTCTTTTTTCAAACGCTCTGCACCGGCAGCCGTCAAAGGTGTCTGGTTCATTTCTCTCTTGCCTGTAAAAAAGTGGTTGGTTTCACAGTAATTCCGCCTGGCCCGGGTTGCAAGTTATTCATGCAACTCTTGCAGGCGATAAACCTGATCGATCTCACGGTGCGCCATCGCCATGCAGGTGGCCAGACCACCGGCCAGTGTGGTGGTGTAAGTCACGCCATGCATCAGGGCTTCGCGGCGGATTTCATAGGAATCGGCGATCGCGGCACGGCCTTCCGTGGTGTTGATGATCAGGGAAATTTCATTGTTCTTGATCATATCCACGATGTGCGGACGACCTTCCTTGACCTTGTTGACATGCTCGCAATCGAAACCGGCTTCATGGATCACCTTGGCCGTTCCGGCCGTGGCAACCAGCTTGAAGTCATTCTTGATCAATGCGCTGGCCAGTTTGACCAGTGATTTCTTGTCCGGATCGCGAACACTGATAAATGCTCGTCCAGCCTGTGGCAACAGGATGCCGGAAGCCAGTAAGCCCTTGGAAAAGGCTTCGCCAAAGCTTTTGCCGATACCCATCACTTCGCCGGTGGATTTCATTTCCGGCCCGAGGATCGGATCGACCCCCTGAAACTTGGCGAACGGGAACACCGATTCCTTGACCGAAACGAAATCGGGGACGACTTGTTCGGAATATCCCTGCGAAGCCAGGCTTTGTCCGACCATGCAGCGAGCCGCGACCTTGGCCAGTGCAACACCGGTGGCCTTCGACACAAACGGCACGGTGCGCGACGCCCGTGGATTGACTTCGAGGATGTACACATCATCACCCTTGATCGCAAACTGGGTATTCATCAGGCCGACCACGTTGAGCGCTTTGGACATCGCTTCGACCTGACGGCAAAGCTCGGCCTGAATCTCTTGCGATAAGGTATAAGGCGGCAGCGAACAGGCTGAATCGCCAGAGTGCACGCCGGCCTGCTCGATGTGTTCCATCAAGCCGCCGATGAAAACCTGTTCGCCATCGCAGATGGCATCGACATCGACTTCTACCGCATCGTCGAGAAAACGGTCGAGCAACACCGGTGAATCTTTGGTGACCTTGACCGCTTCGGTCATGTAGCGTTGCAAATCTTCCTGATCGTGGACGATTTCCATCGCCCGGCCGCCCAGCACATAACTCGGGCGCACCACCAGCGGAAAGCCGACTTCATCCGCCAGTTTGGCAGAACTGACCACATCAAAAGCGATGCGATTCGGCGGCTGGCGCAATTTCAATGCATGGATCATTTGCTGAAAGCGCTCACGATCTTCGGCCAGATCAATGGAATCCGGCGTGGTGCCGACAATCGGCACACCGGCCGCTTCCAGCGCGCGCGCCAGATTGAGCGGGGTTTGCCCGCCGAATTGCACGATCACGCCTTTGGGCTGTTCGATGTGGATGATTTCCATCACATCTTCCTGCGTCAGCGGCTCGAAATACAAGCGGTCAGAGGTGTCGTAATCGGTGGACACGGTTTCCGGGTTGCAGTTGACCATGATGGTTTCATAGCCATCTTCACGCATCGCCATCGCCGCGTGCACACAGCAGTAATCAAACTCGATGCCTTGCCCGATGCGATTCGGGCCGCCACCGAGCACGATGATCTTGTCACGATCGCTGACATCGGCTTCGCATTCCATTTCATAGCTGGAATACAGATACGCGGTGGAAGACGCAAACTCGGCGGCACAGGTATCGACGCGTTTGTACACCGGCCGTATCTTGAGCGCGCGGCGAGCCGCCGACACGGTCAGCTCGTCCGACCCCATCACGGTGGCGAGGCGGCGATCGGAAAAGCCTTTACGCTTGAGCCTGAAAAATTCCTCGGCGCTGAGCGATTCGACGCTGCGCCCGCGCAAGTCATTTTCGGTCTGGACGATATCTTCAATCTGCACCAGAAACCACGGGTCGATCTTGCTCTGCATAAATATCTGCTCAAGGCTATAACCGCTGCGAAAGGCATCGGCGACAAACCAGATACGTTTCGCGCCCGGCAACCGCAATTCGGAGCGGTAGATTTCTTCCTGCTGCTCCTGCGTCAACTCCTGCAGATCGAGAATCTCGTCGAGACCATCGACGCCGGTTTCCAGCCCACGCAGCGCCTTCTGGAACGATTCCTGAAAGCTGCGTCCGATCGCCATCACTTCGCCGACCGATTTCATCTGGGTGCCGAGACGGTCATCGGCCTGCGGAAATTTTTCGAAGGTGAAACGCGGAATCTTGGTTACGACATAATCGATCGAAGGCTCAAACGAAGCCGGGGTCGCACCGCCGGTAATATCGTTTTGCAATTCGTCCAGCGTATAGCCGACCGCGAGTTTGGCCGCGACCTTGGCGATCGGGAAACCGGTGGCCTTGGACGCCAGCGCCGACGAGCGCGACACCCGCGGGTTCATCTCGATGATGATCATTTCACCGTTGTCGGGGTTGATCGAAAACTGCACGTTGGAACCGCCGGTTTCGACGCCGATCTTGCGCAGCACCGCCAGCGACGCATCGCGCATGATCTGATATTCCTTGTCGGTCAGGGTTTGCGCCGGCGCGACCGTGATCGAATCGCCGGTGTGTACGCCCATCGGGTCGAGGTTTTCGATCGAGCAAATGATGATGCAATTGTCCTTCTTGTCGCGCACCACTTCCATTTCATATTCTTTCCAGCCGAGAATCGACATTTCGCACAACACTTCATTGGTCGGCGACAAATCCAGCCCGCGTTTGACGATGGCTTCAAATTCTTCACGGTTATAGGCGATACCACCGCCACTGCCGCCCATCGTAAAAGACGGGCGGATGATGACCGGAAAACCGATCTGCGGCTGACCTTGCCAGGCTTCTTCCAGACTATGTGCGATGTAGGAACGCGGCGTGGCCAGACCGATGTCATCCATCGCCTGACGAAACTGGTCACGATCTTCCGCCATGTCGATGGCTTCGCGGCTGGCGCCGATCATTTCGACGCCGTATTTTTCCAGCACGCCTTCGCGGTCGAGATCGAGCGCACAGTTGAGCGCGGTCTGCCCACCCATGGTCGGCAAAAGGGCATCGGGACGTTCCTTCTCGATGATTTTTTCCACCACTTTCCAGTGAATCGGCTCGATGTAAACCGAATCGGCGGTGCCGGGGTCGGTCATTATGGTGGCCGGATTGGAATTGATCAGAATGACCCGATAGCCTTCTTCCTTCAGCGCCTTGCAGGCTTGCGCGCCGGAGTAATCGAATTCACAGGCCTGGCCGATGACGATCGGGCCGGCACCGATAATCAATACGCTCTGGATATCTTCTCTGCGTGGCATCAGGCGGCTCCACCTTGCTGGTTTTGTTCGATAAGTTCGAAGAAATGATCAAAAAGCGGCGCAACATCGTGCGGCCCCGGGCTGGCTTCGGGATGCCCCTGAAAGCTGAATGCGGGTTTATCGATGCGATGTACCGCTTGCAGCGAGCCATCGAACAGCGATCGGTGAGTTGCCTTGAGGTTTTGCGGCAAGCTGTCTTCATCGACGGCAAAGCCATGATTCTGGCTGGTGATCATGACTACGCCGCTATCCAGATCCTGCACCGGATGATTGGCGCCATGATGACCGAACTTCATTTTCATGGTTTTCGCGCCACTGGCCAGTGACAGTAATTGATGGCCGAGGCAGATGCCGAAGATCGGCATATCGGCATCGAGAAATTGCTGGATCGCTGCAATCGCATAATCGCAAGG